>DASXAA010000023.1:0-1887 GCA_036407035.1 Thermoleophilaceae bacterium | reverse complement strand
CGTCGGCGGCCTCGCGCAGTCGCAGGGGATGCTGATCGTCGCGCGCGGCATCCAGGGGCTCGGCGGCGCGGTGGTGGCACCGGCCACGCTGTCGATCATCACCGCCACCTTCACCGAGGGCGGCGAGCGCAACAAGGCACTCGGCGCCTGGGGGGCGATGGGTGCCGCGGGCGGCTCGGTAGGCGTGCTGGTCGGCGGCGCGCTCACCCAGTTCCTGAGTTGGCGCTGGATCCTCTTCATCAACGTGCCGATCGGCGCGGTCACGACTCTGGCCGCGCTACGGGTGATCGGCGCCGAGAAGCCCGAGGCGCCTTCGCGCCGGAACTTCGATCTGGCGGGCGCGATCACCGGCACGCTCGGGTTGATCGTGCTCACCTTCGGGATCGTCAAGACCGAGCAGTACGGCTGGGGCTCCGCGCGCACGCTCATCACGCTGGCGATCGCGGTCGCTCTCCTCGGCATCTTCATCGCGATCGAGGCGCGCTTCGCCAAGGCGCCGCTCATGCCGCTCAGCATCTTCCGTTCGCGCCAGCTCAGCGGAGCGAACATCGTGGTCCTGATGCTCGGCAGCTCGGCGTTCGCCATGTGGTACTTCGCCTCGCTCTACCTGCAGGAGGTGCACGACTTCACCCCGATCCAGACGGGCCTCGCCTTCCTCCCGCCTGCGATCACGCTCGCCGCGGCGGCGCAAATCGCCGGCAAGCGGCTCCAGCACGTCGGCGCAGGCCGCCTGCTCGTGCTCGGCATGGGCATGATCGCCATCGGCCTCGTCTGGATGGGACAGGCCGGTCCGACGGGTAGCTACTGGAGCGAGATCTTCGTGCCGTTCGTGATTGCGGGCGCGGGCATCGGGACGACGTTCGTGTCCGTCACGGTCGCCGGCATGGCGGGCGTCGAGCCACGGCAGCTCGGCATCGCCTCCGGGCTGATCAACACCTCGAGGCAGATCGGGGCCTCGCTCGGGCTGGCGATCCTGGCCACCACCGCCACGACCCGAACGGCCAGCCTGCTCGGGCAGACGAGCGTCCATTCGGCTCTGACGAGCGGCTTCGATCGAGCGTTCGTGCTCGCCGGGATCTTCGCGGGCGTGGGCGCGGTCGCCAGCGCGATCCTGATCCCGCTCAGGCGCCCGCCCGCGCGTGCACGGGCCGAGGCGCCCGTGCCAGAGTCCGCGGCCGGCGCATGAGCCTCGACTTCCGTCTCAGCGTTCTCGACCAGTCGCCCATACCCGAGGGCTCGACCGGCTCGGACGCGCTGCACAACACACTCGACCTCGCGCGGCTGGCCGACTCGCTCGGCTATCAGCGCTACTGGGTTGCCGAGCACCACGGCACGCCCGGACTGGCGAGCGCGGCGCCCGAGGTGCTGATCGGCCCGATCGCGGCCGCGACGGCGCGCATCCGGGTCGGCAGCGGCGGGATCATGCTGCCGCACTACAGCCCGTTCAAGGTCGCGGAGACCTTCAGCGCGCTGAGCGGCCTCTATCCCGGGCGAATCGACCTCGGGCTCGGGCGCGCGCCGGGCACGGACGGGCTCACGATGTTCGCGCTCCAGCGCGACCGCCGCGAGGCCTCGCCGGATGACTTCCCGCAGCAGCTCGCCGAGCTGCTCGGCTACCTGAAGGGCGAGCTGCCGGCGGATCATCCATTCGCCCGGCTCTCGTCGACGCTGCCGGGCCTGCCCGAGCGGCCCGAGCCGTGGCTGCTCGGCTCCTCGCCGCAGAGCGCGGTGTGGGCGGGTCAGCTGGGCCTGCCGTACTCGTTCGCGGACTTCATCAACCCGTCGGGCGCGGAGATCGCGCAGCTCTACCGCCAGCAGTTCAAGGAGTCAGAGGAGATGCCCGTGCCGGTCGTCTCGGCGGCGGTGTGGGCTATCTGCGCGGACACC
>DASXAA010000022.1:0-17014 GCA_036407035.1 Thermoleophilaceae bacterium | reverse complement strand
GCGGAGCCGCCACCCGGGACGGCGCCCCGGAGCTCGGGGCGTCCCTGCGCGACCTCCCGCCGAAGCAGCGCACAGCCGTCTTCTGCCGGTCGGTGCTCGGGATGCCCTACGGCGAGCTGGCCGAGCTGCTCGACTCCTCGGAGGAGGCGGCGCGGCGGAACGTCCACGAGGGCCTGAGGAAGTTACGAGAGGAGTGGACTCGATGAACGACATGGAGCGCGCGCTGCGCGAGGCGGCCGCAGGGCTGCCCGCCGAGGCCCCGCCCGCGCTCGGGCGGAGGCTCGCCGAGCGGGCGGCCGCCGAGGGACTGGTCGACGTGGCCTACGCGGACGTGGACTCGCCGCTCGGCGCGCTGACCGTCGCGACGACGCCGCGTGGCCTCGTGCGGCTCTCCTATCCGGGGGGCGACAGGGACGCAGTGCTCGAGGAGCTGGCGGCGAAGGTGTCGCCGCGGGTGCTCGAGTCGCCGGCCCGCCTGGACGAGGTGCGCCGCGAGCTCGACGAGTACTTCGAGCGCAAACGGAAGCGGTTCGACCTGCCGATCGACTGGTCGCTCACGCACGGCTTCACGAGGAGCGTGCTGCGCGCCACCGCGAGGATCGGATACGGCGACCTGAGCACCTACGCCGGCGTGGCCGGCCGCGCGGGCAGCCCGCGCGCCGTGCGCGCCGCGGGCAACGCCCTCGGCGCGAACCCGATCCCGATCGTGGTGCCGTGCCATCGCGTGGTCCGCACCGGCGGGAAGCTGGGCGGCTACACGGGCGGCGCGGAGCGCAAGCAGTTCCTGCTGCGGCTCGAGGGCGCGCTCACGTAGGGCGCGCCCGGGGGCGGAGAGCGGAGAGGGAGGGATTCGAACCCTCGAGAGAGCTTTCCGCCCCCTACTCGCTTAGCAGGCGAGTGCCTTCAGCCACTCGGCCACCTCTCCGGAGCTTCGCCGATGGTAGCCGCGGGACTCGGCCACGGTACGCTGGCCTTCTCCGACAAAGGAGTGGTTGTGATCGGAGCAATCCTGTTGGGCTTCGTCGCCGGTGTCGTCGGGCGTCTACTCGTTCCGGACATGTGGAGCGGCCTCAGCGGGCCCAAGTCGTGGCTGTTCTCGCTGCTGCTGGGGCTCGCCGGGGCGCTGCTCGGCTACCTGATCTTCACGGTCTGGATGGGCATCGGCGACGACGACGTGTTCGACTTCGGCGGCATCTTCGGGGCGATCATCGGCGTGATCATCCTGCTGCCGTTCGTCGGCATCTTCCGGCGCTTCGCCGACCGGGGGAGGACGGCCTAGAGGGCTCTGGCGCGAGGCCCACCCCCGGCTGATTTCCGCCGGCAGGCGGTCCACTGTCGAGTTGGTCCCCGTCACGGGGACCAACTCGACACTCGAGCCGGGCGGGGGCGTGTTTCGGGTGCCGGGGAGCGCGCGCCGCGCCGCCGCGCCGCCGCGTCAGCTAGAGCGCCGCGTTCCCCTTCAGGATCGAGATCGCCCTCACCGTCATGTGGCCGCGCCACTCGAGCGCGGCCTGCGGCGAGTAGCTCGCGAAGTCGACGCGCCAGCCGCCGTCGTCCTGCTGCCCGGCCGCGAGCCGCTCCAGCTCGGCGGCGACCAGCTCGGGCGCGAACAGCTCGCGCGCCGGCCCGCCTGGGAACGGCGCGAAATCGAGCGGCCGCATGAGCTCGTCCTCGAGGCCGCCGCGCACGCGCAGCAGGCCGTCGGCCGGGATCAGCCGGCCGAGGCGGGCGACCGCGCCGGCCGCGCGCGGGTGCGTCGGGTGCGCGGCGTCGAGCAGCTGCACCGCGAACGCGAGCGACATCGCCGGCGGGTCCTCGGGCAGGTCCTCCGCGGCGGCGACGCAGTAGTCGGTCGCGCGCGACAGCCACGGGTGCCGCGCGACGGCCGGGTCGCCGGCGGCGACGCGGTGCGCGACAGCCGCGACGATCGATGTGATCTGGAGCGATGAGACCGTCGGGTCGGCCCCCGCCCAGAACGGCGCGCAGCCGGCCGGATCGCTCACCGGCAGGGCGAACGGCAGCCCGCCGTCGCGCAGCGTCACGGACAGGAGCCAGTCGCACAGCTCCACGGCCCGCGGGCTCGTGGCGGGCGCGACGTCCTCGAACACCTCGAACGCGTGCAGCGCGCATCCGGGTTGGCTCTCGGGCGCCCGCAGGTCGGGCTCGAGCCCCCAGCCGTAGCCGCCGTCGTCGTTGCGATAGCCGGCCAGTGCCGCGAGCGCCGCGTCGGCCGAGCCGTCCCGTGCCAGCAGCTCGAAGCGGCGTCTGTCGAGCAGGCGCCCGTGACCGGCGAGGAAGGAGGCGGCGGCATCGAGATCGACCATGCCCTGCATCCTGCCGCGAAACCGGCCCGGCGTCTTGAACGAATCGGACGACCCGGGCCGGGCTCAGGCGCCCGGCCCGGCGAGCCCGCTCTCGTAGGCGAAGATCACCGCCTGCACGCGGTCGCGGACCCCGAGCTTCCCGACCACGCGCTTCACGTGCGTCTTGACCGTCGACTCCTCGATCACGAGCTCGGCGGCGATCTCGCCGTTGGAGAGCCCGCGCGCCACCAGCTCGAGCACCTCGCGCTCGCGCGGAGTCAGCTCGGCCAGGCGTGCCTCGTGCGACGCGTCCGGCTCCGGGTGCGCCGCCATGCGCTCGATCACGCGGCTCGTGACCGATGGCGAGAGGAGCGAGTCTCCGCTGGCGATGGTGTGGATCGCCGCGATCAGCTCCTCGGGGCGGGTGCGCTTCAGGAGGAAGCCCGACGCGCCGGCGCTCAGCGCCCCGAAGATGTAGTCGTCCTGCTCGAACGTGGTGAGGATCACGACCCTCGTCTCGGGAAACGCGGCCAGCAGCTCGCGCGTCGCGCCGATGCCGTCGAGGTCCGGCATGCGCACGTCCATCAGCACGACGTCGGGCGAGAGGAGCCGAGTGCGGTAGAGCGCGTCGCGCCCGTCGTTCGCCTCGCCGGCCACCTCGATCCCGGGGTCGCTCGACAGCACGCCGCGCAGGCCGGCGCGCATGAGGTCGTCGTCGTCGACGATCAGCACCCGGATGCGCTCGCCGGTCATCGGGCGAACGGCAACCGGGCGTGCAGCCGGAAGCGGCCGCCGCGCGCCCCCGTCTCGAGGCTGCCGCCGAGCAGCGAGGCACGCTCGCGCATGCCGATCACCCCGTGCCCGCCGGCGGGCGCCGCATCGCCACCGGGCCGCACCGGGTTCGACACGCTGATCTCGAGGGCGGCCTCGCCGTAGGCCGCGTCCACGACGGCGCTCCCGTCCCCGTGGCGGGCGGCGTTGGTGAGCGCCTCCTGCAGGATGCGGTAGGCGCCCTGCTCGAGGCCCGGTGGCAGCGGCCGGCGGTCGCCGCGGATCGTCGCGGTCACGTCGAGCCCGGCGGCGCGGTGGCGGGAGATCAGCGCCCCGAGCGCCGCCAGTCCGGGCGGCGGCTCCACGTCGCCGGGCGCCTCGGCGCGCGAGCCGTCGTCGCGCAGCACCTGGACGATCTGGTCGATCTCGCCGGCCGTCTCGCGAGCCACCTCCTCGATGGTCTCGAGCGCGGCGCGGGCGCCCTCGGGATCGTTTCGGCTCCTGATCCGCCCGAGTCCGGCGTGCACGAGGATCACGTTGATCGCGTGTCCGGCAGAGTCGTGGAGGTCCCTCGCGATGCGCGTGCGCTCCTCGGCCGCCGCGAGCCGGCGCTCCCGTTCGCTCTCGCGCTCGGCGCGCAGCGCGCGCTCCTCGAGTTCGGCCATCCGCTCGCGCCGCAGCCGTGTGCGGTCGCCGGCGAGCCACGCCCCGCCCCAGACGACCACACCCCACAGGGTCTCGGCGAGAGGGAACCGGTCGGCGTGCAGGCCGGTCGCCGTCAGGTGCGCGACGAGCATCGCGGCGACCAGCGCGAGCGTCGGCCTCACGCCGAGCCCGGACTCGTCGCGCCCGGCCGAGAGCCAGTAGAGCGCGAGGGTCGGGCCGAGCGGGGGCCCGTCGAAGTCCACCACCGCTCTCAGGGCCACGCTGGCGGCGGCCGTCAGCAGGAAGACGCCGAGCGGCGCGTAGCGGCGCGCCACCAGCGGCAGCGAGGTGAGGGCCGTGAGCAGCACCGACGCGGCGTCGAGCTCGCCGGCGTGCGGGCCCGCGCCGCCCGCGACCAGCGCGAGCGACACGCCGAACACCGCGACCGCGATCGCGCCGTCGAGCAGGAGCTCGCGCCCGATCGGGACTCTCGCCGCGGATGCCGGTCGTGTGGCCACGTGGCCGAGCGTAGCGCCCGATCCCTGCATCCGAATCGCCTCCCGGGGGACGCGGCCTCCTCCTTTGGGGGTACACCCGGATCCACTCGGCGGGCGTTTTCGCCGCGCCCGTGCGGACCTACTTTCGTCGGCATGGCAACGACGACGACAACTCAACAACACACCGCCGCGGCGTCCGCCGTGAACGCCGTGAAGGTGTACGGCACCGGTGACAGCGCGGTCCGCGCCCTCGACGGCGTGACCGTCGAATTCGAGCGTGGCCGCTTCACGGCGATCATGGGCCCGTCGGGATCCGGCAAGTCGACGCTCATGCACGTGGTGGCCGGCCTCGACCGGCTGACCTCGGGCAGCGCGTTCGTCGACGGGCGCGACCTCTCGAAGCCCTCCGACCGGGAGCTCACGAGGCTGCGGCGCGACTCGATCGGCTTCCTGTTCCAGTCCTTCAACCTCCTGCCGACCCTCTCGGCGCTCGAGAACATCACGCTCCCATTGGCCCTCGCGGGGAGGCGACCCGACCGGGCCGTGCTCGACGAGGTGGTGGCCACGCTCGGGCTCGGGGACCGCCTCTCGCACCGGCCGAGCGAGCTCTCCGGCGGTCAGCAGCAGCGGGTGGCCATCGCCCGCGCGCTCGTGGCCCGGCCGCAGCTCACGTTCGCGGACGAGCCGACCGGCAACCTCGACAGCCGGGCGAGCGGCGAAATCCTGCGGATCCTGCGCCGCGCCGTCGACGATCTCGGCCATACGATCGTGATGGTCACCCACGACCCGGCCGCGGCGGCCCACGCCGACCGGGTGCTGCACCTGTCGGACGGGCGGGTCGCGGACGAGCCGGAGGAGGTGGCGGCATGACGCGCATCGCCCTCAAGACCGCCATCGCGCGGAAGCGCCGCCTTGTCGGCGCGTTCCTCGCGGTGTTCATCGGCGTCTCGTTCCTGTCAGGAACGCTGGTGCTCGGCCAGACGCTCCAGCGCAACTTCGACCGCGTCTTCGCCGACGCCAACGCCGGCACCGACGCCGTGGTGCGCAGCTCGACGCAGGTCGACACCGACGCCGGCCTCGCGCGCGAGACCATTCCCGCCGCGACGGTCGAGCGCGTCCGCCGTGTGAAGGGCGTCGCGTCCGTGGCCCCGTACGTGGAGGGATACGGGCAGCTGCTCGACAAACACGGGGACGCCATCGGCGGCAACGGCCCGCCGCGGATCGCCGCGTCGTGGATCGCGGAACCGGAGCTGAACGCCTACCACCTGGCCGAGGGACGGGCGCCGCGCGGCGCCCACGAGGTGGTGATCAACCGCGGCGCCGCGACCGACGGCGACCTCCACCTCGGCGACACGACGGTCGTCGAGACGCCGCGGCCGCAGCGCGTGCGGATCGTCGGCATCGCGACCTTCGGGTCGGGTGGCGGCTTCGGCTCCGCCACCTACACGGCGTTCGCGCCCGCCACCGCGCAGCGCCTCCTCGTCGGTCGCACGGACCGCGTGAGCAGCATCCGCGTGAAGGCCGCCGACGGCCTCGGCGAGCAGCAGCTCGTGAGGCGCATCGCCCGCGCGTTGCCGCCCGGCGTGGAGGCGATCACCGGTGACCAGCTCACACAGGAGAACACCGACGACATCGACGACGAGTTCCTCTCGCGGATGCGGGCGTTCCTCGTGGTGTTCGCCGGCATCGCGCTGCTGGTGGGCGCGTTCAGCATCAACAACACGCTTTCGATCCTCGCCTCCCAGCGGACGCGGGAGTCGGCGTTGATGCGCGCCCTCGGGGCGTCTCGGCGTCAGGTTCTCATCGGGCAGCTCGCGGAGTCGGCGCTGGTCGGCGTGGCCGCCTCGGTCGCGGGCCTCGCCGGCGGCGTGGGCATCGCCACCGGTCTGAAGGCGCTCTTCGACGTCTTCGGCGGCGCGCTGCCGGACGGCGGGCTCGTCTACACGCGGACGACCGCGATCGCCGCGCTCTCCGTCGGCGTGCTCGTCACGCTGGCGGCAGGACTGGCGCCCGCCCGAAAGGCCTCCCGCGTGCCGCCGCTGGCCGCGCTGCGCGAGGCGGCCGTCGAGTCGGGGACGGCCGGTCGCGTGCGCGCCGTGGCCGGGGCGGGCCTGATC
Organism: Thermoleophilaceae bacterium; assembly: GCA_036407035.1. Taxonomy (GTDB): domain Bacteria; phylum Actinomycetota; class Thermoleophilia; order Solirubrobacterales; family Thermoleophilaceae; genus JACVRW01. The sequence continues at coordinate 10,681 of DASXAA010000022.1, read as the reverse complement.
GCCGCCGGGATCGCGGCCGTCGTGATCGCCGCGCTCGCGCTCGACGGCGGCGCCGTCGCGGTGGCGGCCGCCGGAGCGGTCGTCACGCTCGCCGGGATGGTCGTGTTCGGCCCCGTCGCCGCGCGGCCGGCGAGCGCCGTGCTCGGCGCGCCGCTCCCGCGGTTCGGCGGGGTGGCCGGCGCGCTCGCGCGCGACAACGCCATGCGCAACCCGCGGCGGGCGTCGCGGACGGCCGCGGCGCTGATGGTCGGCGTGGCCGTGGTCGGTCTGTTCACGGTCTTCGCCGGGTCGCTCAAGTCGTCGATCCAGGACAGCGTCGGCCGCTCGTTCACCGGCGACCTCGCGGTCACCACGCCGGGCTGGGGCGGCGGCGGGCTCGACCCGCGGCTGGCGGACCGCGTGCGGGCGCTGCCGGAGGTCGGCAGTGCGGTCGGGATCGGGCAGGGCGACGCCTCGATTCGCGGCGCCGGCCAGGACCTGGCGATCGCCGACCCGGCGCAGCTCGAGCGCGTCGCCGACCTCGACGTGGAGGACGGGGCGCTCCGGTCGCTGTCCGGGCGCGGCCTGGCGGTGTCCGAGGACATCGCGGTAGACAAGGGCTGGCACCTGGGCTCGCGGTTGCCGCTGACGTTCGCCGACGGGACGACCGAGACGTTCACGGTCGGGGCGGTGTACGCGAACGACCGCATCGCGGGCGACGTGATCGTCGGCCGCCGCGCCTGGGCGCCGCACTCCGTCCAGGACCTGGACACCGTCGTCTTCCTGAAGGCGGCCGCCGGCGTGCCGGTGGCGGACGCGAAGGCGGCGGTCGAGCGCGCCGTCCGCGGCGCGGGCAACCCCGACGTGAAGACCCGCGCGCAGTACATCGACGACTCGGCCGCCGGCGTGAACATGCTCGTCGGGATCGTCTACGTGATGCTGCTGCTGGCGATCGCGATCGCGCTGATGGGCATCGCGAACACGCTCTCGCTCTCGATCCACGAGCGCACGCGCGAGCTGTCGCTGCTGCGCGCGGTCGGCGCCACCCGCCGCCAGGTGCGGGCGATGGTCCGCGGCGAGTCGCTGATACTGGCCGTGTTCGGCACCTTCGGCGGCGTCGGCCTCGGCGTGTTCCTCGGCTGGGGGCTCGTGCGAGCCTCGTCGGACGACGCCGGCCTCGACGCGTTCAGCGTCCCGGTCGGGCAGCTGGTCGTGGTGCTCGTGGTGGGCGCCCTCGCCGGGGTGCTGGCGAGTGCCCGGCCGGCGCGGCGGGCCGCGCGGGTCGACGTCCTCGAGGGGGTCGCCGCGGAATAGCGGCGGTCAGCCCGGCGTGTGGCAGACGGCCTCGACGTTGTTGCCGTCCGGATCGAGCACGAACGCGCCGTAGTAGTGCGGGTGGTAGATCTCCCGCACGCCGGGCCCGCCGTTGTCCGTTGCGCCCGCCTCGAGCGCGGCGGCGTGGAACGCGTCGACGGTCGCGCGGTCCTCGGCGGCGAACGCCACGTGCACGCCGCTGTCGGGGCCGTAGCCGCGCTCGCCGATCCAGAAGAACGGGAAGTCGGCGCCGAACCCGCCGACGTTCGGCACCGGCTCCATGATCAGCGACATGCCGAGCGGCGCCAGCGCCTTCTCGTAGAACGCCTTGCTGCGCTCGTAGTCGCTCACGTCCAGTCCGATGTGGTCGAGCCTCGGTTTCATCACGGGGATGATGGCGCGCTCCGCACCCGCGGGTCGAGCCACGCCACGACCAGGTCCACGATCGCGCTCGTCAGCACGACGACCAGCGTGAGGTAGATGGCGAGCGCGACCATCGGCGGCAGGTCGAGGCTGTTGAGCGTGTTGGACGTGAGCAGGCCGATCCCCGGCAGCTCGAAGATCACCTCGACGTAGAGCGCGTAGCCGCCGAACGCGTGCGAGAAGTCGAGCCCCCAGATGTTCACCGGCGGGATCAGCGCGTTGCGCAGCACGTGGCGGCGGAGCACGCGCTTCTCGGACAGACCCTTGGCGCGCGCCGTCCGCACGTAGTCGAGCTCCACCGCCTCGAGCAGCGCCGAGCGCACGATGTGCACGTATGCGCCCGCGAACGGCAGCGACGCGGCGATCCACGGCAGCAGCAGGTGCCGCGCCCACTGGAACGGGTTCTCCGTCAGCGGCACATAGTCGCGCTCGGGGAAGATCTGCCACTTGTGGGCGAGGAACCCCCACAGCACCGACGCCAGCACGAGTGACGGGATCGAGTAGGCGGCCGTCGCGCAGGCGGTGATCACCCGGTCGGGCCACCGGCCTCTGTGTCGCACGCACACGAGCGCGAGGAAGACGCCGAGCCCGACCGCGATCAGCGCCGCCCCGGCGATCAGCGAGAGCGTGACCGGCAGCGCGTGGATGAACTCCTCGCGCAGGCTCCCGCAGGCGTAGTAGCAGGCCACCTTGCCGGTCAGGATCTCCTTCATCAGGCGCACGTACTGGACCGGCAGCGGGTCGTCGAGGCCGTACTTCTCGACGGCCCGCGCGCGCGTGTAGGCGTTGCCGTGCTCGGCGCCGCCGAGGAAGTACTCGGGATCGACGTTCGGGATCGTCCAGAACAGGACGAACGCGACGATCGAGGCGAGGAACGCGGTCAGGACCGCCCATCCCAGCCTGCGTGCGGCGTAGCCGATCACTGGCCGTGCACCGCGTCGACCCCGAGGGCGCCGTGGGGGTCGAAGGCGCGGCGCAGGCCGTCCGCGACGCCGCTCAGCGCGAGCACCACGAGCACCATCGCGATGCACGGCACGAGCAGCAGGTGTGGCGCGAGCAGCACGTTGCCGAGCCCCTGCGAGATCAGCACCCCGAACGAGGGCTCGGGCGCCGCGACGCCGGCGCCGAGGAACGAGAGCGCCGACTCCAGCACGATCGCGTTGGCGAACATCAGCGGCGTGAGGACGAGGACGGTCGTCCAGAGGTGCGGGAGCAGCTCCGAGACCATCACCCGCGCGGGGCCGGCCCCGCTCGCCCGCGCGGCCTCCACGAAGAGCTGTCCGCGCAGCGCCATCACCTGCCCGCGCAGCGGGCGGGCGACGTACGGCACGTAGACGATCCCGATCACGGCGATCGGGACCACCTTCGCTCCGGCCTCGATCGTGATCGGCCCGATCGTCGCCCCGCTGAGGGCGAGGGCCGTGCTCAGCATGACCCCGAGGAGCAGCGCCGGGAACGACCAGATCACGTCGAGCAGGCGGCTGACGACGGAGTCGGTGCGGCCGCCGAAGTAGCCGGCCGCGAGCGCGAGCGGCGTTGCGAGGAGGATCGTCAGCAGCAGCGCGCAGGCGCCGATGAAGCAGGACGTGCGCCCGCCGTAGAGCAGCCGCACCGCGAGGTCGCGGCCGTTCTCGTCGGCGCCGAGGAAGTAGCGCTTGTCCCACGTCGGGCCGATCGGCTGCGCGTCGATCGAGACGACGTGCCTGCGCTTGCCGTCGACCACGATCACGTCGCTGAGGTGGTTCTCCGACGGGCTCGTGCCGGCGACGTGCTCGGCGTAGAGCGGGGCGGCCAGGAATGCGAGCAGGAGCGCCGCGAGCAGCGTGAACCAGGCGATCGCCGCGCGGTCGCGGCGGAAGTGGCGCGTCGCGAGAGCCGCGGGACTCGCCGCGCGGCCGCGGCGGGTCGCCCGGAGCTCGCTCAAGACCCGCGAAGTCCTACCGCAGTCAGCGGGCGAGGGCGACCCATGTCGCCGCGGGGGCGGCGTAGGAGCCGTCCTCGGAGCGGAACGGCGCGACCGCCTCGCGGATGGCCTCGCGCGCCGCCTCCTGCTCGTCGTCGGGCAGCTCGCCGAGCACGCGCGCGAGCGGGCTCATGCGGGCGATGTTGTCCCACATCGTCTCGAAGTCGGCGGAGGGGAAGACGAACTCGAGCAGCTCGACGTCGGGCTCGCCGAAGCCCCCCGCTGTCACCAGCTCGCGAATACGCTCGGGGTCGCCCATGGCGAAGATCCCGGGCGCGCCCGGCTCCGGCGGCGGCATGTGCCCGCGCTGCACGAGCACCATCCCGGGGATGGCCGCCCACGGGTTGCGGTCGGGGCCGGCCCACACCGCGAAGGACAGCGGCCCGCCCTCGCGCAGGACCCGCCGCGTCTCCCGGAACGCCCCGGCCGGGTCGGACATCAGCATGTAGGCCCAGCGGCAGACGACGCCGTCGACCGAGTCGTCCTCGAGGTCCATCTGCTCCGCGTCCAGCACGCGGTAGTCCACGTTCGAGCGCCCCTCGCCGAAGCGGCGGGCGGCCTCGACCATCTCGGGAGCGAAGTCGGTGACGAGGACGCGGCCGCCGTCGCCCACGCGCTCGGCGACCTGGAAGCCGAGGTCGCCGGTGCCCGCCGCCAGCTCGAGGAACGTCTGGCCGGGCTCCGGCGCGGCCCTGTCGACGAGCCGGTCGTTGACGGGCCCGGTGACCTCCATGAACCACTCGCGCCGCTCCGTCCAGGGCGTGGCCAGCTCGCCCCACGTCTCGCGGCTCTGCCGCCGGTATTCCTCAGGATCGATCGCCATGGCGGACATTCTTGCGGCCCGCGATCGGCTCCGGCGTTCCGTACGGTCACATCATTCGATGGGCGAGTTCGAAGGGAGCGATATGGAGTACGTGTTCGAGGGACCGGACGGCGAGGAGCGCGCACGCGGAGCGGCGTCTGCCGGGCAGCAGGGCGTGCGGTACCGCGACGAGTACTAGTGCGAGCCCTGGTCGTGACCTGGGGCCCCGGCGGCAACCTGCCGCCGATGCTGGCGGTGGCCTCGCTGCTGGCCGGCCGCGGCCACGAGGTGACGGTGCTCGCCTCCGGCGAGACGCGTGGCGCGGCGTCGGATCTCGGGCTGGCCGTGGTCGGGTACGACCGTACCCCCGACCCGGACGTCAGCGTGCCGTTCGAGGACCAGGCGGAACCGATGATGGCCACCGCCGCCGGGGAGGAGGTCGCGCTCGACGCGCGCGACGCGATCCGGGACCTGCGCCCCGCGCTGGTGGTGGTCGACTGCATGCTGCCTGCGGCGCTGGCGGCGGCGCGCGCCCTTCACACGCCGGCGTGCTCGCTCGTGCACTTCGCGTACGGGCTCGCGCGCACGCAGATGGAGCGGTCCGGGAACGCGTGGACGACGGACCTGCGGACGCTCGCCGCGACCTGTCGCGCGCTCGGCGTCTCCCCGCCGCGCGACGGGCGCGACGCGTGGGAGTCCTACGACCTGGTCCTGGTCTCCGCGCCGCGGTGGTTCGACCTCGACGCCTGCTTTCCGGCGCACGTGGCGCACGCGGGGCCGCTCGGGGTGTCCGTGCCGCCGGGCGCGTCCGCCGAGCGACGGCGGGTGCTGCTGAGCCTCAGCACGACCCGGATGCGCGGCCAGGAGCGGCTGGTCGAGCGCGCCTGCGAGGCGGCGGCGAGCCTAAACCGCGAGGCGCTGCTGACGCTCGGCCCCGCCGTGCCGCGCGAGGCGGTCCGGATCCCGGACGGTGTGGAGGTCGTGGCCGCCGCCGACCACGACGCGCTCATGCCGGACGCGGCCGCGGTGGTCGGCCACGGCGGGCTCGGAACGGTGCTGAGGGCGCTGGCGCACGGCGCGCCGCAGCTGATCCTGCCGCTGGGGCGCGACCAGGCGTTCAACGGGTCGCGGGTCGAGGGGCTGGGGGCGGGCATCGCGCTTCCCGGTGGCGCGTCACCCGCCGACATCCGGGGAGCGCTGGAGGCGCTGGTGGCCGAGCCCCGCTACGCGGAAGCCGCCGCGGCCGCCGCGCGCCGCATCCGGGCCGACGACCCTGATCGGAGCGCCGCCGAGGCCCTCGAAGGGACGCTACCCTTGTCCGCCGAGCGCCCGTAGCTCAGCTGGATAGAGCGTCGGTCTACGGAACCGAAGGTCACAGGTTCGAATCCTGTCGGGCGCGCTCTCGCGGCCGTCTCGCCTTGTGCCGCTTTGCAGGTCTTTTCGTGGGGCGCGTGTTGGCTGCATACCCCTCGGGGGTGACAACAGCGGTGGCAACACCGGCGCGGTTGATGTCGAGTAGGCGGTGTGGCGCGTCGTGGCCGCCCCGCTGGAGCGCACGAGCTTGCCCGGCGTCTACAGGCGCGGCTCGCGCTATGTGGTCGTGTACCGCCGCGACGGGCGCCAGCACCGGCGCTCAGTCGCGACACTGGTGCAGGCACGCTCGCTGCGGCGACGCCTCGACGCGGAGCGGGCGGAGCGTATGCGGGGTGTCACGTTGCACGCCTACGCGCTGCGCTGGGTGGGCCGCCACGCCGGCTCCGGCCACGACACCGTCAACGAGCGGACACGCACCGAGTACCGGCGGCTGTTGGACACCTACGCGCTCGCCTACTTCGATCCGGAGCTCGCGCTCGCTGACATAGATCACGCGGCGCTGCAGGGCTTCGTCGGCTGGTTGACCCTGCGCCCGGGTTCGGCCGGAGCACGGCTCTCCGACCGCTCGATCCGCAACGCCCTGACCCCGTTGCGCCGGTGCCTGGAGCAGGCGGTCGCCGACGGGGTGCTGGAGCGCAACCCGGCCGAGCGCCTGGTGCTGCCCCGGCGGCGGGCGGGCAAGCCGTACCGGTTCGATGAGCGCCGCTTCCTGACTCGCGCACAGCTCGCGCGGTTGATCGCCGAGCTTCCGCCCCGCTGGCGGCCCCCGCTGCGTCTGCTCGCTTCGACCGGGCTGCGAATCTCGGAGGCGATCGCGCTGCGCTGGTCCGACATGGAGCTCGCCGCCGATCCGCCCCGGCTGCGGGTCCGCCGGGCCATCGTCGCCGGCCAGCTGACTGCGCCGAAATCACGCTACGGCATCCGGGCGGTGCCGCTGAGCCGTTCGCTCGCCGCCGAGCTGCGCCGGCTTCGCCAACCCGATGTCGGCGAAGACGAGCTCGTGTTCCCCGCGGGGAACGGGGCGCCGCTGAGCCCCGGCAACCTCAGAAATCGCGTGCTCGCGCCCGCCGCAGCGCGAGCCGGCGTGCCCTGGGCGTCGTTCCATACGCTGCGGCACACCTGCGCCGCACTGCTGGTCGCAGCCGGCGCCAGCCCGCTGCGGCTGCAGCGCTGGATGGGCCACCACTCGCCCGCCTACACACTCGAGGCCTACGGCCACCTGATCGATGGCGAGCTCGGGACCGCGCTCGATCTCGACCACGGGCTCGGCTGAACCGCGACGGACGAGAGGTCAGCCGGGCGGCCAGAGGCGCTTGAGGCCGCTCTCGTAGACGCCGTAGATGTATGGCCCGGGCCGCCGCGCTTGGCGCAGGATGCGGTTGATGTTGTCGACGAAGCGGGCGGTCTGCTGGGCAGCGCGAAGCTGCGCGTTCGTCAGGCAGAAGGCGCGGATGCCCGCACGCATGAGGGCGTCGCGCTCCGCCGGGCGGCGCCTGATCGCGTCGTCTTTCATCAGCACGACCCAGCCTCGCCGGCCGGCGTCGCCGAGCCAGGTCTCGTCATCGAGCCTCTGCGCCCGCTCCTCGCCGTATACAGAGCTCATCGTGTGGACGGTAAGGCCGAGCGCCCGCAGCGCGCTGGGCAGGTGCTTTCGACCCAGCGATCGATCGATGAAGAACTCCGGTGGCCGCGGCTCAGCTGGCATCGGCCGCGACTATCCGACGCGCCGGAGAAGGACGTGGCCGAGGAAATCAGGCGGCCGCTGCGCGGGCGACAACGCGAATCACGTCCTCGACCTCGGCCTCCGGTACCCCGAAGTCATCGGCGATGTCGGCGACCGTGTCGCCCGCCACGAAGCGATCGACGAGATCCTCGACCCGGGCGCCTCCATGGACAACGAGGGGGAGGCCGAAGGCGCGCTTGGGATCGACCACCACCTCCGCGCGCTGATAGGTGGGAAGGCGCACGCGCGTGGCCCAACCATCGCGCCCGTAGGCGATGCGCTCGAGATAGTCGCGGACCAACTCGGAGAACTGGCGCTGGCCCGTGCGGACCACGGTCAGCTCGAGCAGCTCGCCCTCGTCGTGCGCGAACGCATAGTCGTAGAGCACCTCCGCGCCGTCCGTATAAAGACGCCGAGAGGCCAGCGCGTGGTCCACCCCAATGCCGTCGACGAGCTTGTCGATCGCCGGGCGGATGCGCTGCATCGGGACGCCCGCTCGCCGGAAGGCGGAAAGCACATAGGCCTCGGCAAACCCGATAAACGGCATCGTCGCCTGCCTGCCGTGCGCCGGGAAAGTCGTGATCAGCGGCCCCGTCTCAGCTCGTCCACGAGACCATTCGTGCAGTGTGGAGGTGGGGATCGCCAGGTACGTCGCGGCCTCGCGCAGCGTAAAGAGCGGGCGAGCGAGACGCTCGTCATTCTGCGCGAGTCGATTGCTGGCCTGTCGCCTGGTCGCTACCACCACCCCGTTTCTTCGCCGTCCCTCGATCGTACCCTCGACGAAGGCCACCACCCGTAGGAACACGAACGGTCTCCCCGGCCGTCGAGTGAGCCGGTGGACAAGCCTCGACGGCGCAGCCGAGGAAGCCGGAGATGCCCCACAGGCCGTAGACGACGAAGGCGGACTTCTCCTGTCGTCGATGAGCAGCGGTCTTGACCGTGGCAACTGCTGTTCGTCCATTCCGACACTGCTGTCGGCGCCGGATGTGTCTTCTCAGACACCCGCATTGCTGCGTGCGCGGCCGGTGTCGTCCGGCCGGATTCGGACCTTGCCTGCTCGTGTGGGCGCCCTGGTGCTCGACGGGCGGCGGACCGCGGACCGGCTCAAGACTGCGCGTCGGCGATCTGAGCGGAAGCGGGTGCTTTCGACGCTCGACTATTCGAGTTCGGGGCTGCCTCGATTAGTTCACTCAGTAGTTCTCCGTCTAAGGCTGCCCGCGATTCCCGATGCTCGGCGGCGCTGCAGATGGCAAGGACGTAGTGATCACTCCACGTTCCTTGAATGCAGGAAGCGGGGAGCTGCCTCGGGCAGATCGGAGGATGTTGTGGCTCACCGGAGACGCCTCGCCTTAGCGCTCGCCGGGCTCGGATGCGCAGTAGGGGTTCCCATCGCCGCCGTCACGGCCCAAGAGCATGACCCCGGGACGGCCAAGGGGCCGGAGGTGGAAGCGACGGTGGGGGACCGCCCGGCTGCCTCGAAGCAGGTGCTGGAGTGCACCGGGGCGCAGGAACCGGCCAACTTCAGAATCTATTCGGCCGGACGCGAGTTCGACGGCTTGCCGCTCACGACGGTGATCCGGCGCTGTGACAACGCGGACCCGATGGGAAGTGCGAACTACGTCTCGTACATTTACGGGACCTGCACGCCTCAGCCAGCGCCCGGCAAGGACTATGTCGACAGCGGATGCGCCCCGCCGCTGGAGATTCAGACGTGGCCGTCCTGCGAGCGCACCTTCGGCCACTATCAGGGCAGCGCCCGGGCGAGAATGCGGCCCGAGCTCCGCGGTGTACCAGTCGCCGAGGTGGACGATTGGGTGGAGCTCTACACCGCCGATTCCACGGTCGTGGTCTTCGGCACCGACCCCGAGCGGGTCGAGCGCGCGATTGCGGCCGTGCAACCGCTCGAGCGGGGCGCGTCACCCGCCACGTTCCCGCCGCGGCTCCAGAGGGCGACCTCCCTGCCGGCGCCCGAACCCGGCGCCCTCAGCGTGGGGAAGGAGTGCAGCTCATGAGCCGGCGAGATCGAGTGCTCGCACACCCACGGCCGCTCACGCGGCTGATCGTCGTGCTCTGGGCTGGACTGGCCATCTTCGCGTTTTCGGCCTTCCCGTGGTTCTCGCGCGGCTTTACGGCCAACGGCCTCTGCCAGGACCAGAACTACACGGACCCGGTGAACCTGGTGTTCGACGGGACGTACGGCTCCGTTTCGAACACTGTCCGGGGCATCGAAAACCACAACAACTGGACCAATACGAGCGGGAGCAGCCAGAACCTCGCAGTGGCGACCAACACTTCCGGTAGCTACGTCTGCAACGCGATGAATGCTCAACGCGCAGACGGAACCTTCAGCCGTTTTCATGTCCGCATCTGGAACATCCCGGCGGCGACTGGGCGCCTCGTGGCCGGCTCGGCCCATCACGAGGACTGGGTAACCTGGCCCCCTCCCCCGTGCGGCCATGCCGTCGACTCCAACGGCTCGAATGGGAGCGGCTTTGATCAGGGACGTCGCAAGCTCGTCGACGGCTGGCAGGCCCATGGTCACAGCGCCAACGGCGTCTGGTGGGGCAATACGCGCAACTTCCGCCAGTGCGACGGCGACTTGGCCGGGAGCGACGGCGTTGGCGTCGTGCTCAACCAGCCGCACGTCCACCAGTAGAAGGCTGTGAGGCTGCCGGTATGAGGCTCATTCTCCAAGCTCTCGTCGGTGTGGCGACTGCCGTGGCCGTGTACGTGGTCCTCGCGGTCGCCACTTTGCTGATCGGGGGGTCGGACTGCAGCAGCGGTGACTGCAACTGGCTGGGAGATGCCGCGGCGGACGACCCGTGGGCAGCGTTTGCCGTCTACGTGGCCATCTCGATCGGTCTCGGCCTTCTCGTCGCCCGCGCCGTGGCTAGACGGCGGCCGCGCGCGTAGCGAGGTCGGTGTCGAAGGGAGCAACGCCCGCAACGCGCATCGCTACTCCGCGCGGGGTTGCACAACTCTGGGCACCCCCGAGATCACTGTTACTGCGGACGATTTCCGAACATCGTCGCGTCGGGCGCCATGAGACCACCGCTTTGTGACGCAGGGACACTCCGGGCTCCGCCGTCAGACGCGCGTTCCG
>DASXAA010000021.1:0-12090 GCA_036407035.1 Thermoleophilaceae bacterium | reverse complement strand
TCAGCGCGACGAGCGCCGCGATGCTCCCGAGCCCGACCGCGACCGTCCAGCCGTGAGCGTCGCCGAGGTCGCCGATCACGTCGCCGAGCTTGTCGAAGAACTCGTCGCCGCCCCCCTCCACGCCGAGCAGCGCCGGCAGCTGGCCGACCGCGACGAACAGGCCGATCCCGAACAGGAAGCCCGTGATCACCGGCTTCGAGACGAAGTCGGTGAGGGCGCCGAGGCGCAGCAGCCCGGCGCCCGCGAGTACGACCGCGGAGATCAGCGCCAGCGCCGCCGAGAGCGCGGCGAAGCGCCCCGTGTCGCCGTGCGCCAGCGGCCCGACCGCGGCCGCCGACAGCGCCGAGGTGGCGGTGGTCGCGCTGACCACCAGCGTGTGCGAACTGCCGAGCAGCGCGTAGCCGATCAGCGCGCCGGGCGCGGCCACCAGTCCCGCCGACGGCGGCAGCCCGGCGATCTGCGCGTAGGCCACCGCCTGGGGCGTCACGACGCTCCAGATGATCAGCCCGGCGACGAGGTCGGCCCCGAGCCAGTCGCGCCGGTACGAGCGAAGCCAGCCGGGGACGACGCTCAAGGCCGCGTCACATCAGTCGCGCGCCACCGCCGCCGCCAGGTGTCGCTCCACGTCGATGTAGGCGTCGTCGGCGACGTCGAAGACGACCTTCTGGATCTCGCCGCCGCTGAACTCGAACCTGGGCGTGTAGAGGGAGCTGACCGCGTCGCCGCTGTCGTGGCCGACGCACAGGCCCTCGCCGGCGAGGGCGTAGAGGCCCGTCATCGTGCGGATCTCCTCTTCGGCGACGACGTCCTCGTCGACGTGGACCTTCAGCGGGCCGTGCGACTCGCGCCGCTCACCCTGTCGCTCCTTGGTGAACTCCACCCCGACGATGTGCCGGCCGGTCGCGGGCGCGGGCACGGAGATGCGCTGCTCGGGCGGGATGCCGAGGAAGTTGTAGACGTAGAAGAGCGTCCCGTCCTTGACGAAGAGCGCGTGGCCTCCGAAGCGCGAGCCCTGCGCCACGATGACACCCTCGCTGTCCGGCGTGAAGTCGACCTCGGCGAGGATCTTGTAGGACACCGCGTGGGTGTTCGCTGCCGAGTGCTCCGGCACCTCGGTCGTGCCGGGGTAGTACGTGTACTGGCCGCTCGGCGGGACCGGTATGTGGTACTCGAGGCTCATCCGCTGCTCGAGCTGCTCCCCGGTTGCGGCGAGGTCGCTCAGCGGGAGCACGTTGTTGGCCTTCGCCTCCTCGAACCAGAGGTTGACAAGCTCCTTGACCTTGTCGGGGTGCTCGTCGGCGAGGTCGTGCGCCTCCGAGCGATCCTCGTCGGTGTGGAAGAGCTGCCAGCGGTCCTCGTCGAACCTGCCCTTGCCCAGGAACGGGCCGTGCTCGGCGACCGCCTTCCAGCCCCCGTGCCAGATGCCGCGCGTGCCGAGCATCTCGTAGTACTGCGTCTCCTTCTTGGTCGGCGCCTCGGCCTCGTCGAAGGAGTAGCGCATCGATACGCCCGAGAGCGGCGCCTGCTCGACGTGGTTGACGACGTCCGGAACGGCGATGCCGCAGCAGTCGAGGATCGTCGGCACGATGTCGGTGGAGTGGTGGTACTGGTCGCGCACCTCGCCGCGCGCCTTGATGCCCGCCGGCCAGTGGATCACGAGCGGGTCGCAGACGCCGCCCTGGTAGCTGTAGCGCTTGAACATCCGGTACGGCGTCGAGAACGCCACCGCCCACCCGGTCGGGTAGTGGTTGTAGGTCGCCGGCGTGCCGAGCTGGTCGATCATGGCCAGGTTCTCTTCCATCTCGTCGGGCCAGCCGTTGAAGAACTTGCCCTCGTTGACCGAGCCGTTCGGGCTGCCCTCGCCCGAGGCGCCGTTGTCGGCGCAGTAGAGGATCAGCGTGTTCTCGAGCTGGCCCGACTCCTCGAGGTAGTCGATGATCCGGCCGACCTGGTGGTCGGTGTACTCCGAGAAGGCCGCATAGACCTCGGCCATGCGGCTGAAGAGCGCCTTCTCCTCGTCCGACAGCTCGTCCCAGGGCCGGACGGCGTCAGCGGGCGAGTACGTCCCCTCCGCCATCGGGTTGATCGGTGTGAGCTCGGTGCCCTCGGGCAGGATGCCCTTCTCGATCATCCGCGGCAGCACCCACTCGCGGTAGGCCTCGTAGCCGTCGTCGAACTTCCCCTTGTACTTGTCGATGTACTCCTTGGGCGCGTGGTGCGGCGCGTGGTTCGCGCCGGGACAGAACCACAGGTACCACGGCTTGTCCGGCTCCGACTGCTTCGAGTCGCGGATGAACCCGAGCGCCTTGTCGGCCAGGTCCTTCGAGAGATGATAGCCCTCCTCCGGCCCGTAGGGCTGGTCGATGTAGTGGTTGTCCTCCGCCAGCGCGGGATACCACTGGTTGGTCTCGCCGCCGATGAAGCCGTAGAAGCGGTCGAAGCCCTGCGCCAGCGGCCACTCCGCCTTCGACGACCCCATCGTCCAGCCGTCCACCGGCACGTTGTGGTTCTTGCCGACCCAGAACGTCGACCAGCCCGCCTCGCGCAGCATGTGCGCGATCGTCCCGTTCTCCGGCGGGATATGGCCGGAGTAACCCGGAAAGCCGGTCGCGGCCTCCGAGATCGACGCAAAGCCGTTCAGATGGTGGTTGCGCCCGGTCAGGAACGTCGACCGCGTCGGCGAGCACAGCGCCGTCGTGTGCCACTGCGAATAGGTCAACCCGTTTGCGGCAAGGCGATCCATCGTCGGCATCTCGATCCGCCCGCCGTACGGCGACCAGGCCGCGCACCCTGTGTCGTCGTAGAGCACGACCAGCACGTTCGGCGCACCTTCGGGCGCCCTGTCGGCCAGGAAGGCGTCCCAGTCGGGCGTCGAGTCCCGGACATCGAGGTCGATCCGCCCCTTGAACTCCTTCGCCATACGGCGCCTCCCAGGTCGCTTGTGCGTGGCCTCGCATCACGCGAGAACCGAGATCCCGTCGCCGGCCAGCTTGGCCCCGATCACGAGGCACAGTACCGCCATGATCGCGGCGTTGTTCGCCCCCATCCATGCCTTGAGCTCGTCCAGCATCTGCGCCGCGCGCTCGCCCATCGCGAAGTAGATCGCGACCGGGATCCCCGGGCCGAGCGTCCCGACGACGACGAACACGGCCAGCGCGATCGCCTGGTCGCCCGTGCCGATGCCGGTCTGCGCGATCGCCGCCGCGGCGCCGACCGTGAGCAGCAGGTTCTTCGGGTTGATCGCGGACAGCGCGACCCCGATCGCCGCCGAGCGCGGCGGCGTGAACCGGTCGATCGTCCGCATCCACTTCGGCAGCTCGGCGTCCTCGCCGGCCCGCGGGCGGCCGCGCCATGTCCGCAGCGCCACGAGCAGGACGAGCAGGCCGAGGATCAGCTTGAGCCAGCCGACCCAGTCGGCGGGCGCGCCGTCCTCGCTCGCGTCCGCTCCGCTCGAGACGAGCAGGACGACCGCACCGACGACCGCGAGCCCGACGATCCAGCCGAGCAGGAACGCCGGCCCGTTGCTGCGGGCGCGCGGCGTGCCGAGCATCAGCACGACCGCGATGATCGGCACCGGGCTGATCGCCACGCCCACCCCGAACGACAGGACCTGCCCGATCGCCTCGCCCACGGTTAGCCTGCTACCCAGGCCTTGGCGTCGTCCAGCTCGTCGTGCCCGAACAGCCGCAGCTCGCCCGGCGTCATCCAGCCGAGCAGCTCCACGGTGTGCCGGATCCAGTCGACGTCCGTGACCAGCGCGCAGCGCCTCCAGGAGCGCAGGTGGCCGAGGCCGAGCGTGAGGCCGGTCTTCGTGTCCGCCATCAGCGCGCCGGGCGTGAACCTGCCGAATTCGGGCCCCATCTGGAACAGCAGGCGGACCTCGTCGCCGCGCTCGAGCGCCTCCCGCAGCGGCGGCAGGAGGACTCGCTCGTACTCCTCCCGTGTCACGTCCCCGGACGCGCGGAAGCCGAGCGTCCCCTCTGGCATGTCCGGCAGAGGCTCGATCATGGGGCACAACATCCCATACCGAGCGCGAGTGACCTCGCCTCACCCGCCGCGGGTGATCGGCCACAATCCTCCGCAGCATGGAGGCGGCCGCAGCCGACAAGCGCTCGGAGGGAATGCGCTGGATCCCCGGCGGCGAGTTCCGCATGGGCTCCGACCGGTTCTACCCGGAGGAGAGCCCGGTCCGCCCCGTTGAGGTCGACGGCTTCTGGATGGACGAGGGTCCGGTCACGGTGGCCGAGTTCGAGCGCTTCGTGGACCGGACCGGGCACGTGACGCTCGCGGAGCACCCGCCCAGCGCCGAGGAGTACCCGGACGCCGACCCCGCCCTGCTCGTCGCGGGCTCGCTCGTGTTCCAGAGGTCGCGCGGCCCCGTGGACCTGCGAAACGTCGCGAACTGGTGGGCGTACGTGCCGGGCGCCTCCTGGCGCCACCCGGAGGGCCCGGGGAGCGGGACCGACGGCCGCGAGCACCATCCCGTCACGCACGTGGCCTACGCGGACGCCGAGGCGTACGCGGCCTGGGCCGGCAAGGAGCTGCCGACGGAGGCCGAGTGGGAGCGCGCCGCCCGCGGCGGGCTCGACGGGGCGATCTTCGCCTGGGGCGACGCGGAGTTCCCGGAGGGGCGGGCGATGGCCAACACCTGGCAGGGCGAGTTTCCATGGCAGAACCTGCTTCAGGACGGCCACGAGGGAACGAGCCCGGTTGGCACGTTCCCGGCGAACGGCTATGGGCTCCTCGACGTGACCGGCAACGTCTGGGAGTGGACCTGCGACTACTTCTCGTGGCAGCGGCCGGGCACCACGCGGAGGCCGTGCTGCGTTCCGCGCAACCCGCGCGTGACCGAGCCGGACATGAGCTACGACACCGGCAACCCGGGCGCGCACATACCGCGCCGCGTGATCAAGGGCGGCTCACACCTGTGCGCGCCGAACTACTGCCTGCGCTACCGGCCGTCGGCGCGACAGGCGGAGGCGGTCGACACCTCTACTTGCCACATCGGCTTCCGCTGCATCGTCAGGCCGGCGCCGGGCGGCTGACTCGCGCTCCGCCGGTGGGTCCGCGATGATCCGCGCCGGACTCGCAGGCTACGAGGGGAGCTCGGCGTAAACCGAGACGCCGCAACAACCGACGAGGCCCGCAAGGGCCTCGGATTGCCGATCGCCGTCTTCGCATCGGCGCAGTTCGTGATGGTGCTCGACAGCAGCGTCATGAACGTGTCGATCTCGCAGATCGTCGCGGACCTCGACACGACGATCCAGGGCGTGCAGCTGGCCATCACGGCCTACACGCTGGTGATGGCCGCGCTGATGCTGGCGGGCGCGAAGCTCGGCGACATCCTCGGCCGGGACCGCACGTTCGCCCTCGGGCTGGCCGTGTACGGGGCCGGCTCGCTGACCACCGCGCTGAGCCCGAACCTGACGGTGCTGTTGATCGGATGGTCGCTCGTCGAGGGGCTCGGCGCGGTGCTCGTGATCCCGGCGATCGTGTCGCTGATCGCGGGCACGTACAGCGGCAAGCAGCGCGCCCTCGCCTTCGGCATCGTCGGCGGGGTCGCCGGTGCGGCGATCGCCGCAGGGCCGCTGATCGGCGGCTGGGTCACGACCGAGTTCAGCTGGCGCTACGTCTTCGCCGGCGAGACCGTGATCGTCGCCGTGATCCTCCTCCTGCGCAGCCGCGTCGTGAAGCCGGCCCCGCCGGCGGAGCCAAAGCCGCGGCTCGACGTGGTCGGCGCGCTGCTGTCGGCGCTCGGGCTGGGCCTCGCGGTGTTCGGCATCCTCAAGAGCAGCCAGTGGGGCTGGGTCGAGCCGCTCGGCGCGCTCACGATCGGCGGGACCGAGATCACCCCCTTCGGCTTCTCGGCGGTGCCGTTCTTCATCCTCGCCGGTCTCGGCTTCCTCGCCGCGTTCGCCACCTGGGAGGAGCGGTCCGAGCGCGCGGGGCGCGACACGCTGCTGGACCGCGCGCTACTGAGGATCGATCCGCTGCGCGCCGGCCTGACAACGCTGATGATGCAGCAGCTCATCCTGCTGGGCACGTTCTTCGTCATGCCGGTGTACCTGCAGGTGGTCCTCGGGCTGGACGCGTTCGAGACCGGCAAGCGCCTGTTCCCGATGTCGGTGACGATGTTCGCCGCGGCGCTCGCCGGGCCGAAGCTGGCGGCGGGCATCGCGCCCAAGCGCGTCGCGCAGGCGGGCCTGCTGGCGCTCGTGATCGCCTCGGGCATCCTGCTCGCGACGATCGACGTGGAGCTCCACGACACCGGCTTCGCGATCGCCCTGGCCATCTTCGGCATCGGCGCCGGCCTGCTCCTGTCGCAGCTCGGCAACGTGATCATGTCGTCCGTCGACCCCTCCAAGACGAACGAGGCCGGCGGCCTCCAGGGCACCGCGCAGAACCTCGGCGCCTCGCTGGGCACGGCGTTGATCGGCTCGGTGCTGATCCTGTCGCTCACGAACGGGGTCCTCGATCGCGTGGAGCAGAACCCCGCGGTCCCGCCGCCGGTGCGGGCGGCGGTCACGGAGCTCGCCGAGAAGGGCATACCGATCGTGCCGATCGAGGACGTGGAGCGCGCCGCGCGCGACGAGGGGATGCCCGCGGCCCAGGCCGCCGCGCTGGCGGAGGGGTACGGCGACGAGCAGCTCGAGGGGCTCAGGAAGGCGATCGGCGCCGTCGGGGTCTTCGCGCTTCTGTCCTTCTGGTTCACGCGGCGGCTCCCGGGGGCCGCACGCTAGTCTGCGCGTCGTGTCCTACTGGGGCATCTGGCTCATCTGCGCGGGCGTGCCGCTCGTGTTCGGACTCTGGGCGCAGTCGCGCGTCAAGAGCACGTTCGCGAAGTACAGCAAGGTCTCCACGCGCAACGGGATGACCGGCGCGGACGCCGGCGCCGCGGTGCTGCGCGCGTCCGGGCTCGACGGCGTGTCGATCCGCCAGGTGCCGGGCAACCTGACCGACCACTACGACCCGCGCTCGCGCACGCTCAACCTGTCGGAGGACGTGTCGTCGCCCTCGACGGTGGCGGCCGTGGGCGTCGCGGCGCACGAGGCCGGCCACGCGATCCAGGACGCCCAGCACTACCGGCCGATGCGGATCCGGCAGACGCTCGTGCCGGCCGCGCAGTTCGGTCAGTCGCTGTGGTTCCTGCCGGTGATGATCGGGCTGATCCTGCAGTCGACCGGTCTCGTGACGATCGGCCTGATCCTGTTCTCGGCGGTGGTGCTGTTCCAGCTGATCACGCTGCCGGTGGAGTTCGACGCCTCGAGGCGGGCGCTCGTCGCGCTCGACGGCCAGGGGCTCCTGGCGCCCGACGAGGTCGACGGCGCCCGCGCTGTCCTGCGCGCCGCCGCGCTCACCTACGTCGCCGGCTTCGTGGCCGCGCTCGGGCAGCTGATCTTCTTCTTCCTGGCCTCCCGCCGCTGATGTCCGCTATCGCACCGACACTGACCGACAAGCAGATCGTCGAGATGCTCGGCCTGATGCAGGACGCCGACAGCGTCGAGCTGAAGCTGACGATCCCGTTGGACGAGCAGCGGGCGGTGGTGTCGGCGCTGGACGCGGACCCGCTCGAGGCGCAGATCCGGCAGGTGTTCTTCTTCGACACGCCCGACCTCGCGCTGAACGAGCGCGGCGTGGTGGTGCGCGCCCGCCGCGTGCAGGGCAAGGGCGACGACTCGGTCGTGAAGCTGCGTCCGGTGGTGCCCGCCGAGCTCCCGGACGAGCTGCGCGACGACCCGAGCTTCGTGGTGGAGGTCGACGCGATGCCCGGCGGCTTCGTCTGCTCGGGCTCCTACAAGGGCGCACCGAAGTCGGTCTCGGTGCGGGACGCCGTCGCCGGCAGGGCGCCCATCCGCAAGCTGTTCTCGAAGCAGCAGCGGGCGTTCTTCGCCGAGCACGCGCCCGACGGCGTCGAGCTCGACGACCTGACCGTGCTCGGGCCGATCTTCGTCCTCAAGCTGAAGACCATGCCGAAGGACTTCGGCCGCAAGCTCGTGGGCGAGCTCTGGCTCTACCCGGACGGCTCGCGCATCCTCGAGCTCTCGACCAAGTGCGCGCCCCCCGAGGCGTTCCAGGCCGCGGCCGAGTCGCGCGCGTTCCTCACCGGGCGCGGCGTGGACCTGTCCGGCGAGCAGCAGACGAAGACCCGCACCGCCCTGGAGTTCTTCTCGAGCGAGTTCCCGTGACCGTCGGCTTCTCCATCTTCCTGATCGCGGTCGGCGCGATCCTGAAGTACGCGGTCACCGCGGACGTGTCGGGCGTGGACATCCAGGTCGTGGGCGTGATCCTGATGATCGCCGGCGCGCTCGGGCTCGTGATCGGGCTCGCGCTGATCTACTCGGACCGCGACCGCGGTGGCGCGCCCCCGCCTCCGCCCGACCGCTCCTACTGACCCGTCACAGGTTGAGCCCGGTGGGCCGGTCCCTCCGCTGGTCCGCCGCCGCCTCCTGCGCCTCGAGGATCTCCTGCTCCGTCGGCTTGCGCGTCAGGAAGTAGATGATCGTCCCGATGATCGGGAGGATGATCACGAGGGCCAACCAGCCCGCGGTGGCCGCGCCCGAGAGCGGGCGCCGGATGATGTCCGCGATCCCGAGCACCCAGACGACGATGACCGGGATCAGGATGAATATCCAGACTGCGGTAGACACCGCGAAGGGGACCATTCGCAGCTCCTTTCGTTGGAGTCGATGCTCTCAGTTCCGGGCCTGCCCGGCGAGCCGCCCGCTGCATAATCCCCCGGCTTGATCTTCGAGGTCGTGATCCTGGCGCTGGCCAGCGCACCGCGTCCCGCCGGGCTGGCCGCGCTGTACGCGCTGTTGAGCGCCCGCCACCCGCGCCGCGTGCTCGCCGCCTACCTGGTGGCGGGCTTCGTGTTCAGCGTCGCGATCGGGCTCATGATCGTGTCGTTCTTCCATGGCGTGGACGTGCGCCGCGAGGGCACCACGCTCAACGCGCTGGTGGAGATGCTGGCCGGCGCAGTGGCGCTCGGCTACGCGGCCGGCGTCGGGACGGGCCGCGCCGAGCTGCCCTCGCGCGGCAACTCCGCGGGCGGCAGGCAGGCGAGGATGATCGAGCGGCTCCAGCAGCCGTCGGTCGGGACCGCCGCGGTGGCGGGCGTGGCCACGCACCTGCCGGGCCTGTTCTATCTCGTGGCCCTGAACGCGATCGTCGCCGACGGCGGCAGCGTCGCCGCGGGGATCGCGGCGGTGTTGCTCTTCAACGCGATCTGGTTCGTCTCCGCGTTCGCGGCGGTCGTGTACTTCCTCATCCGGCCGGGGGCGGCGCGCAGGGCGTTCGGCCGCGCGAGCGCGTGGGCACGCAAACACGCGCGCGGCACCACCGTGCTCGTGTTCGCTGTCGTCGGCGCCTACCTGTTCGTGAAGGGCACGTACAACCTCGTCGAGTGAGAACGAGGTCACGCTCCCGCCGGCGCCGCGGCGGGCACGGGTGGCGGCTCCTCCCCGTCTCCCAGCCTCGTGCTGATGTGGACGGCCGCCGAGGTCAGCGGCGCCGCGAGCGTCAGCCCGATCATCCCGAACAGGCAGCCCGCCCCGATCGTCACGACGAGGACGACCAGCGGGTTGAGGCTCAGCGTCGCGCCGAAGACGAACGGCTGGAGGATGTTCTGCAGCGCCCCGTTCGCGAGGAAGATGATCAACCCGAGGATGAAGGCGTCGCCGGCCCCCTGCGCGCCGAGCGCGATCATGAACGCGAAGATGCCCGCGCTCCACGCGCCGACGTACGGGATGTAGGCGGTCACGAACGTGACCACCGCGATCGTGCCCGCCAGCGGGACGCCCAGTATCAGCGCCCCCAGGCCGACGACGACGGCGTTGAACGCGGCGATGATCGTGACGCCCGTGAAGTAGTTGCGCAGGGCGGTCGCGACCTCGCCCGTGACGATGCCCGCGACCTGCTCCGGGACGCCCATGTGGCGGTTCACGAACCGCGACATGACCGGCGCGTCCTTCAGCACGAAGAAGGTGCCGAGGATCGCGAACGCGAGGAAGAAGCCGACGTTGGCCAGCGCGGACACCCCGGCCGCCACCCCGTTCACGAGCGTCTCGCGAATCTGTGGCAGGTCCTTCTTCAACCCGTCCTTGACCGACTGCGTGTTGTCCACGCCCGCGTCCTTCAGCCAGTCCTGGATCTTGTCGAGGCCCTGCGACGCCTTCTTCGAGATCTCCGACGAGTTCGCCGTGATCCCGTGCACCACGAGGAAGACGATGGCCGCCGCGATCAGCGCGAGCCCGAGCAGCACGATGCCCGCGCCGGCGGCGCGCGGCACGCGCCGCCGCTCGAGCTTGTCCACGATCGGCCCCGCGACCGCGCCGAGCACGAGCGCGAGGATCACCGGCATGACGATCGTGGAGGTCTGGCCGAGCAGCCAGACCAGCCCCACGATTATCAGCACGAAGCCGACGAGCAGCCAGGAGGCGAACCCCAGGTTGCGGAGCCAGACGGGGGCGGAGAACATGCCGCCCCCGTTCGGGTCGCCGGTCGGCACCGCGTTCATCCGTGCGCGCGGTTCAGCCGGCGAGGATGCGCGCCTTCTCCGCCTCGAACTCCGCGTCCGTCAGCACGCCCTGCGCCTTCAGCTCGCCGAGCTCCTTGAGCTTGTCGATCCGGCTCTCGGTCGGCGCGGGCGGCGGCGGGGCGGGCGCCGGCTCGGCGTACTGCTGCGGCGGCGGCTCGCTGTAGCTCTGCGCCATGTACGCGGGGGCGTCCTGATCGGACCACCGGCGCGCCTGGCGGCGGCTGACCCGGTTCGAGACGGCTGTCGCCGTGCCGGCCACGACGGCCGTGCGGGCCATTCCGCGAAGAAGTCCTGGCATCGATGCTCCCTTCGGTCAGGACGCCGCCTCGACGGCGTCGAGCGCGTCCATCAGGTCCTGGGCCGGAATGCGCTGGAAGTCCAGCACCTCGCCGCCGTTGCGGCGCACTGCTGCGACGAACGGCGCGGCCCACCGGTTCTCGTACACGATCACGACGGCGGCGGTACCGGGATCGATCGCGTCCGCGGCCGTCTTGACGTCGTCCTCGCCGAGGAGGCCGGTCGAGGCGCCCTCGAACTCCCTGAAGTCCCCGATCCGGTCCGCCTCGAGGTCCTGGGCCTCGAAGCCCGAGAACGTGCCGTCCTCGTTCTTGATCACGAACAGGACGTCGAGCACGCGGATGACCTGCTTCTCCACCAGGTCGATCAGCAGCGGTACCGCCTCGCCGGTCATCGGGGCGTCGGGCCCGTATCCGATGACGACGATGTCGACGGGGCCGAGTTCCTCGTCGTGGGCTTCCATCCAAACCTCCGTTTCGTGGCCGGGCCAGTGCGATTGCATCACCCCCGCTCGCCAAAAGCATCACCCGGTACGGGTGATGCCATGAGGGCGCCGACGTGGGACAGTCCCTCTCGATGAGGGCGTTGTTCCTGGTCGCGCTGCTGGCCTCGGCGCTCGTGGTCGCCGCCGGCTGCGGCGGCGACTCGAAGGAGGACCAGGCGAAGTCGGACGTCTGCGACGCGCGCGCCGACATCAAGACGCAGGTCGAGAAGCTCTCGAACACGACGCTCGACAACGCGACGCTGAACGGTGTCAAGGACAGCCTGACGGCGATCGGCGACGACCTGAAGAAGATCAGGGCCGCCCGCGGCGACCTGAGCGACGAGCTCCAGAAGGAGGTCGGGGCGGCGAACAACAAGTTCTCGTCGCAGGTGCAGGACATCGCGAAGAACCTCGGCACGAACCTGTCGCTGAACTCCGCGAAGGACCAGCTGAAGGCGGCGTTCCAGCAGCTGAAGGACGCCTACGAGCAGACATTCGCGAAGTTCGACTGCAGCTAGGCGCTCGCGCCTGATTCGGCCGGGGCGGGAGTAGGCTCGCGCGCCTTCGTCTGCCGCAGGAGGGTGGGCTCCAGCCGGGCCCTCACGATGTGGGCGACCACGACCGCGACGATCACGAGCGGGATGGCGTCGGTGCCGTTCTTGCCGAGCAGGACGGTCGCGAGCAGCACCGAGCTGAGCGGCAGCCCGAGCATGACGGCGGACATCGCCCCCATCCCCATCGCGGCGGCGGGCACGACCTCGAGGCCGGGAAG
>DASXAA010000020.1:0-6583 GCA_036407035.1 Thermoleophilaceae bacterium | reverse complement strand
CGTGGAACGCCATCCGGAGAACGTGGAGGTCGAGGGGGTGAAGGTGCTGCGCGTGGAGGGCGGCCTGTTCTTCGCCAACGACGAGGCGGTGCGCGCGCGCGTGCGCGAGCACGCCGCCGAGGAGGGCGTCAAGGCGATCGTGCTCGACGCCGAGACGATGGCCTTCGTCGACGTGAGCGCGGTGCGCACGCTTGCCGAGCTGCGCGAGGACCTCGACCGCGCCGGCGTGCGGCTGCTGTTCGCGCGCGACATCGGCCTGGTGCGCGACGTGCTCCGCCGCGCCGGCGACGCCGAGCTCGCCCACATATACCCGACGATCGACGCCGCGGTGGAGGCGGCGCTGCGTGACAGGGCCTGACCAGGCGCTTGCGGCGGCTCCCGCGGGGTGTGACCATTGGGCGGAGAAGGGCTGCGGACTCGCGCCGTGAGCGATCGATTCGACAACCGAGACGCGTCTGGCGCCGCGCGCGACGCCGCGTGGCTGGGCGGGTGGCTCGCAGGGGTCGCCCTGCGGCCCGCCGTGCGCATCGCCAGGGCCGGCGGTCGCGCCGCCGAGAGCGTCACGCTCGGGACCGTCGACCTCGTGCTCGAGTCGAGGGTCGCGGGCGAGGTGGTGGACCGCATCGCGGACAGCGCGCTCGTGCAGCGCGGGGTGGGGCGGGCGCTATCCGGCCCGCTCGTGGAGCAGATCGGCCGGGACCTGGTCCGCTACGCGGTGCTCGAGCGGGTGGCGGAGACGGTGCTCGAGGGCGACCTCATCGACCGGACTGCCACCCGGGTGCTGGACGGGCCCGAGCTCGAGCGCGTGGTTGACCACGCGCTCGACAGCCCGGCCATGGAGCGGCTCGTCCGCCGCGTGATCGAGAGCAAGCTGCTCGACGAGGCGGTGGCGCGCCTGCTCGAGAGCGAGGAGCTGTGGCTGCTCGTCGACGAGATCGCCCGCAGCCCGGCGGTCACGGAGGCGATCACCCAGCAGAGCCTCGGCTTCGCGGACCAGGTGGCCGGCGGCGTGCGGTCGCGGTCGCGGAACGTGGACGACTGGCTCGAGCGCAAGGCGCGCCGGGCCCTGCGCCGCGCGCCTGCCCCGGGATCGGACGCGCAGTGAGCCTCGCCGCCGAGCCGCCCGGCGGCCGGCGCATCTCCCCGGCGCGCGCCCAGGCGGTCGCGGAGCGGGTGCACGGGCCCCCCGCGGCGCCGCCGGTCGAGTACGAGGGGCTCGTGACGCGCACGATCGCGTTCGCGGTCGATGCCGCGATCGTGAACCTCGTCGCGGCGCTCGTGTCGGTCACGGTCGGGCTCGCCGCCTCCCTGTTCGACTTCCCCGACACGATCAAGACGATCGTCATCGCGATCGGCGGCGTCGCGTACCTCGCCTGGACGGTCGGGTACTTCGTGGTCTTCTGGTCGACAACGGGCCAGACCCCCGGCAGCCGGCTCATCCGGCTGCGCGTGTGCGACGCGGACACCGGCCGCCAGATTCGCCCCGGCCGCGCCCTGGTCAGGCTGGTGGTCCTGATGATCTCCGTGATCCCGCTGTTCGCCGGTCTCTGGCCGATCCTCGTGGACGACCGCCGCCGCGGCCTGCACGACATGGTCGCCGGCACCGTGGTGGTGGGCGCCGAGCCCGCCGAGTCCGGCGCCCCGGCAGGAAAGCCCGGCCAGGCGCCGTACTAGGTGGTGCCGGACCACTGAAAGGAGCCTTATCGATGTCCACTGACCCGCAGTACCGGGGCGGCGACCCGGGCGGACCGGACTCCGGATGGGCCGTCGGAGGGATCACGTTCGCGGGCGTGATGCTCGTGATGATCGGTGCCTTCCAGGTGATCGACGGCCTCGTCGCGATCATCGACGACAACTTCTTCGTCGTGACCCGCAACTACACGTTCGACCTCGACACCACGGTGTGGGGCTGGATCCACCTGCTGCTCGGCATCCTGCTGCTGTTCACGGGCTTCGGCCTGTTCAGCCGGTCCGCGTGGGCCGGGATCACCGCGATCATGCTCTGCACCCTGAGTGCGGTGGTGAACTTCTTCTTCATCCCGTACTACCCGTTCTGGTCGATCCTGATAATCGCCCTGAACGTCTGGGTGATCTGGTCGCTGACGCGGCCGGGCGCGGTCAAGACCTGACCTTCAAATCGAGGGGGGAGGGGGCGTAGGCTCCGACTGTGGACGGGGTCGACGCCACCTCCTTCCTCGTGATCGTCGTCTTCGCCGCGCTCGCGGGCGTCACCGTCACGGTGCTCGAGCCGAAGCTCGCGCTGCCCGTCGTGGTGCTCGAGCTCCTGTTCGGGATCGTGATCGGCCCGCAGGTACTCGACATCGCCCACGTCGACAGGTTCACGAACTTCTTCGGGAACCTCGGCCTCGGGATGCTGTTCTTCTTCGCCGGCTACGAGATCGACTTCGAGCGGATCCGCGGCAACCCGCTGCGGCTCGCCGCGTGGGGCTGGGCGCTGTCGCTCGTGATCGCATACGGGCTGGCGGGCCTGCTGGAGGGCGTCGGGATCGTGGTGTCCGCGCTGTACACCGGATCGGCCGTCGCCACCACCGCGATCGGCACGCTGATCCCGATCCTGCGCGACGCCGGCGAGCTCCGCACCTCGTTCGGGACCTACCTGCTCGCGGCCGGCGCGGTCGGCGAGTTCGGCCCGATCCTGCTGATCACGCTCGTCCTGTCGACGACGCACCCGGCGCACGAGGCCCTGATCCTGATCGCGTTCGTGGGGCTGGCCGTGCTGGTCGCCCTCCTCACCGTACGGACGTCGTGGCGCGGCTGGCCGGTCCTGGAGCGCACGATCGAGTCGAGCAGCCAGCTCGCGGTTCGCCTCGCGGTCGTGCTCGTCTTCGGGCTCGTGGCGCTGGCGTCCCAGCTCGGCCTCGACCTCCTGCTCGGCGGCTTCGCGGCGGGCCTGATCACGCGCGCGGCGCTGAGGGGGCGCGAGGTCGGGCAGTTCGAGTCGAAGCTCACCGCGGTCGGCTACGGCTTCTTCATCCCGTTCTTCTTCATCACGAGCGGGATGAAGTTCGACCTCGACGCGCTCGTGTCGAGCGGCGGCGCCGTTGTCAAGCTGCCGCTGGCGCTGGCGCTGTTCCTCGCGGCGCGCGGAGTGCCCGCGCTGCTGCTCTACCGCGGCGTGCTCGAGGCGCGCGACCGGGCGGCGCTCGCCTTCTACTCCGCCACGGAGCTGCCGCTCGTGGTCGCGATCACGACGATCGCCGTGGAGCTCGACCGCATGCGGTCGTCCACCGCCGCCGCGCTCGTCGGCGCCGCGATGATCTCAACGCTCGCGTTCCCGCTCGTGGCGCGCGGCTTCCGCCGCAGTCAGCCGGTCGAGGCGGTCGGCTGCGCGTAGCGGCGGCGGTGCAGGTACAGGCCGACGAGCCCCAGCGGCAGCGGCAGCCAGTACGAGAACAGGCGGTAGGCGAAGGTCGCCAGCACGGCCTTGCCCGCCGGCACGCCGGCGACCGTGAGCGTTGCGGCGAGGCCCGCCTCCACGAAGCCGATGCCGCCGGGCGTGATCGGGATCTGGGCCAGGAGCTGCGCGGCGCAGAAGGCGAGCAGCACGAGGCTCGGTCGCGGCGTGGAGTCGAGCGCGGCGAGCGCGGCCACCAGGGTGCCGTAGTCGAACGCCCAGCGCCCGATCGTGGCGGCCAGAGCGCGCTTCCAGCGCGGCCCGACCGTGCGGAGGATGCGGTTGCGCTCGCCCAGCAGCCTGGCGGCGAAGCCGCGCAGCGGCTCGGAGTGGCGGCGGATCCGGTTGCGGATGCGCTGGACCGTGCGGCCCACCCACGCCAACGGGCCGTCCATCGCGAGCATCACCGCGCCGACAGCGAAGAGCGCCACGAACACGACGAGGCCGACGACGGTCGCCTCCACCAGCGTGCGATCCACGAAACCGCGCACGATCGCCGGGATCGCGAACACGGGCATGGCGAGCACGACCGCAAACGTGAGCAGGTTGGCCGCGGTCAGCCCCGCGACGACGTGCCCGCGGTCGAGGCCGGCCTGCACGAGCATCCGGTACTGGAGCGCCGCCCCGACCGCGCCGCCGCCGGGCGCGACCTTCGAGATCGCGTTCCCGGCGAGCTGCGAGGTGACGACGGGGTGCCAGCGGCGCACGTGGAGCGCCACGCGCTGGAGCGCCCACACGCAGGCGAGCGACGCCGCCTGCAGTGCCGCCATCGCGGCCAGCCACCACCAGGCGAGCCGGTCGAGGTCCTCCCAGGAGCCGAGCGTGTCGAGCAGGCTGGGCGCCACGAGGTAGAGCGACACGCCGGTGATCGCGAGCCAGATCAGCGTGCGTCGCAGGCTGCCGCGCGGCGGCTGCTCGGCCTCACCGCGCTCGATCTCCTCCTCGACGTCGGCGTGCTGCTCGATCGCCCGCTCGACTCGGTCCCCGATGCGGGCGCGCTCGGCCACGCGCCAACGCTACGGCATCGCTGGGAGTGGCATGTCCCGTACCGTACGACGGGTGGCACCGGTGACCGTGCTCATCGTCGACGACGAGGCGTCGTTCCGCGCGGCGGCGCGCGGGGTGGTCGCGGCCTCGCCCGGGTTCGACCCCGTCGGCGAGGCGGCGTCGGCCGAGGAGGCGCTCGAGACGGCCCGAGAGCTCGAGCCCGACCTGATGCTCGTGGACCTCTCGATGCCCGGCCTCGACGGGCTCGAGACGAGCTCGCGCCTCGGCGCCGTGCTGCCCGGCGCGGTGATCGTGCTCGTCGCGGTGGACGGCGGGCCGTCGCCGGACAAGCGCGGCGCCCAGGGCGTCTCGGCGTTCATCCGCCGGGACGAGCTCACCCCGGGCGCGCTGCGCGCTATCTGGGACGAGCACGGGCGGTCCGGGGCGCTCGCCCGTGACCAGATAGATTCCCCGCCGTAGGCCTCTGCCCCCAGGAGGGCCTTGAAAGCGACTCGCCCCACGGACCGGGATGGCGTCCTCGGCACGAAGCTGGCCGTGCCGCGAGTGCCGACTGCGGTCGTACGAAGAGAGCGGCTGCTCGACAGGCTCGACAATGGCGCGGCCACGCCGCTCACGCTGGTGTCGGCTCCGGCCGGCTCCGGCAAGACCGCCCTGCTCGCCGCGTGGCTCGAGGACGGTCGCCCACCCGGAAACGTCGCGTGGCTCTCGATCGGGGCCCACGACGACGAGCGCCGGCGCTTCTGGGCCGCCGTGGTGGCCGCCCTCGCGCGGTCGGCGCCCCCGCTGAAGGCGCTCGCGATACCGCCCAACGCGCGGATCGACTCCCTCCTGCCGACTCTGCTCGAGCTGGTCGGCGGCCTCAAGCGGCCGCTCACGCTCGTGCTCGACGACTTCCACCAGGTGCGCGACCCGGCGACGATCGCCGACCTCGACGGCCTGCTCGAGCACGCGCCCGAGCGCCTGCGTCTCGTCGTCGCCACGCGCATGGACCCGTCGTTCCGGCTCGAGCGCCTGCGCGTGGCGGGACGGCTGGCGGAGGTGCGGGCCTCTGACCTCGCGTTCACGCTCGGCGAGACCGAGGCGCTCGCCGCCGAGCTGGACCTCGCGCTCGCGCCGGACGACGTGGAGACGCTGTGGCGCAGGACCGAGGGGTGGGCCGCCGGGCTGCGCCTCGCCGCGCTTTCGCTCAAGGAGCATCCGGATCCGCACGCGTTCGTGGCCGGGTTCGCCGGCGACGACCGGGCCGTGAGCGACTACCTGATCGCCGAGGTGATCTCGCGCCAGCCTGCGGCAACGCTCGATTTTCTCAAGCGCACCGCGATCGTGGACCGCCTGAACGGCGATCTGGCCGACGCGCTCACCGGCGCGAACGGCGGCGACCGGATCCTGGCCGCGCTCGTGCGCAGCGACGGGCTGGTGGAGGCGCTCGACACCGGCGGCGCCTGGTACCGCTACCACCCGTTGTTCGCCGAGGTGCTCCGGATGGAGCTGGCGCGCACGTCACCCCGCGAGCTGCCGGAGCTGCATCGGCGGGCGGGCCGCTGGCACGCCGACAACGGCCAGCCGCTCGACGCCGTGCGCCACGCGGTCGACGCGCGCGACTGGGAGCTGGCCGGCGAGGTCGCCGGGGAGCACTGGCTCAGCCTGCTGATCTCCGGCCACGGCGCCGTGCTGCGCGAGCTGATCCGGCCGGTCCCGGCCGAGGTCGTGCGCTCGTGCCCGGAGCTGTCGCTCGCCACCGCCGGGCTGCTGCTCGACGCCGGCGACGAGGCGGCCGCGGAGGTGCTGCGGCAGGTCGCGCGCGACCTCGACCACGACCTTCCCGAGGCCAGGCGGCGGCGTCTGGCGGTCGCGTGGACCGCGACCGACCTGTACCGGGCACGCCTGCTCGGGAACGTGGAGGAGGCGGTCAGCTCGGCGAGCCAGGTGCTCGACGAGCACTGGCAGCGCGACGTCGCCGACGACGTGCGCGCGCTGACCCTCGCCAACCTCGGCATCGCCGAGTTCTGGGCAGACCGCCCGGCCGACTCGGCCCGCCACCTCCAGGAGGCCGTCGGCCTTGCGCGCGAGTGCGGGAACGACTACATCCAGTTCCTCGCGCAGGGTTACGGGGCCGCGGGCGACGCCCAGGCCGGCAGGCTCGACGACGCCTGGCGACGA
>DASXAA010000019.1:0-3236 GCA_036407035.1 Thermoleophilaceae bacterium | reverse complement strand
GCCGTCCCGCAGCGTCAGCACGTGCGTGCCCGGCTTGCGGCCGCGGCGCACCTCCGACGCGTCGAGCCCGGCGGCCTGGAGCCGTTCCCGCGTCGCCTGGGCGTCGGGCACGCGCCAGGAGAGTCCCCACAGCCGATCCGGACCGCTGCCCACGCCGGCGGCCAGATCGTGCGCCACCTCCACGATCAGATCGCCGCAGCGGAAGAAGAGCAGGCGCGTCCCCCACGCGGGGTTGGCGCGGTCCAGGCGCATGTCGAGGCCGAGGCGCGCTCCGTAGAGGGCGGTCGCCCGCTCCGGATCCGGCGTCCGGATCACAACGTGATCGAGGCCGGCCACCGCCGAGCGCTCGGCGACGAGGGCGGGCGAGAGCGGCAGCGGCGACTGCTCCATGAGGAAGAGGCGCACGCCGTGCGTCCGCGCGGTCGCGGCGCGCGTGCGTCGGAAGCGGCGGCGACCGCCGGTGGCCGCGTCGACGCTCTCACCCTCGGCGATCGGCTCGGGCTCGAGGCCCAGGCGCGCCAGGCGGCGATGCGCGCGCTCGAGGTCGGCGGTGGCGAAGGTCAGACTCGCGAGGCCGTCGCCCTGCGCGTCGAGCACCGTGCGCAGCCGCGCCGCCCCCTCGCCGTCGCCCACGGGCGCCATCAGCTCCACCGTCACGTTGCCGAGCGCGAAGCTGACCACGGTGGCGCCGCCGCCGTGGGCTTCGGCGCGCCAGGCCGGCGCTCGGCCGAGCAGGGTCTGGTAGGCCGCGACCGCGGTGTCGAGGGTCCGCACCGCGATGACCACGTGATCGAGCGCCCGGATGATCGGCGGGGAGCTCGTGGCGGCGGTGGCCATCGGCGCGATACTGCCCCGGCCTCGTCCGGCGCGTCAAGGTATGCTAGACGCCGCCATGCACGACGACGACCGTCCGGTCGGCCGGCTGCTGACGCGCCGCGAGGCGCTGGCCCTCCTCGGCACCGGGGGCGTGGCCGCCCTGGCCGCTGGGCCCTGGCTGCCCGCGTCGGCCGCCGCGCCGGCGACCTGCGTCGCGCGCCCGGCGCTGACCGAGGGGCCGTACTTCGTGGACGCCAAGCTCAACCGCTCGGACATTCGCTCCGATCCCGGCGACGGCACGGCCCGGCCGGGCGCTCCGCTCCAGCTGACCCTGCGCGCGTCGCGGCTGGCCGCGGGTGCGTGCGCGCCCCTGCCCGGGGCGATGGTGGATCTCTGGCATTGCGACGCGGCCGGCGTGTACTCCGACGTCGTCGATCCCGGCGGCAGCACCGTGGGCAAGAAGTTCCTGCGTGGATACCAGCTGACCGACGGCGAGGGGCTCGCGCGGTTCACCACCATCTATCCCGGCTGGTATCCGGGCCGCGCCGTGCACATCCACTTCAAGGTTCGAGCGGCGGCGTCAGGCGGCCGCGTGCACGACTTCACCTCGCAGGTCTTCTTCGACGACGCGCTCAGCGACCGGGTGTTCGCGCAGGCGCCGTACGCGGCGGCGCGCGGCCAGCGCCGCGTGGTCAACGCGCGCGATGGCATCTTTCGGCAGGCGGGCGCCCAGCTCATGCTGGCGGTGACGCCCGCCGCGCCGGGCTACGCGGCGTCCTTCGATCTCGCGCTCGAGACGGCCTAGATGGCCGCGCGCGTGTCCCGCTACCGGCTGACGAGGGGCCGCGTCGGCTCGACCGAGGACCTCGTCGAGGCGGGCGGCTACGGGTACGCGCACTCGTGCGTGACCTCCGAGAACTTTCCCGTGCGCTCCGCCGCGGGCGCGCGGCCGGGCGACGTCGTGCTGCTGGCCTTCGATCGGCCGGTCACCGCCGGCGAGGTCCTGGCCGAGGCGGCGCGGCTCGGTCTCGAGCGGCCGTCGTACGAGGACGCGCTGCACTTCGGCGCGGAGCACCCGGCGGTGCAGGGCGAGCATCCCGTCGTGTTCCTGCACGATCCGTGGGTGGGCTACTTCGGCCGGCGCGACGTGCTGTGCCTCTGGTCCAACGCGGGGCGGCGGGAGCTGGGCCTCGAGGGCTTCGACGACGCGTGGAGCCCGGCCCATCGGTTCGCCTTCATCGCGCGCGGGGAGTCGGTCGCGCCGAGCGGCGACGCCGTTGCGAGCTGTCGAGCCGCTACCCCGAGGGCAAGGACCTGAGCGCGGAGGGGAGGGCGTGAGTGCGAGAACGCGACGGGAGTTCCTCACGGCGGCGGTGGCGCTCGCCGGAGCCACGCTGATGCCGGCCGAGTCGTCGGCACAGGGCAAGGGCAAGCTCGTGCGGCGCGTCCCCAAGACGGGCGAGCCGCTGCCCGCGGTCGGTCTCGGCACCTGGCAGGTCTTCGACGTGGCGAACAACCCGCGGGAGCTCGGTCAGGCGCGCGAGACGCTCAAGACGTTCGCCGAGATGGGCGGGCGGATGATCGACTCCTCGCCGATGTACGGCTCCTCCGAGGCGGTCACCGGACACTTCATCGCCGAGCTGGGACTGTCCGGCAAGCTGTTCCTGGCCACGAAGGTCTGGACCAGCGGCAAGCAGGCCGGCGTCAAGCAGATGAAGGAGTCGATGCAGAAGCTCGGCGTCGAGCGCCTGGATCTCATGCAGGTGCACAACCTGGTGGACGTGCAGACGCACCTCGCGACGCTGCGGGACTGGAAGGAGGCCGGGCGCGTCCGCTACATCGGCATCACCCACTACCACAACGGCTCACACGGCGAGCTGGAGCGGCTCATCAAGCCGGGCCAGATCGATTTCGTGCAGGTCAACTATTCCATGGCCGAGCCGGACGCCGAGCGCCGGCTCCTCGGCGTCGCCGAGGAGAGCCGGACCGCGGTCATCATCAACCGTCCCTTCGCGGAGGGCGCGGTCTTCACCCGGGTGAAGGACCGCCCGGTGCCGGAGTGGGCGCGGGAGGCGGGCTGCGAGACCTGGGCCCACTACTTCCTCAAGTGGACGCTCGCCCAGCCCGCGATCACCTGCGTGATCCCGGGTACGCGCAACCCCCGCCACGTGGCCGACAACCTGGGCGCGATGTCGGGCCCGCTGCCGGACGCGGTGATGCGGCGGAAGATGGCCGAGTACTATCGGTCGCTGTAGGAGGAGAGCAATGTCCCGGAACGAGGCTCGGACGTATCGCCACATCGAGGTGCAGCCGGTCGGCGGATCGCTCGGCGCGGAGATCCGCGGGGTCAACGTGGCGGCCGCGCTCGACGACGCGGTCATCGCGGAGATCCGCCAGGCCTTCCTCGATCACCTGGTGGT
>DASXAA010000018.1:0-2177 GCA_036407035.1 Thermoleophilaceae bacterium | reverse complement strand
AGCGATCAAGCTCTTCGCGTTCGACCGCCAGGAGCGGCCGTGGGAGATGGCGATCTCGGGGCTCGGCATCGCGTTTCTGCTCTACGTGCTGTGGCGCAACGTGAGCGACCAGGTCTACCCCTACAACCACTTCTGGCAGCTCGTCGCGGTGTGGCTCCTGGTCGGGCTCGGCATCGTGCTTGCCGTCCCGGGGCTGGCCCGGCGGATCGGGAGCGGGCTGGCGCGGCTGGAAGGTGAAGCCTCGCCCTGAGCGCTTGCGCCGTGCAATGCACGGACGTATACTTTGTGCATGACACGCCGCAATGCACAGGTGGTGGTGAGGGTGTCCGACGCCGAACTCGCGCAGATCGACCGGCTCGCCGTCGAACTGAAGGCTGGTAGCCGGTCGGACGTCCTGCGTTGTGCGTTGGACAGACTCGGCCGTGAGGCGCGTGAGCACGCCATCGCCGAGGCCTACCGACAAGGCTACTCGCGGGCGTTCCCGGCCGATCCGGGCGAGCAGGCATGGGCGGACGCGGCGGACGCGCTCATCGCCGAGGGCGACGCTGCGGGGGCGGGCGGCTGAACCGCGCAGACGTCTGGGACGCAGAGGTGCCGGGCGCCGGCCCGCACCCGGTCGTGATCGTGACGCGCGATGTGGCGATTCCGCACCTGTCCGGGATCGTGTGCGCGATCGTCACGTCCACGATCCGCGGCGTCCCGTCCGAGGTTCCGGTCGGCACCGAGTCAGGGCTCGACCATGATTCGGTTGTGAACTGTGACAACATCTACACGCTGCGCCGCGAACGGCTGACGCGGAAGCGCGGGGCGCTCGGACCGGAGCAGGTTCGCAGGCTCGATGCGGCGCTTTCGGTGGCGCTCGGGCTCGGGGAGTCGTGACAGCAAGACTGCTCGGTTCGGTGCGGCCGAGCCACCGCTCCGCGTCCGCGACCTACACGGCCGTGGCCGCCGGGATCTCCGCCGCCAGCCGCTGCACCTTCGCGATCGCCTCGACCGCGTGCTCGACGCCGGCCTCGTCCGAGCGGAAGATGCACTCGTTCAGGTAGACCGCGGTGCGCTCGCCGGCCGCTTCGGCCACGGGGAAGCTCATCGTCGCGGGGTCGAGCCGGTCGGCGTACTCGACGGCCACCGGCAGGCGCGAGAGCGAGGGCTGGAAGAGGTCGTAGCGGCTCATCGGCGGGTACTGCACCTCGGCCGGCACGCCCTCGGCCTCGAGCGCCTCGGCCACCTGCTCGTTGGTCGCGCCGGCGAACGCCTCGGGGTCGATCTCGAAGATGTAGCGGTAGAAGCTCCAGCGCGTGATGCGCGGGTCGCGGCGCTTGATGGTGACGCCCGGGATGGCGGCCGCCAGCTTCTCGAAATGCTCGCCCAGGCGCGCCCGCAGCTCCTGCTGGGCCGGGAAGCGGGCAAGGCCGTTCACGAGCAGCGCGCACGCCAGCTCGCCGAGCCGGTAGTTGGCGCCGAACGTGTACTCGGTCTCGGCCGCGTCCTTGGGCCGGCCGCAGTCGATCAGGGAATGCGCGCGCCGCGCCAGCCGCTCGTCCTGGGTGGTGAGCGTGCCGCCCTCGCCTGCGGTCAGGATCTTGGTCGACTGGTGGCTGAACGAGCCGAAGTCGCCGATGCAGCCGGCGCCCTGGTCGCGCCAGCGCTGCCCGTGTGCGTGGGCGCAGTCCTCGACCACGAACAGGTCGTGCTTGCGGGCGATCTCCATGATCCGGTCCATGTCGGCCATCTGCTGGCCGAGGTGGACGGGCATGATCGCGCGGGTGCGCGGCGTCACGGCCGCCTCGACCTGGTCGGCGTCGATCGTCCACCGCTCGGGCTCGACGTCGACGAAGACCGGCAGCGCGCCGGACGCGATCGCCGCGTACGGCGTGGCGGCGAACGTGAGCGCCGGGACGATCACCTCGTCGCCCCAGCCGACGCCGAGCGCCTTCAGCGCCACCTCCATCGTGACGGTGCCGTTGGCCATGACGATGCCGTGCTTCGCGCCCTGGTAGGCCGCGAAGCCGGCCGCGAACTCGGCCGCCTTGGGGCCCGGCTCGGGGAAGCCGCCCACCTGGCCGCCGCGCAGGATCGCGGTGACCGCCTCGACGTCGGCCTCGTCGAGCGAGGGCCAGTCCGGATACGGCGTGGATCGCACCGGCGTCCCGCCGGAGATGGCAAGCTGGCTCACC
>DASXAA010000017.1:0-25373 GCA_036407035.1 Thermoleophilaceae bacterium | reverse complement strand
CCACGGGTGAGGAAGGCGTGGTCGGCCTCGAGCGCGTCGAGCGCCGCGTCGAGCGAGCCCGGCACCTGGGCGATCTCCTCGTGGACCTCCTCGAAGAGGTCGAAGTCGCCCGGCGCGCCGGGGTCGAGGCCGCGCTCGATGCCGTCCAGGCCGGCCATCAGCATCGCCGCGAATGCGAGGTACGGATTGGCGCTCGGGTCGGGCGAGCGGAACTCCACGCGCTTGGCCTTCGGCGACGTGAAGTAGACCGGGATGCGCACGGCGGCCGAGCGGTTGCGCTGCGAGTAGACCAGGTTGACCGGCGCCTCATAGCCCGGCACCAGGCGCCGGTAGGAGTTCGTGGTCGGCGCGCAGAACGCCATCAGCGCCCGGCCGTGGGCCAGGATGCCGCCGATGAAGTTGAGCGCCTCGCGCGACAGCTGCGCGTAGCCGTCGAACGCGTACATCAGGTTCTCGCCGCCCTTCGCCAGCGAGATGTGCACGTGCATCCCGGAGCCGTTCTCCTCGAAGACCGGCTTCGGCATGAAGGTCGCCGACTTCCCGGCCTGGGCGGCCACGTTCTTCACCACGTACTTCTGCAGCTGGAGCAGGTCGCCCATTCGCCGCAGCGTGTCGAAGCGGACGTTGATCTCCGCCTGCCCCGCCGAGCCCACCTCGTGGTGGTGGAACTCACAGCGCAGTCCCATCGACTCGAGCGTCGTGACCATCCGCGCGCGCAGGTCGCCGTGGGTGTCGCCCGGCGGCGCGGGGAAGTAGCCCTGCTGCGACCGCAGCTTGTAGCCGAGGTTGGGCGAGCCGTTGCGCGACGGCCCGAACCCCTGGCCGCGGTTCCAGTAGCCCTCGTCCGAGTCGACCTCGTAGAAGCCCGTGTTGGCGCGCTGGTCGAACGCGACGTGCTCGAACACGTAGAACTCCGCCTCCGGTCCCATGAAGCAGGTGTCGGCGATGCCGGTCTCGCGCAGGTGGCGCTCGGCCTTCAGCGCCACGTAGCGCGGGTCGCGCGAGTAGGGCTCGCGCGTGATCGGGTCGATCACGTCGCACACGATCGAGAGCGTCCTCGCCTCGTGGAACGGGTCGACGAGCGCGGTCGTGGGGTCGGGGAGCAGGACCATGTCCGACTCCGAGATCTCCTGGAAGCCGCGGATCGACGAGCCGTCGAAGCCGAGCCCCTCGGTGAACGCCTCCTCCTCCAGCGAGTGGATCGAGAGGCCGAGGTGCTGCCACGTGCCCGGCAGGTCGGTGAACTTGAAGTCCACCATCCGCACGCCGTGCTCCTGGGCGAGCGCGAGGACGTCCTTCGCCTCCGCCTCGCGCCCGCCGAGGTAGCGCTCGATCGTCAGCGGGGTCACTTGATCTCCTCGGCGTCGGCGTCGGCCGACGTCACGCCCGGGATGTGCTTCGCGAGGTCCTCGAACGACTTCCCCGTCAGCGCCTCCACGACCGCCGGCAGCTCGGCCATCACCTGCGTCACGTCGCGCGTGATCTTGTGGGCGCCCGGCCCGGCGCCGTTGCCGCCGCCGCCGATCATCACGATCTTGTCGGTCTGGGCGAGCGGCGCCGACACCGCGGCGGCGAGCTCCGGCAGGATCTCGAGTACGCGATCGGTGATCGCGGCCTCGTTGTAGCCCTTCCACGACTCCGCCTTGGCCGCCATCGCCTCGGCCTCGGCCAGCCCCCGGGCGCGCAGGGCGTCCGCCTCGCCGGCGCCGAGGGCGGCGGCCTGCTCGCGCTCGGCCTCCGCGATCTCGGAGATCTCGCGCGCGCGGGCGAGCGCCGGCTCGATGATCTCTGCCGCCAGCTCGCGCTTGCGGCGCTCCACCTCGGCCTGCATCAGGTCGATCGCCTTCTTGCGCTCGATGATCTCGACCTCGAGCTGCTGCGCGCGCACCTCCTGCGAGGAGATCGCCTTCTGGAGCTCGTAGGAGAGGTCGGCGGCGGCGGTGGCCTTCATCCCCTCCGCCTTGAACTTCGCCTTCTCGATCTCGTAGTCGCGGCGCGACTGCTCGATCGCGAGGTCGGCCTCGTAGCGTGCCGCCTTCGCCTCGCGCTCGGCCTCGGCCTCGCCGCGGATGGCGTCGCGCTTGACCTGCGCGGTGCGCGGCCGGCCGAGCGCCTCGAGGTAGCCCTGCTTGTCGCCGACGTTGCGGACCGTGAGCGACACGATCTCGAGCCCCATCCGCCCGAGGTCGGGCTCGGCGAGCTCGCGCACGGCCTCTATCAGGCGCTGGCGCTCGCGGTAGATGTCCTCGATCGACAGGCCGCCGATCGCGCTGCGCATGTGGCCCTCAACGGCCTGGAGCGCGGTCCGCACGATGTCCTCTGGACCGCGCGAGAGGAACTGCTCGGCCGCGCGCTCCACGCCCTCGTCCGAGCCGTCGATCTTGACCATGCACACGCCGTCGACCTGCACCGGCACGCCGTGGACCGTGTAGGTCTCGGCGGTGCGGACGTCGAACTGCATCAGCTCGAGCGAGAGCCGCTGCACCTTCTCGCGGAAGGGCCGCACGTAGGTGCCGCCGCCGCGGACGATCCGGTAGCCGCGCTCGCGGCGCCGCTTGCCCGAGATGATCAGCACCTCGTTCGGGCCGACCTTCGTGTACTGGTGCGCCCACACCGCGAAGGCGATGAGGAGCAGGGCGGCGATTACC
Source organism: Thermoleophilaceae bacterium (assembly GCA_036407035.1). Taxonomy (GTDB): domain Bacteria; phylum Actinomycetota; class Thermoleophilia; order Solirubrobacterales; family Thermoleophilaceae; genus JACVRW01. The sequence continues at coordinate 22,725 of DASXAA010000017.1, read as the reverse complement.
GACCCGCCGATGATGAGCGCTAGCTCCATGCCGTGTGAACCTCCTCGGGCTCGTTGCTGATGGCCTCCACACCGAGGCTCTCCGCGCGCGGCGGCCCGGCCCGGTGGATCTCGACCTCCTCCGTGAAGCGGAGGAACTCGGCGCCCGCGAGGTGGTGGCCCACCTGCGTGGCGAGCGCCTCCTCGTGAGGCGCGAGGAAGACGTTGATGCCGTGGTCCGCGATCGCGACGGCCACGTCGCCGGCGCCCGTACGGCGCACCGGCAGCTCGAGCCGCGTGCCGTCCGCGTCGGTCAGGTGCGCCACGAGCAGCACGCCGGCGTCCTCCGTCCGCTCCTCGGCTACGGCCCAGATCTCGGGCCGCACCTGCGCCGCGTAGAGGCCCCAGGCCGCCATCTCGCCGGCGCGGCCGATCTCGCTGCGCAGGTAGCGCAGCAGCGCGATCACGTCCGGGGCGGCGGGCGTGGTCTCCTCTGTCGACGGCCCGCCGCCGCGGCGGCGGCGCTCGCGGCGGCGCAGCTGGGGAGCGTGGCTCACGAGCCCGACGACCGCGCCCTCCTCCGAGGTGCCCTCGACGGACGGGATCCACAGCTCGGGGTCGCTGTGAGAGCGGAACACGGCGGCGGGCTCGACCCGCCTCAGGTCGCGCGGGCGCAGCACGCCGACGGCGACCTCCTCCACGTCGTTCACGTAGCCGGCCGATTCGAGGTAGCGGCACACCTGCGCGCGGATGCCCGCGAGGTCGTGCGACCGCAGTCGGGGACCGCCGATCACCGGCGAGGTGAGCCAGCCGCCGTGCTCGTACACGGGCAGCTCGTAGTCCATGGCGGGCACGCGGAAGTAGCAGAGCGGCAGCGTGCGCGCCGGAGCGATCGTCTCGAGCTGGCGCTCCACCTTCGCCTTGAGCGCGTACACGTTGGCGGACTCGAGCGTCTGGCCCGCCACCTCGCAGAAGTGGATCTCCTTGAGGATGGGGTGGGGGTCGGGGTTGATCCGGCGCCCGATCGGGATGCGGGCGGTCTCCTGGCCGCCGAAGCCGGCGCGCAGGCCGAGCCGGAAGGCGTACCCCTCGCGGCTCCGCTCGAGGTAGATCGGGACCGGGGCGTGCTCGCCGCGGTCGGCGATCACGCCCTTGATCCAGGACCAGAGCCTCAAGTCAGTAGCCCCAGCCGACCGGCGCCTCGTGCCTCACGGTCTCCTCGCCGCGCTCGCCGGTCCTGATCCGCACCGACTGGTCCACCGGGTAGACGAACACGCGACCGTCGCCGATCTCGCCGGTGTAGGCGGCGGCGACGATGGCGTCGACCGCCTTGTCGACCACGTCCGTCGACACGACCGACTCGACCTTCAGCTTCGGCAGCAGCGAGATGTTCGCCCGCGAGCCGCGGTACGACTCCGTGTAGCCCTTCTGCCGGCCGCAGCCCATCACCTCGCTGACGGTCAGGCCTGACACGCCCAGCTCGTCGAGCGCGTCCTGCACGGTCTGCAGCCGGTCGGGCCGGATGATCGCCTCGATCTTCTTCATCGCGTCAGCCCTCCTGTGCCCTGAGTCCGAGTGGCACGGGTCTCGGCGTCGGCCGTCCGGCGGGCGGCGCCGGCGGGTGGTACTCCGAGCCCGGCACCGGCATGAACTGCTCCGGGTAGCCCCACATGCCGTGCTCGACGATGTCGAGGCCGTAGCGCTCCTCGTCGGGCTTCACCCGCAGGCCGTAGGTGGCCTTGATCAGGAAGAAGACGAGGAACGAGACCACGAACACCGAGCTGAACGCGGCCGCCACGCCGAGCCCCTGCACGCCGAGCTGGTGGAACGAGCCCGTGTAGACGAGCCCGGGGTCGCCGACGCCGTTCAGCTCCGCCAGCCGCGGCGAGGTGAACAGGCCGCAGGACAGCGTGCCCCAGATGCCGGCCAGGCCGTGCGATGAGAGCGCGCCGACCGGGTCGTCGATAAGCCTGTCGATCATGATCACGCCCGCGACCACGATCACGCCGGCCACGAGCCCGATGATCGGCGCGGCCCAGTACTCGACGTAGCCGGACGGCGCGGTGATCGCCACCAGGCCCGCGATCGCGCCGTTGCCGGTCATGCCGATGTCCCAGGTGCGCGTGAGCAGGTAGATCGTGGCCATCGCGCCGAGCACGCCGGCCGCCGCGCCGAGGTTCGTCACGACCATCACCTCGGCAAAGCGTCCGCCGATCGCACCGAGGGTCGAGCCCGGGTTGAAGCCCTGCCAGCCGAACCACAGGATCAGCACCGCCAGGCCGACGAGGGGCATGTTGTGGCCGGGGATGACGTTCGGCTTGCCGTCGCGCCCGTACTTGCCCTGCCGCGGGCCGAGCAGCAGCAGCGCCGCGAGCGCGCCGGTCGCGCCGATCAGGTGGACCACGGTCGAGCCGGCGAAGTCCTGCATGCCGAAGTTCACCTGCAGCCAGCCACCGCCGAAGATCCAGTGGCTCACGATCGGGTAGATCACGGCGCTGAAGACGACCGCGTAGATCATGTAGGCGCCGAACTTGATCCGCTCGAGCGTGGTGCCCCACACGATCGCCAGCGAGACGGCGCAGAACACGAACTGGAAGAAGAACTTTGCCGGCACCGTGGCCTGCGAGAACGCCATCGCGGGGAACAGGTCGCCGTTGTTCGTGCCGAGGAACGTGCCCTCGGTGCCGGCGAACCAGCCGGCGCCGCCGAAGGCGAGCGCGAAGCCCACGGCCCAGTAGCAGAGCGCCGCGATCGAGAGGTTGGCGAGGATCTTCGGCACCACCGTGCCGGCGTTCTTCTGCCGCGAGAAGCCGATCTCGAGCAGCATGAAGCCGGCCTGCATGAAGAGCACGAACACGGCGGCGACCGCGACCCAGGTGGTCTCGATCGCCGGGATGGCGTCCTTGAGCGTGGGTTCCATGTCCCCGGATGTTCGGACCAGCCCCGCGTGCCGTCTTTCTCCCGCCGTACAGGATTTGCCGCGCGGGCTTGTACGCGTGGAGAAACCGGCCCCGCTTGACCGGCGCGCTACTCTAGTTAACCCAATGGTTAACGATCCGTTCAAGGCGCTGTCGCACCCGATCAGGCGCGGCATCGTTGAGCGCCTCGCGGCCGGTCCGGCCACGGTCGGCGTGGCCACCGACGGCTTCGGCGTCTCGAAGCCCGCGATCTCGAAGCACCTCAAGGTGCTGGAGGAGACCGGCGTCGTCAGGCGCGTCGTCGAGGGCCGCACGCACAGGCTCTCGCTCGAGCCGGACGTGCTGAGCGAGGCGGCCGACTGGATGGATCGCCAGCGCGCCCTGTGGGGGCGCATGTTCGACGTCGTCGACGAGTACCTCAAGGAGGAAGGACACCGATGAACCTGCCGCCGATCGTGTCGCCGGAGGAGTGGGCGGCGGAGCGCGAGAAGCTGCTCGTCAGGGAGAAGGAGCTGACGCGCGCCCGCGACGCGCTCGCCGCCGAGCGCCGCCGGATGCCGAGGATGGCCGTGGAGAGGGACTACCGCTTCGAGGGCCCGAACGGGCCGGGGAGCCTGGTCGACCTGTTCGACGGGCGCCGCCAGCTGATCGTGTACCGCTTCTTCTTCGAGCCCGGCGTGGCGGCGTTCCCCGAGCGCGGCTGCCCCGGCTGCTCGTTCGTGGCGGACCAGGTCGCCCACCTCGCGCACCTGAACGCCCGCGACACGACGCTCGTGTTCGCGTCGCGCGCCCCACAGGCGGACATCGAGCGCCTGAAGCGGCGCATGGGGTGGGAGCAGATCCCGTGGTACACGATCACCGACGACTTCGACGCCGACTTCGGCGTGGAGGACTGGCACGGCACCAACGCGTTCATCCGCGACGGCGACGACGTCTTCCGCACCTACTTCGTGGACGCCCGCGGCGACGAGGCGATGGGCACCACCTGGGCCTACCTCGACATCACCGCGCTCGGACGCCAGGAGGAGTGGGAGGACTCACCGGAGGGCTACCCTCAGACCCCGCCCTACCAGTGGTGGAACTACCACGACGCGTACGACAAGGCCGAGTGAACACGACCCTGCGAATGGAGCGCACCTACCGGGCGCCCGCCCAGGCGGTGTTCGACGCCTGGACGAGCGAGGAGGTGATCCGCCGCTGGTGGCACGCCGGGCACGACTGGGAGACGCCCGAGGCCGAGGTGGACCTGCGCGTGGGCGGCGCCGTGCGCGTCGTGATGCGCGACCCGCACACGGACACCGAGTACGGCGGCGGCGGTCGCTACACGGAGGTCGACCCGCCGCGCCGCCTCGCGTTCACGTGGTTCTGGGACGGCGACGACCGCCGACAGCTGATCGAGCTCGACTTCGAGGAGACCGACGGCGTGACGGTGGTGCGCTTCACGCACAGCGGCCTATGGGACGAGGAGACCGTGCGCTCGCACGAGGGCGGCTGGGGCAGGGCCTTCGCGAACCTCGAGCGAACGCTCGAGGCCGCTTCCTAAGCCTGGTCGCCCACGTCCGCGACCCGCGCCCCGATGCACTCGCACAGCGCGCGCGGGTCGACGCAGAACAGGCTGTTCGCGTCGCCGGCGGCGGCCCACACGCGGTCGTGGCGCAGGAGCTCCTCGTCGAACACGACCGGCACGTCGTGGCCGAACGGCGGCACGCCGCCGACCGCGAAGCCGGTGGCGGCGCGGACCTCGTCGGCCGCGGCCTGGCGGACCTCGGCGCAGTCGAGCACGTCGGCGAGCTTGTCGACGTCGATGCGGTGCTGCCCGGAGGCGAGGCACACGACCGGCTCGCCGTCGCAGACGAACACGATCGCCTTGGCGATCTCGGCCTCCTGGCAGCCCACGGCCTTGGCCGCGTCGGCCACCGTGCGGGTTGAATCCTCAAGCCGTTGCACACGGACGTCCAGTCCAAGCGCGCGGGCGCTCGATATGACCTTCTCCTTCATTCCCCGTTCCCTGGATCTCGTCAGACTTTGACGGGCCCGGCGACTCCGGCCGCCCCCGCCGTCAGCTCGACTCCCGCCGCGTCTGCCAGCTCTCGGAGCGACTCACTCACGTCCTGTGCGAAGTCGTCCAGGTCCCACATCAGATCGTAGTCCCCCACGAGGCCAAAGTTGATGTGGCCGTCGTATGAAAGAAGGGCGACTCCGAGCGACTGGTTCTTGGCGAGGGGCACCATCGGGAACGTCTCGAGCATGCGGCGACCGCGCAGGTAGAGCGGGAACTGCGGGCCGGGCACGTTCGTCACGACCAGGTTGAAGAACCGCTGGCGCGCCGCGATGCGGCCGGCCTGGCCCATGATCGTGGGCGGCGCGAAGCCGGCGAGCTCGGTCATGACCTGCGCGCCGACGGCCTGTCCGCCCGACTTGAGCTTCTTCAGCTCCTCGCGGACGATGTCGAGCCTGGCGACCGGCTCCTGGCACCACACGGGCAGCGGCGCCATCATCGCGGCCACGCGGTTGCCGAGCGCGCCGCGCTCGATGTCCGTGCGCACGCTGACCGGGACCATCGCCTTCAGCTCCAGGCCGTCGGTGTTCTGCCCGCGGCGGCGGAGGTGGCTGCCGAGCGCGCCCGCGATCGTGGCGAGCACTACGTCGTTGACGGTGCCGCCCAGCTCGTCCTTGATGGCCTTGATGTCGGGCAGGTTGGCCCGCACCCACGTGTAGCGGCGGTGGGGGCCGATCGGCTGGTTGTAGGGCGTGGTGGGGGCGGGGTTGAGGCCGGCCCAGGCCATCGCGCCGATCCCGACGGCGGCGTCGCGCATGCCCTCGGCGACCCGCCGCGGGCCGCGGAGCACGGCCCTGACCGAGCGGGTCACCTCGGCCGGCACCGTCGCGCGCTCCATCAGCGCCTCGCCGAGCAGCTGGGCGCCGGAGGGGACGGGGCGGGGCAGCCAGCGGTCGCCCGGGTCGGCCGGCAGGGCGGGCTCGGGTGTGGTGTCGAAGAGCACCGAGACGATGTCCATCCCCGAGATGCCGTCCACGAGCGCGTGGTGGGTCTTCGCGAGCAGCGCGAAGCGCTCGCCCTCGAGGCCGTCCACGAGCCAGATCTCCCACAGCGGCTTGTCGCGGTCGAGCTGCTGCGAGAACACCCGCCCGGCCAGCGCCATCAGCTGGTCCTCGGCACCGGGCGAGGGGAGGGCGGTGTGGCGCACGTGGTAGCGCAGGTTCAGGTGAGGGTCGTCGACCCACTTCGGCCGCCCCTGTCCGAGCGGCACGAACGCGAGCCGCTGGCGGTAGCGCGGCACGAGCGGCAGGCGGCGCTCGATCGCCTCGAGCAGCTCGTCGTAGGGCGGGATGGGACCCTCGAACAGCATCACGGAGGCCACGTGCATGTGCGACGAAGCGTCCTCCAGGTGGAGGAACGAGGAATCCAGCCCTGTCAGGCGGTCGCCGGCCACGGGAGGAACTTAACAGGCTCAGAGCTGTCTCAGAGCGACAGGCTGAGCTGGTCCGTGGGCGCGGCCGGGCGCTCCTCGTCGAGGCCCGCGACGCGCACCCCGAGCAGGCGCACCGGCCGCCGCGGCCCGAGCTCGCGCAGGAGGTCGAGCGCTGTGCCGAGCACCGTGTCGAGGTCGTTCACGGGGATCGTCAGCGAGCGCGCCCGGGTGACGGTGGAGAAGTCGTCGAAGCGCACCTTGATCCCGATCGTCCTGCCGGAGTGCTCCTGGCGCGCGAGCGTCTCGCACAGCTCGCCGGTCAGCCTGGTGAGCACGGGCTCGAGCTCCGGGAGGCCGCGCAGGTCGCGGTCGAAGGTGGTCTCGCGCGACTCCGACTTGGCGACGCGCACCGTCTCGAGCGGGCGGTCGTCCTCGAAACGCGCGAGCCGCCCGAGGTAGGGGCCGAGGCGCGGTCCGAACAGCTCGCGCAGCCGCTCGTCGGGCGTGGCCGCGAGCGCCGCGAGCGTGGCGATGCCCTCGCGCTCGAGGCGCTCGACCGTCTTCGGCCCGATCCCGGGGATCAGCCCGGGCGAGCTCGCGGCGAAGCGCGCGCGGGCCTCCTCCTGCGTGAGCTCGAGGAAGCCGTCCGGCTTGTCGGCGTCGGAGGAGACCTTCGCCACCAGCTTGTTCGGCCCGATGCCGATCGAGCAGCAGAGCCCGGTCTCGTCTAGCACTGCCGCCTTGACTCGGCGCGCGGCGGCCCGGTAGCGGTCGAGGCCGGTGAGGTCGAGATAGGCCTCGTCGAGGCCGACCACCTCCACCGTCGCGACCTGCGCGCGCAGCACGGCCATCACGTCGCGCGAGCGGGCGCGGTAGAGGTCGAAGTCGGGCGGCACGAAGACGGCGTCGGGGCAGAGGCGGCGGGCGCGCTCCGCCGGCGTGGCGGAGAAGACGCCGTAGCGCCTGGCCTCGTAGCTGGCGGTCGTCACGACGGCGCGCGGCCCGCTGCCGGCGACGACCACCGGCAGGCCGCGCAGCTCGGGGCGCCGCTGCAGCTCCACGGACACGTAGAAGGCGTCCATGTCGACGTGGGCGATCCGGCGCTGCTCCATCCCCGCCGACGCTAGCGGTCGGCAGGGACGGCTCAGGGCTGGTGGATCGGGCGGATCAGCAGCTCGTTCACGTCCACGTGCGGCGGCTGCGTGAGCGCGAACATGACCGCGCGGGCGATGTCGTCCGGCTCGAGCGCCTCGCTCGGGCGGTTCTCGAAGAAGGGCGTGTCCACCATGCCCGGCTCGATCAGGGTGACCTTGATGTCGGTCTCGGCCACCTCGGCGCGCAGGCTCTCGCCCATCGCGGTCACCGCCCACTTGGTCGCGGAGTAGAGCGAGCCGGGGATCGCGCGGCGGCCCGCGGTCGAGCCCGTGAGCACGATGTGGCCGCGGTTCTGCTCGCGGAACAGGCCGAGCACCGCCCGGATCGAGAACGCGACGCCGAGCACGTTCGTCTCGACCATCGAGCGCCAGTGCTCGACCGACTCCTCGAGGAAGCCGCGCTTCGCGCCGAAGCCGGCGTTGGCGAAGAACGAGTCGATGCGGCCGAAGTGGTCGAGGGCTGTCGTGACGAGCGCCTGCTGGTCCTCCCAGCTCGTGACGTCGCACTGCACGGGCAGCGCGGTGTCGTCGCCGCCGAGCTCCTCCGCCAGGCCGCTCAGCTTGTCGGTGGAGCGCGCGGCGAGCACGACCCTGTGCTCGAACTCCACCGCGCGCCGCGCGGTGGCGGCGCCGATGCCGCTGCTGGCGCCGGTTATCACGAGCACGGGCTGGTCCGCCATCAGGCGGGGGTTCTACCAGCCCGGGTAGGCTGGGCGGCCCGTGGCGGCTCCCGACCCGACCGAGGCCCGCTTCCCCGGCGTGGCGGCGAAGGCCGGCCATTACGAGAGCTTCTACCTGAAGGCGTGCCATCCCTCGGAGCCGCTCGGGGTGTGGATCAGGTACACCGTGCACAAGGCGCCGGGCGCCGAGCCGACCGGCTCGCTGTGGTTCACGTTCTTCGACGCCGCGGCCGACGGGCCCGTTGCGGCCAAGGTGACGCTGCCGGGGCCGGAGGCGGCCGACTGGATCGCGGTCGGGGCCGCGCGCATGGGCGAGGGCCGGGCGAGCGGGTCCGCCGGCGACGAGGCCTCGTGGGAGCTCCGCTTCGAGAGCTCGGAGCCGCCGCTCTTCCACCTGCCGCGGCCGTGGATGTACGGGGCGGGCGTGCCGAGGACCAAGCTGCTGAGCCCGGCGCCGGCCGCGCGCTTCGACGGGTGGCTGACTGCCGGTGGCCGCGAGCTGGCCGTGGAGGGATGGCGCGGGATGGTCGGCCACAACTGGGGCAGCGAGCACGCGGAGCGATGGATCTGGCTGCACGGGCTCGGCTTCGACGGGGCGGGGGAGGGCACCTGGCTCGACGCGGCGATCGGCAGGGTCAGGCTCGGGCCGGTGACCACGCCGTGGATCGCGAACGGCGCGCTCAGCCTCGACGGCGAGCGGCTGGCGCTCGGCGGCCCCGGGCGCCGGGCGGACGTCCACGAGACGGCGGAGCGCTGCGACTTCCGGCTCGGCGGCAAGGGGGTGCGCGTGCGCGGCGTGGTGCGGGCGCCGCGCAAGGACTTCGTCGCGTGGGTCTACGAGGACCCGGACGGCCCGGAGCACCACGTGGTCAACTGCTCGATCGCCGACATGCTGCTGACGGTCGAGCGGGAGGGGCGGCCGCCGGTGGAGCTGGCGGTAAGCGGCGGCGCGGCGTACGAGCTGGGCACGCGGGAGCCGGTGCGCTGAGTGGTCATTTCGTGCGGTTGCGTGGGCGCGAGGTGTTTACGACCGGCAACGAGGGGCGGTGCTCGGGGCGGGCCCGCGGGTCGCGGAGCCGTTCGCCCGTAGCGTCCTATCCAGGTGCCCTGGTGGGACACTTAGGTAGGACGGTTCCCGAAATCGCGCCACCGAGGTCGTTTGTGGGGCCACTGGCCCCAAAAGGCACCAAGGCAGCACAAGAGTTAGCCGCCCGAAGCGCGGCCCCTGGTTGCGGCCGTAAGCGACGGGGACCCAGGACCGGCCGCTCGAGAAGCCCATTCCCGAGCTCCCGACTCAGCGGCCTACGGCGCCAGCCGCTCGAGCGCCCAGCCGTCGCCGTCCGGCCGGTAGCGCAGGCGGTCGTGCAGGCGGTGGTCGCGGTGCTGCCAGAACTCGTACGACCGCGGCGTCAGCCGGAACCCGCCCCAGTCGTCCGGCACCGGCAGCTCGCCCTGGCCGTAGTCGCGCCGCAGATCCGCCACGCGCTGCTCGAGCCAATGGCGGTCGGGGACCACCTCGCTCTGCGGCGACGCGAGCGCGGACAGCTGGCTGTCGCGGCCGCGGCTGCGCACGTACGCCTCGGTCTCCGCGCGGGTGACCCGCTCGACCGGGCCCTCGACCCGCACCTGCCGGCCGAGCTCCTTCCAGTGGAAGAGCAGCGCCGCCTGTGGGTTGGCCGCAAGTTCTTCGGCCTTGCGGCTGCGGTAGTTCGTGAAGAACGTGAAGCCGGCCTCGTCCGCGCCCTTCAGCAGCACCATGCGAAGCGACGGCGCCCCGGACGCGTCCGCGGTCGCGAGCGCCACGGCCTCGGCCTCGAACCCGGCGGCCTCGCGCGCCTCGTCGAGCCAGCGGCGGAACTGCACGAGCGGGTCGGGGTCGACGTCCTCCTCGCGGAGCGCGCTGTCGGTCATGCGGGGAGTGTCGCCGATGCCGCGGCGCTCAGCCGCCGCCGCCGCACGCGCGCGGCACGGTCACGAGCGGCTTGGCGCTGATGGCCTGCTCGCCGGGCCGGCCCGAGATCTTGCAGAACGCGTAGCGGCCGGTGTCGAAGTCGATCCGCATACGGTAGGGGTGGCCGATCGAGCTCGCCTGCTGGGCGGCGCTGCCGCCGAACTCGGCGGTCACCGCGAGGCACTGGTAGCGGCCGAAGCGCCGGCCGAGGTCGCGATCGGCGCCGGACGCTGCGACGGCGCGCGGGAAGGGCTCGCACTCCACCCGGCGGATCGGACCCTCGAGGTCGCCGGAGCGGGCGCGGGCGCGCGCGTCGGACTGGACCCGGACGCGCGCCTGCTCGAGGAGGGTCGCGCGGGCCGCCAGCCGCTCCTCGCGCGGGGCGCTCGCGGGCGCCACGGAGGTGGAGCTCGCAAGGCGCGGCCGCTGCTCGGCGCGCAGCCGCGCGACCAGGTCCGCGCGGTGCTGGGCGGCGCGCTGCTCGGCCGATTGCGACCGCTCCTGCTTCGACTCCCTGATGCCGGGGCCGAGAAGCAGGATCAGAGCGACGATCACGAACGGCACGGCCATCAGGGCGAGTCGCGCGACCCGCGGGAGCCGGCGCCACACCCAGCCGGGCAGCTGGATGATCGGCGGCAGCGGCTCATAGCGCTCCGGGGCGCGCGGCGCTTGCTGGCGCTCGGCTGGCATATCGCCATAGAATACATGCATGACTCATACACAGGGGGCGGACGCCGAGCGCGGGGCGAACCTGCTCGGCACGCTGTCGCTCGCGGTTGCCGACCGCGTCGCGGACGCCACGGCCGCGGCTGCCGGCCAGGGCGGGTCGGCCCCGGCGGCGCTGTCGGCGCTGCACGAGTACCTGGGGGGCGAGCCGATCGACAGCCTCAGCCGTGCGCTGGGCGTGACGCACTCGGCGGCGGTGCGGCTCGTCGACAGGCTCGCGGACACCGGACTCGTCGAGCGCCGTCCCGGCCCCGACGGCCGCTCGGTGGCGGTCGTGCCGACGGACGCCGGCCGCGACGCGGCGCGCCGCGTGACCGAGGCCCGGGCCGCCGCCCTGGAGGAGGTGCTCGCCGTGCTAAGCGAGGCCGAGCGCCGGCAGCTGGCTCGACTCCACGAAAAGCTGCTGGCGGGCGTCACGCCGAGCAGGGCCGCCGCCCGGCACCTCTGCCGGCTCTGCGACCCGGTCGCCTGCGGTCACCACGAGGGCCGCTGCCCGGTCACCCGGGCGGCCGACGCCGCCGCGGCCTGAACGCAGGCACCGTTCTGGCGCGTGAGTACGCATGAATCTCCAGACGCCCGAACCCGCCGGTTTGTTCCCAGCGCAGTTCGCCGCCGGTGGATGAGCAGCGAGACGCCGGCGTTCGCCAGGCAGAAGTAGGCGGGGTAGAGGAGCAGGGCGGGATCGGGCGCGGCCACCGCGGCGACCGCGAGCGCCCCGGCGACGGCCGCGAACGCGTAGGTCGAGAGCGTCTCCGAGTCGGGGTCGCGCCAGGCCTTCGGCACCGTGAGGGCGAACCCGATCATGTCGGCGGCCACCACGCAGGTCGTGGCGACGACCGGCCGGCTGCTGAGCGCCCAGCCGGCCACGCCGCCGCCCGCGAGCCCCATCAGGAGCACCTCCGAGGCGCCCACGCCGCCCTCGCCGCGGCTGATCGACAGCACCCACACGAGCGCGACGACCAGCGCAGACGACGCCACCATGACGAGGCTCCATGAGGCGCCGTCGGCACGCTGCGACCAGCAGGCGATCGCCGCGAGCAGGCCCCAGATGAGCCAGCTGCCGCGGTGCGGGCGGGTCGTGCCGCGCAGCGTGTCGCGCACGTACGGCACCGTGCCCACCGCGTTGACCGCGCCCGCCAGCACGCCGCAGACCGGTGCGAACTCGACCACGGCGCTCATCCGGTCCCAGGCTGACGGGGCTCGCTTTCGAACCGCTTTCACTTGGCTAGCTTCTCCTGGGCGATGACCCCGCTCGCCGCCGTGGTGGCCGCCTCACGCGACGTGACGGCCACGAGCTCCCGCTCCGCCAAGATCGCGATCCTGGCGGAGCTGCTCGCGCGGCTCGACGGTGACGAGGTCGCCCCCGCGGTCGGCTTCCTCGCCGGCGTGCCGCGCCAGGGACGCGTGGGGGTGGGGTACTCCACGATCTACGAGATCGAGCCGCCGCCGGCGCGGGAGCCCTCGCTGACGATCGCCGACCTCGACCGCGCGATCTCGGCCGTCCAGGGGACGACGGGAAGCGGCTCGGCCGCCGCGCGACGGGAGATCCTCGCCGGCCTGCTCGGCCGGGCGACCGGGGAGGAGGGGGACTTCGTCAAGCGGCTCTTCACCGGCGGGCTGAGGCAGGGCGCGCTCGCGGGGCTGATGGTCGACGCGGTCGCCAAGGCCGCCGGCGTGCCCGGGCCGATCGCGCGTCGCGCGCTGATGCTCTCCGGGGACCTGACCCTCACGGCCGAGATCGCCATCGAGCGCGGGGAGGAGGGACTGCGGGCCGTGGGCTTCGAGCTGTTCCGGCCGATCTTCCCGATGCTCGCGTCCACCGCCGCGAGCGCGGAGGAGGCGGTCGAGGGCTTCGAGCGCTCGTCGGTCGAGTGGAAGCTCGACGGGATCCGCATCCAGGTCCATCGCCGCGGCGACGAGGTGCGCATCTATACCCGCAACCTCAACGAGATCACCGAGAACCTGCCGGGCATCGTCGAGGCGGTGCGCATGCTGCCGGTGGCCCAGGCCGTGCTCGACGGCGAGGCGCTGTGGATGAGCGAGCAGGGCCCGGCGGCGTTCCAGGACACCGTGTCGCAGATCGACAGCGACGCGCCGCCGGAGGGCATCGTCACGTTCCTGTTCGACCTCCTGCACCTGGACGGCGAGGACCTGCTCGACACGCCGCTGGAGGAGCGCGCCGAGCGGCTCGAGCGGATCGCGGCGCCGCTGCGCATCCCGAGCGTGCTGACGTCGGACCCGAGGACGGCCGAGCGCGTGCTCGACGAGGCGCTCGCCGCCGGCCACGAGGGCATCGTCGTGAAGGACGCGGCCTCGCTGTACAGCGCGGGGCGGCGCGGCAAGGCGTGGCGGAAGGTGAAGCCGGTGCGCACCTACGACCTCGTGGTGCTGGGCGCCGAGTGGGGGCACGGCCGCAGGCGTGGTTGGCTCTCCAACCTGCACCTCGGCGCCCGTGACCCGCGCACCGGCGAGTTCCTCATGGTCGGGAAGACGTTCAAGGGCCTCACCGACGCCCTGCTCGAGTGGCAGACGAAGGAGCTCTTGGCACGCGAGCGGGCGCGCGACGGGATCGCGGTGCTGGTGCGGCCGGAGCTCGTCGTCGAGATCGCGCTCGACGGCGTGCAGTCGTCCACGCGCTACCCGAGCGGGCTGGCGCTGCGCTTCGCGCGCGTCAAGCGCTACCGGCCGGACAAGCGCCCGGAGGAGGCAGACCCGATCGACGATCTGCGCGCGCTGCTCTCAGCCGCTCGTGCGGTCGAGTAGCTGCAGCAGGTCGTGGGCGGCCAATTCGATGTCCTTGATGGCGCCACTCCGCCGCCCGGTAGCGGCAGGCGATCAGGAGGCTGGACTCGGCCCCACTCGCTCTGCAGCGCGTACTGGCGCGCCTCGATCAGCGGGCGACCGCCCGCCGGTTGACCGAGTACGACGCCACGCACGCAATCGTGACGGATCCGCTCAGCGGTCGGGCACGAGCCGCCAGGTGTAGCTCGAGGTCCTGCCCGACCCCTCCGCGCGCGTCTCCGTGCCCTGCAGGATCCCGTCGGGCGGGACCCGGCGGTGGTCCATGCCGGACGTGGACAGGAACGGGCTGTGGGGGGAGAACCAGCGGTCGACGGTCCCGACGTTCGGGCAGGTGGCGGTGCCCTTAACCGACGGCAGTGCGATGCCCTGGGCGTAGTAGCGGCGGGCCCACGTGGGCGACGAGATCGACGCGGTGATGTCCATCGCCCCGTTGTACCCGCCGCTCTCGAGGGGCAGGGTGACCGGGCCCGCCTTCACGGTGCAGTTGTACTGCGTCCCGCTGAGGCTCCAGGTGACCTTGCCGCCGGTGAGCCTGAAGAGGAACCGGGGCAGCTCGATGCCCGTGTTGAAGCGCGTGTAGACGAGATCGGTGGCGTGCCAAGACTCGTCGATGCTGTCGTTGGGCGTGCGGAACGACGTGCTGCCCGACGCCTCGCCGGTGTAGCGAGAGCAGCCGATGTTCGTCGCCAGCAGCTTCACCGCCTGGCGCTGGGGCGACGCCTGGGTCAGCGAGTTGTTCGACAGCACGAGGACGAGCTCGGCCGGGCGGTCGCCGGGCGCCTGCGGGCAGTACACGGGCTGGCGCCTCGACCAGTCCTCGGTCCGCCACGTGCCGCTGCGGGTGCGGATCAGGCCCTGGAGCGTCAGGCCGGGGTAGCTCGGCTTCTCGACCGTGATCTCGGTGACGCCGGGGCCGAACTTGAAGTGGCGGTAGGCGCGCGTGAGGGGGGCCAGGGTGAGCGGCATGTCCACCTCGGTCTGGCCGGCGTAGCCGGGGTCGACCTGCTCGGCCGGGATCGGCGCGCCGTCCTTCTCCGGCACCTGGTCGTAGTCGTCCCACTGCAGGAACGAGGGGGCCGCGGGCTCCTGGTTCCAGGCGAGCCGCGCGAACTCCGGCCAGGCGGAGGCGAGCCCGCCCGGCACGCCCGCGTCGATCGCCTCGAGCACGCCGCGCCGCTCGGTCTGCTCGTAGATCGAGCGGATCGTGCCGGCGCCGTGAAGCTGCTCCATGGCGTAGGGGAAGACCCATCCCTCGTAGTCGCTGTCCGCGAGCGAGCGCTGGGGGTCGCGCAGGAGCCACCTGTCGGCGTGCTCGACGTTGTCGTGCGGGTAGACGAACTGCGCGCCCCAGTTGGCCACGGCCTCGTCCCACTTGGCGTAGCTGTCGCAGGGGCCGCTGACGTGGTACGCGTACTGGAACGCGTGCGTCAGCTCGTGGGCGACCTCCCAGCGGCTCGGCGGGCCGAGGCCGGCGCTGAAGACGATGAAGGCCGGCGTGCCGGTGCAGCGCGGCGGGTAGGCGACCGTGAGCGCCCGGCCGCGGTCGAGTCGCTGCAGGTAGATGTCGAGCTTCGAGTCGATGCCGTGCCAGCAGCGCTCCCTGCCGTCCGGCAAGGGCTCGCGGCCGAAGACCGACTGCAGCTTCGGCCACATCACGTTCTCGATCTCGTAGGCGAGGCTGCGGGCCTTGGGGCCGTTCAGGCGCTCGTCGCCGGCCAGCCACCACACGCGCACGTGGCCGCCGGGCTTCGCGATCGAGCGCCAATCGTGGTTCGCGAGCTGGTTGCTGACGCAGTTGGGGCCGCTCCGCGCGGCGGCGCCCGTGGCCTGGCTGCGCTTGGCGGCCGGAGGCGTGAAGAAGGGGCTCAGCTTGGCCCGCTGGCCGGCCGACAGCCGCGGCCAGGCCGAGATCGCCTCGCGCAGGACGCCGTGCTCGGGCTCGGAGGCGTCACCGGCGTAGGCCGCAGGCAGCCGGCGGTCGCCGAACGCGGCGTACACGCGGTACAGCAGGCCCTGCTGCGGCGTGAGCTTCCCGGCGGCGACCGCCGCGGCCACGAGCTCGCGCGTGCCGACCGGCTCGGCGGTGATCTTGAGCGGCATCGCGCGGCAGTTGTTGCGCTTGTTGCGGTCGCGTATGTCGACGCAGACGGTCAGACGGTAGTCGCCGACCGGCTGGCCGGTTGGGACGAGCGGTCGCGCAGCTGTTTGGACGACGCGCGCCCTGCCGGGCTTGAGGCGGGCGCCGCCGGCGAGCCGCACGCGCTTGCGGTCCGCCGTCAGGTAGAAGCGGAGTCCCGCGGCCGGCGCCCGGCGCGTCCGGGAGACGCGCACGGAGACGTCGAGCGGTATGCCGGCGGTGGCGCTGCGGGCCGCCTGCACCGACTTGACGGCGTAGTCGCTCTTGCCGTGAGCCGCGGAGGCGGACGCCGGCACGGCGAGAAGGGCTGCTGCTGCGATTGCTGTCGATAGGGAGCGCACGCCCGAATGCTCCGCCGCGCGGAGGGGCGGGGCATCGGGGGAAACCCGGCACACGGTCCCTGAACCTCGTTTTCATCGCGGGTTTCCATAACCGCGCTTACGAGGCATTCACTTGGAGAACGGCCGCCCCGCGTGCCCGGCCACGCGGGGCGGCGTTGATCTCTCTCAGTTGCCGTCCGGGCGGACCGGACGCGGGACGCCGGCGGGCAGCCCGTCGCGCAGGCTCAGCGCCTGCACGCTCGGCTCCGCCGCGCCGCGCGGCGGCAGCGTCGTCGCCTGCGCGAGCGTGATCGTCGCGTGGGCGGCCGCGTCGCTCATCTCGTCGAGGGCGCGCCTGTTGAGGTTCAACAGGTTGTCGCAACCCTGGTGGTAACAGATGTCGAACGGCAGGCCGGCCGTTCCGCCGTACAGCGCGACCTGCTCGGGCGTCTTGATCTCCTCGGCGCCCGTGAACAGCCCGCCGGCGGGGATCCCGACCGCGATGAACGGGCCGTAGTCGGAGCGCCCGTCGAACGGCGTCGGCTCGTTTGCCAGGCCGCGGCCGGCGAAGTAGTCGAGGAAGATGTCCTCGATGTCCGCCGAGCCCGGCGGCGCGCCGCCGGGCGGCGGCTCGGAGTCCGACAGGTCGCCGTCGTAGACGAAGCGGGCGAAGTTCGGCGAGGCCACCATGTCGAAGTTCAGCATCGCCGCGATCTGGGCCCGCTCGGCGTCGGACAGGCCCGCCACGTAGGCCTCGGACCCGAGCAGCCCCGACTCCTCGGCGCTGAACCACACGAAGCGCACCTTGTTGCGCAGCTTGAGCCTCGCGATCTGCTCGGCGATCTCGAGGTTCATCGCCGAGCCCGATCCGTTGTCGTTGATGCCGGAGCCGGTGCCCACGCTGTCGAGGTGGGCGCCGACGACGATCACGTGGTCGGGGTCGCCGCTGCGCGTCTCGGCGATCACGTTCTTCGTCCCATAGGTGCCGGGCCGCCAGTCGAGCCTGAACCGAGCGCGCAGGCCGGTGTCGCCGTTCTGGACGCCGTTCGCGAGCGCCGCGCCGGTCTCGAACGTGGCGCCGAAGGTCGGCGTCTTGATGCCGGTGATGTCGAACCACGGCGGCGGGGCCGTGCGCCCGGGCTGGCCCTCGTTGAACAGCACCATGCCGCCCACGCCGGCCGCGTCGGCGGTCAGGAACTTCTGGGCGAAGGAGCACGTGCCGCGCTGGACGAGGGCGATCGCGCCGGCCGGCATGCCGGCGTAGTCCTCGAGCTCGCACCCGCTCGTGTTGCCGTTCGGGTCCGGGCCGGGCGGGATCTTCAGGTCGATCGCCCACACGGGCGCGGTGATGTCGGTCGACTGCGAGGCGTACTCGGAGCCGAAGTCGCCGCCGAACTCCGCCCCGGTGGCGCCCGCGATCCCCGGGTTGAAGCTGCGGTGCGCCCCGCCCGAGACCACGCGCAGGATCGGCTGCTTGTAGTCGGCCAGGAAGTCGAGGTCGTAGTCGAACGGCTCGGTCGAGACCTTCAGGCCGGCCGCCGCGGCGCGCGCGCCGACGTAAAGCGCCGAGGCGTCATGTCCGGGCGCGCCGGCGAGGCGGTTGCCGTTCGCCACCAGTCCGATCGCCTGGAGCACGCCATCGTGGACCAGGATGCCCCTCGTGGTGACCGCGTCCTGCAGCTCCCGCGAGCCGCTGCCCGCGGACGCCGTGGCGGCCGGAGCGGCGCAGAACAGCGCCACCGCCGCGACGGCAAGGACCTTTCGCATCGTCCGGATCCTCCCCATTGCGTTGAACGACACTCAGCAAGGCGGCACTCTACGCGTCGGGCGGGCGCGGAGGCCTTCAGTGGTAGTAGTCGCGCGCCCAGCTGTGGGCGCGCAGGCGCTCCACCTGCTCCCGTCGCAGGCCGCGGCCGTCGCCGGCGGCCGTGTTGCGCTCCACGTTGCGGACGCTGCGCATGCCCGGGATCACCGTCGACACCGCCGGGTCGCTCAGCGTGAACCGCAGCGCGATCTCCGGGAGGTCGTCGAGGTCGGCGTCCAGCTCCGCGCAGATCGCCTGCACGCGGTCCCACACCTGCTGTTTGCGGTCGCCCTCGAAGTAGTGGTTGCGGAAGTCGCCGTCCGGGAAGGTCGTGTCGGGCCTGACCGAGCCGGTCAGCGCGCCCTCGTCGAACGGCACGCGCACGATCACGCCGACGTCGCACTCGCGGCAGTACGGGAACAGCTGATCGGCGGGCGACTGGTCGAAGATGTTGTAGATCACCTGGACGGTGTCCACCACGCCGGACTCGATCAGACGCATGGCGTTCTCCGGCTGGTGGTCGTTTATGGAGACCCCGAAGGCGCGGACCCGCCCGTCGGCCCTGAGGCGCTCGATCGCCTCGAGCCAGGTGCCGCGCCCGACCCACTCGTCGTGCCAGACGTGGAACTGCAGCACGTCGATGGCGTCCACGCCGAGGTTGCGCAGGCTGCGCTCGGTGCAGGCGACCACGTGCTCTGCCGGGAACACCTCGTCGGGGTCGACGCCGGGCGGCGCCGGCCAGATCAGGTTCTTCGGCGGGACCTTGGTTGCGACGACCACCCGCTCGGGCCGCTCGCGCACCACACTTCCCACCAGCCGCTCGCTGTGGCCGTCGCCGTAGGCGAGCGCGGTGTCGATGAACGTCACGCCGAGGTCGATGGCGCGGTTCAGCGCGCGCAGCGACTCCTCGTCCTCCGCCCCCAGCCACTGGCTGCCCGAGATGCCCCAGGCGCCGTACCCGACCTCGGACACCTCGAGACCCGTGCGCCCGAGCCGTCGGTAGTTCATGCCCACATCTAATCGGTAAAGGGGTGCGCGGCGTCAGCCGAGGGACAGCACGCGCTCGCGCAGCCGCTCGACGTCGGGCCGCCGGCCCGTGAACAGCTCGCACCCGTGGCGGGTGTCGAGGCGGGCGCGGCGGACCAGCTCGGCCATGAAGGCGTCGCAGGTCACGAGGTCGCAGGCGGGCAGGGCGAGCGCGAGCGCGGCCACGTCCACGCCGTCGCTCGCGCGGAAAGCGCGGCCGGGGTAGTCGCGGGCCAGCAGGCGCCGAAGCGTACGGGCGCAGCGGCGCCCGGTGGCGTCCGGCTCCTCCGGGAGCGTGCGGCCTCCCGACAGGCCGCGGAGCAGCTCCAGCAGGCCGAGATCGGGCCGCGGCGCCGACTCCAGCCGATGCGCCGGCGACTCCGGGATCGCGATCGTGCCGTGGTGCACCGCCTCCCGCAACACCGGCTCCAGATCGCGGAAAGCGGGCTTTCGCTTGGCCATCCCCGAGAGGTAGTTCTGGTCCAGGTAGAGGACCGCCGGGACGGCGATGTGGTGTTTCCGTCCGATCGGGGCATATGGTGCCGTAGATGGCCGACGCCACGAGGCAGAGACGCCCGCGGCACTCGAATGCTCTGGATCGGGTTCGGGACGTGGAATTCCCGGTCGTGCTGCGGGGATACGACCGGCAGGCGGTCGACGACTACGTGGCGGAGGTCGCGCAGCTCGTCGCCGAGCTAGAGGCCACGCAGCTGCGAGAGTCCGTCGTGCAGCGGGCGCTCGACGAGGTCGGCGAGCAGACCTCCAGCATCCTCCAGCGGGCGCACGAGGCCGCCGAGGAGATCGCCGCCCGCTCGCGCGCCCAGGCGGAGGGCCGGATCCAGCGTGCCGAGCGCGAGGCGGAGATAACGCGCCGCGACGCCGACGAGTACTCCGAGCAGGTCGTCGTCGACACCAAGAAGCTCTGGGACGAGCGGCAGCGGTTGCTCGAGGAGATCCGCCAGCTGGCCGACGAGGTGCTGGCGACCGCCGACGACGCCCTGGACCGCGTCAAGGAGCCCGAGATGCTGAGGCGCGAGCGCGAGGCGGCAGAGCAGGCGGCGGCAGCCGCCGCGAGCCCGCATCCCCTTGACGAGGCGCTCGACGAGGGCCCGAGCGTGGTGGCGCGAGATCCCGTGGTGGGCCCCGGCGACGACTCGGCGGACGAGGCGGATCTCGCCGGCGAGGCCGCTCCGATCGGCGACGCTTCACCCGCCGGCGACTTCTCTCCCACCACCGAGGACGCTTCACGCGCCGGCGACTTCTCTTCCACCACCGAGGACGCTTCCCCCACCGGCGACTTCTCTCCCACCGAGGACGCTGCGCCCACCGGAGACCCGGAGTGGCCCGCCCCTGAGCCCCTCCGTGACGATGCCGGTCTCGGCGCCGAGGAGGAGGTCGTCGACGAGGAGATCGCCGCCGAGGAGGACGAGCTCGGCGCCGGCGACGACGAGTCTGGCGAGCCCGAGCCGGGCGAGGACCAGCCGACCGCCGAGTTCAAGCCCCCGGGCGTGCTCGACGAGGAGGACGCGGAGCGCGAGCCGCGTCCGCCCGGCGCCTAGCGCGGCGCGCGTGGGTCGCGTCGCTGTGCGGGCTCAGCCGCGAGCCCGGCGGGACGAGATCGCGGGCGAGCGGGACGGCGCCGTGCTCGTGCGAGTCACGGCTCCGCCGGTCGAGGGCAAGGCAAACGACGCCGTCCGAAAGCTGATCGCCAAGCGCCTCGGGGTCGCCCCCACTCTCGTCTCGGTCGTGCGCGGCGGCTCCTCGCGGGACAAGGTGATCGAGGTTGCCGGCATGGACGACGCCGAACTTCGCCGGGCGCTGCTCGAGGGGTAGGGCGTTTCGCCCGGCGTGACCCCGGAACGAGCGGGGCATGACCGAGCGAGATCCAATGGACACCCGCGCCGACCGCGAGGCCGACGCCGCAGCAGCAGAAGCCGGCTCGATCGGCGGTCGCGCCGACGAGGACGTCGACCCCGCGGAGCGCCCCGTACGCGAGGCGGGCGGCGGCGAGGCCGAGGGCTTCGAGCAGGCGGAGGAGGACCTCCGCGAGCACGCCGAGCACGGCGATCCCGGGCGCGACCCGACCAGGGAGGGCTTCGACTCCGAGGAGGAAGTGGAGGGCGGCGCAGGCGGAGCGGCCGGCGAAGCGGACCACGTGAAGTCCACGGAGCGCACCGGCGAGACCTGAGCCGGGCCCTGGCCGGCGCCCGGCCCCACGGGCCGCCGCGGCCCGGCCGGCGCCCGGCCCGCGGCCTGCGAGATTCCGCTCGCGGTCTGCGAGACTCCCTGACCCAGTGGCCAAGCAGAAGCAGATCAAGATGCAGATGCAGGTGGGCGCACTCGCCGCGATCCAGCAGCTCGAGGGGCGGACGGACGAGCAGCTCCAGAGCGAGTCGAAGCACCGCGTCGCGGCGAAGGCGCTGCTGGGCGCCCGCGCGGCCGAGCGGTACGACGTCAAGGCGGCCCGCGCCTATTTCAACGAGGCGCTCGCCGGATGCCACCCGCAGGAGCGGCCCGCCCTTCGCCAGATGATGAAGGCCTCGCTCGCCCTCGCCGAACGCCGGCCGGACGAGCTCAAGGAGGCGATGGAGAAGCTCGGCCAGGAGGCGCCGTCGGGCCGACAGCTCCTGATGCTGCGGGTGATGGGCCTGGTCATGCCGCCACCCGGCGCCGGCGTGGTCGCGCGCGTGCGCGGAATCGTGCTCCTGATCGTCCTGGTCGTCGTGCTGCTGGCGATCGGGTTCGGCATCGTGGAGTTGGTGGCGCTGCCGTTCGGCGGCATCAGTACCGGCCCCGCGATCTTCTTCGGCTTCCTCCTCGTGGTGGTGGTCATCGCCGTGCTGATCCTGCTGGGACGCCGCCGACAGGCGAGAGCCCGGGACGCGCGGGCCGCGAAGGCGGGCGGCGGGTAGCGCTCGGCTCGCGGGGCGGGCCGGCGCCCATCCCTCCCGGCCGCCCGGCTCAACCCCCCAGCGCCCGCCCAGCGGGCGAACGACGGCAACCTGGGGCGGTTCGGACCGCCCCGCGGGGTCCGCGCAGCACTTCAACCAGGTCGAGTGTCGAGTGTGTCGACCTGAGCTCGACAAAGTCGACACCGGACCGGATCGGGCCGCCCGCGAGGGCCCCGCCGGGCTTCAGTGTCGAGTGAGTCCCCGCTGCGGGACCTAAGTCGACACTCGACCCAGGAACGCCGAAGGACGCCGCGCGGCAACGTCGCGGAATCCGCCCTTGACAACCGCACACCGCTCCGCTTACAGTCCCGAAAACGTTTTCGCAAAAACGTTTTCGGAGCTAAGGATGACGCCCCAGGGACGCACCACGATCCGCGAGTTGGCCCGCCTCAGCGGGGTCTCCGTGGGCACCGTGTCGCGGGCCCTCAACGGCTACACGGACGTCAGCCCCGCGACCCGCGACCGTATCGTCCAGCTCGCCCAGGAGCTCGACTACACCCCCGCGGCCGCCGCTCGCACGCTCGTCACCGAGCGCTCGCACGTCGTCGGCGTCTTCCTCGAGACCGGTGAGGGCCACCCCGACGTGCAGCACCCCTTCTTCCACGAGGTGCTCGGGGGCCTCAAGCAGATGATCGGCCTTGCCGGGTACGACCTGCTCCTCTTCGCGAGCGAGCAGCCCGGCAACGGCTTCGGCCCCCACTCCTACCTCAAGCGCGCCCGCCACCACCGGGTGGACGGCACGGTGCTGATGGGGGTCGACACGGGCGATCCGGAGGTCGAGCGGCTGCTGCGCTCCGAGATACCGTGCGTCGGCGTGGACGTCGAGCTGGCCGGCCCGAACAACGGA
>DASXAA010000016.1:0-3618 GCA_036407035.1 Thermoleophilaceae bacterium | reverse complement strand
CGGCCGCGCCTGCCTGCTGCTCGGACTGGCGCTGACGGCAGGCGGGATCGGCAGCTCGATCTACGGCGCGCGCGCCGGGCGGCCCGAGTGGGTCGAGGTCGGGCGCCGCTGCGTGTACGCGCTGGCGGCGGTCATGACCGTCGCGTTCGTCGTGCTCGAGGTCGCCTTCGTCCGCCTCGACCTGTCCTTCGACGTGGTCGCCTCCCATTCGAGCGCCACCACGCCGCTCTTCTACCGGATCGCCGCGCCGTGGTCGTCGCAGGAGGGGTCGCTGCTCCTGTGGGTCTGGCTGCTGTCGATCTGGTCGAGCCTGGCGCTGCGCGTCACGCGCAGGCGGCTCGTCGACGTGGCCCCCTACGCGACCGCCGTGCTGCTCGGCTTCGCCGCCTTCTTCCTGTCGCTGTCGGCCTTCCTCGTCAGCCCCTTCGACGTGACGACGCCCGCACCGGCGGCCGGCGCCGGCCTCCAGCCGCTGCTGCGCCACCCCTCGATGATGATCCACCCGCCGATGCTGTACTCGGGCTACACGCTCTTCAGCGTGCCGTTCGCGTTCGCCGTCGGCGCGCTGGTGGCGGGCAGGCTCGACGCCGAGTGGATCCGCTCCACGCGGCGCTTCGCGCTGCTCGCCTGGCTCTGCCTCGGGGTGGGCATCCTGATCGGCGCGCGCTGGTCATGGACCGAGCTGGGCTGGGGCGGCTTCTGGGCCTGGGACCCGGTCGAGAACGCCGCGCTCATGCCGTGGCTCACCGGCACCGCCTTCCTGCACTCGGTGATGATCCAGGAGAAGCGCGGGATGCTGCGCGTCTGGAACGTGTCGCTGGTCCTCGGCACCGGCATCCTCGCCGTGCTCGGCACGTTCCTCGTCCGCTCCGGGATCCTGCAGTCGATCCACGCGTTCGGCGGCTCGACGCTCGGGCTGCCGTTCCTCTGCTTCATCGCGGTGCTCTGCCTCGGGTCCGCCGCGCTCGTCCTGTGGCGAGCGCCGAGCCTGCGTTCCGGCGCGCGGCTCGATTCGCTCGCCTCGCGCGAGTCGGTCTTCCTGCTCAACAACCTCGTGCTCACCGGGCTCTGCTTCGTGATCTTCTGGGGCACGTTCTTCCCGCTGATCTCCGAGGCCGCGACCGGCCGGAAGGCCTCCGTCGGGCCGCCGTGGTTCGACCGCTACACCGCGCCGCTGGCGATCGCGCTCGTGCTGCTGTCGGGGATCGGTCCGGTGATCGCGTGGCGGCGCACGACGGCGGCGGGTGCGCGGCGCAACCTGGGCCGCCCGGCGCTGGTGGCGGCGTCCGCGGTGCTCGTGCTCGCGGTGCTCGGCGCCGCCCGCCACCCCGCAACGCTGGCGCTGCTGGGCGCCGGGGCCTTTGCCGTGGCCGCGGTGGGCCAGGAGCTGTGGCGCGGCGCGCGCGTGCGCGGCGCGGCCACGGGCTCCGCGCTTCCGGGTGCGCTCGTCGGCGTGGTGAGGCGCAACCGCCGCCGCTACGGCGGCTACCTGGTCCACGTCGGCATCGCGGTGCTGCTGGTGGGCGCGGCGGCGTCGTCCGCCTTCCAGCACGTTCGGGACGTTCGGCTGTCGCCGGGCCAGACCGCGCGCGTAGGCGCCTACACGGTGCACTACTTGCGCCCGACCGCGCGCGCCGGCGCCGAGAAGGTCTCGCTCGGCGCGGTGGTGGAGGTCTCGCGCGGGGGGAAGCGCGTCGCCATGCTGAATCCCACGCGCGGCTACTACCCGACGGCGGATCCGGGGCTCGGCCCCGTCGGGAGCTACTTCGACGGCGACGCCACGAGCGAGGTCGGCCTGCGGGCCGGGCTCACGCGCGACATCTGGACCGCGGTGCAGCCCGACCTGAGCCGCTTCCAGCGGGCGATCGCCGACGCGGACGAGCGCTTCGCCGGCGCCGGTCCGGCAACGCGCGGGCTGCTGATCTCGGCGATCGCGGCGCGCTACGCGGCGGCGCCGCCGCCGGCCAACTTCAGGCTGATCGTGTCGCCCTTCGTGGAGTGGGTCTGGCTCGGCGGCGGCATCGCCGCGCTCGGCGGGCTGCTCGCGCTCGGGCCCGTCCGCCTGCCGCGGCGTGCTCGCCGCCGCGCGACCGCCCTGCGCCCGCGCCGCGCGCTGCAGGAGGCGTGATGGAGCTCGCGCTGTTCCTTCTGTTGGTGCTCGCCACCGGCGCCGTGGTCACCGCCCCGCTGCGGCGATCGGACTTTGCGCCGGCGGGCTCGTCGACCGCCGCGCTCGAGGCGGCGCGCGACGCGAAGCTGCGCGAGATCCACGACGCCGAGCTCGACCACGGCACCGGCAAGCTCTCCGACGAGGACTACGCCGTGGTCGACGGCACGCTGCGCTCCGAGGCGGCCGAGATCCTGCGCGAGCTCGACCGGGCGTCGTCGTGAGCACGGTCGGGGTCTCCGAGCCGCGGCGCACGCGCTGGGTGGTGCTGCCCGTCGTGCTCGCGACCGGCGCTCTGCTGGGGCTGCTGGCCTACGGCGTGCTCGCCGGCGGCGACCGCCGCTCGATCGACAGCGCCCTGGCGCGGGGCGAGCGGCCGCAGGCCCCAGCGCTCTCGCTGCCGTCGCTCGGTGGGCGCGGCGACCGGACGCTCGCCGACTACCGCGGACAGGTCGTGGTGGTCAACTTCTGGGCCTCCTGGTGCCCGCCCTGCCGTGCCGAGACGCCGATGCTCGAGCGGTGGCAGCGCCGGCTGCGGTCGCGGGGCGGCACCGTGCTGGGGGTCGACGTGCTGGACGTGTCGAGCGACGCGCTCGCCTTCGCCCGCCGGTACGGCGTGAGCTACCCGCTCGTGCGCGACCGCGACGGCGCCGCCGCGCAGCGCTTCGGAGTCGCCGGCTATCCCGAGACGGTCGCCGTCGACCGCCGCGGCCGGATCGCCGCGATCGAGCGAGGACCCGTGGGGGAGGGCTTCTACCGGTCGCGCCTCGAGCCGCTCCTGATGGAGGAGCGGTGAGGCGGGTCGCGGGAGTGGTTGCGGCGCTCGTGCTGCTGTGGGCGCCCGCCGCGGCGTTTGCCGACTGTCCCCGGACCACCGTCGCCGATCTCGAGGACGAGGTCATGTGCCAGGTCTGCGGCGTGCCGCTCGGCCTGGCGGGCGACGCTCCGCAGGCCGAGCGCGAGCGCGCCTTCATCGCGCGTCAGGTGGGGCGGTGCCTTGGCAAGCGGGAGATCGAGCGCTCGCTCGTGGCGCAGTTCGGGCCCAGCGTGCTGGCCGACCCGCCGCACGAGGGGTTCGCCCTGAGCGCCTACCTGGTTCCGGCGCTAGCGGTGCTCGGCGCCGCCGCTCTCCTGATCGGCTGGCTCGGCATGTCCCGACGCCGTGGGCGCGAGAGCGACCCCTCGGCGCCGACCCTGAGCGCGAGCGAGCGCGAGCGCGTGGACGCCGCGCTTGAGCGCTGGTCGACCGGCCGCTCGCTATAACCGAAGGTGCCATGAACGGGCTCGATGCCGTAGCGCATCCGGTTCGGCTCCGGATACTCCGCCACCTCGCCGACGACGGGCCCGCGTCGCTGGGCGAGCTCGCGCGGGCCGCCGGCGTGCACGAGAACACCGCGCGCACGCACGTCATAGCCCTGCAGGAGGGCGGCGTGATCACGGCCGAGCGCCGC
>DASXAA010000015.1:0-27080 GCA_036407035.1 Thermoleophilaceae bacterium | reverse complement strand
ATATTCCCACACTATATCAAAACAACACCCACATACCATAAATAATGCTGCCACCACATGTCGCGCGCCCAGCCCGGCTCCCAGGCGAGCTGCTTGATGTTCACGCACTCGTAGAAGCCGAACTTGGAGTGCGTGCGCCCGAGCCCGGAGTCCTTGACGCCGCCCCACGAGCAGGAGCAGGCGCCGTGGCTGTACATGTGGTCGTTGATCCACACCATCCCCGCCTGCAGCCGGCGCGCGATCCTCTCCCCCTTCGGCCGGTTCGTCGTCCAGACCGAAGCTCCCAGCCCGAAGTCCGAGTCGTTCGCGAGCGCGATCGCCTCGTCCTCGGTGTCCACGGTGACGATCGGCACGACCGGCCCGAACACCTCCTCGCGCATGATCCGCATGTCGTGCGTGACCCCGGTCAGGACCGCGGGCGCGTAGAAGCGCGCGCGGGGGTACCCCGCGACGTCCAGCGGGCCGCCGCAGTGCAGCGTCGCGCCCGCCGCCACGGCGTCGTCCACGAGCGAGCGCACTGCCTCGAACTGCTCGTCGGACGCCATCGGCCCGATCTCGGTCGTCCAGTCCATCGGGTCGCCCACGCGCAGCGCCCGCGCGCCCTCGACCACGCCGTCCACGAAGCGCTCGGCCACGTCGCGCAGGGCGTACACGCGCTCGATCCCGGAGCACGTCTGGCCGGCATTGGCGAACGCGCCCCAGAGGCAGCCGGAGATCGCGTTGCGCAGGTTGGCGTCGGCGCACACCACCATCGCGTCCTTGCCGCCGAGCTCGAGCACCGAGCCCTTCATGCGCTCGGCGCACGCCACGCCGACGCGCCGCCCGACCTCCACCGACCCCGTGAAGAAGACCTTCGCCACGCTCGACTCGGCCAGCGCCTGCCCGACGACGCCGCCCCCGTGCACGGTGCGCACCAGGCCCTCGGGGACGCCCGCCCGCTCGAAGATCTCCTGGATCCGCTGGCCGATCAGCGGCGTCAGCGACGCCGGCTTCAGCACCACGCCGTTCCCCGCCATCAGCGCGATCGCCACCTCGCCGAACGGAATCGACCAGGGGTAGTTCCACGGCGCGATCACAGCGACTACGCCCAGCGGCTCGTACGTGAACCGCGCCCGCTTCTGCTTGAGGAAGACCGGCATCGACACGGCCTCGTCGTCGAGGATCCGCTGGCCCGCCTCGGCGATCCACTTGAGCGAGTCGATCGTCGGCAGCAGCTCCATCGCGTACGACTCGTTGCGCGGCTTGCCCTGCTCGCGGGTCAGCAGGGCGGAGAGCTCCTCGAGGTCGTCGATGATCACCTGCCCGGCACGCCGCATGTAGCGGGCCCGGTCGGCCGGCGGCAGCTGGGCCCAGAAGGGCTGCACGCTCGCCACGTCGTCGACGATCGCCTGCACCTCGCCCGGCTCGACCGTGGGCACGGCGCCGAGGCGCTCCCCGTCGAGCGGACTGAACGACTCGAGCCCGGTCGCCGTCGGCTGGATCGCGGCCTCCATCCCCGGGATTCTGCACGACGCGCCGCGTCAGGCGCGCGGCTGAGACCAGGTCGAGACCAGCCCGATACTGCGCCCGCGGCGGCCCCGCGGCACGGTAGGGACATGAAATTCATTCACCGTCACCGCCCGACGCCGGCAATGGTCGTCGCCCTCGCGGCCCTGTTCGTCGCGCTCGGCGGCAGCTCTTACGCCGCGCTCCGGATCGGCAGCAAGCAGATCGCCAACAACAGCGTCCGCAGCAAGGACGTGCGCAACAACGACCTCCGCAGCACCGACGTCCGCAACGGGTCGCTGCTCCTCAAGGACTTCAGGGCGGGACAGCTGGCGGCGGGCTCCCCGGGCCCGCAGGGTCCCCAAGGGCCTCCCGGCGCGCCCGGCGCCAGGGGCGACACCGGGGTGGAGAAGGTCGTGACCCGCAGCGACGCGTTCAGCTTCCCGGCGAGCAACGGCGCCACC
Organism: Thermoleophilaceae bacterium; assembly: GCA_036407035.1. GTDB lineage: Bacteria > Actinomycetota > Thermoleophilia > Solirubrobacterales > Thermoleophilaceae > JACVRW01. Next base: position 25,131 of record DASXAA010000015.1, on the reverse strand, counting down.
GGCCAGTACCTCGACGACCACGTCCAGTGCGAGCCGGGCGAGTCGGTCGTGGGCGGCGGCTACACGACCCCGTCCACGAGCAGCGGCGGACAGCCCAACACGATCGTGATGCAGTCGCGCCCGGCCACCGCGACGGGAGCCGTCCCGGCGAACGGGGACGAGCCGACCGGCTGGTACGTGGAGGCGCGCCGCAACGTGGACGTCGCCCAGACGGTGACGTTCTACGTGCTCTGCGCGTCGGCGGGCTAGTCCCGCCCGCGCGCCTTGCGGATCCGCTCGAGCCGCTCCCGCAGCTCGCGCTCCTCGCCGTGCGCGGAGAGCTCGAGGAACTGCTCCCCGATGGCGTCGTCCGGCATCAGCTCCTGCTCGGAGACGCCCTCGGGGCGGTCGTGGGGATAGTCGTAGTCGAGGCCGCGGCCCAGCTTCTTCGCGCCCGGGTACGCCGCGCTGCGCAGCGCCGCCGGCGGCTCGGGCGTGCCGTGCTCTCGCACCCAGGCCCGGGCGCGGCCGATCGCCTTCGTCGCCGCGTTCGACTTCGGCGCCAGCGACAGGTAGATCGCCGCCTGCGACAGATTCAGGGCGCACTCCGGCATCCCCGCGTGCTCGACGGCCTGGGCCGCGGCCACGGCGATCTCGAGCGCCCGCGGGTCGGCGTTGCCGATGTCCTCGCTCGCGAGGATCACCATGCGGCGCGCGATGAAGCGCGGGTCCTCGCCGCCCTCCAGCATCGCGGCGAGGTAGAGCAGCGACGCGTCGGGGTCCGACCCGCGCGTGGACTTGATCCACGCCGAGATCAGGTCGTAGTGGCGGTCGCCGTCGCGGTCGTAGAGGATCGCCCGGCGCTGCAGCGCGTCCTCGGCCACGCGCAAGGTCACGGTCCCGGCCACCCCGACCGTCTCGCAGGCGAGCTCCAGCGCCGAGAGAGCCGTGCGCGCGTCGCCGCCGGCGCGCGCAGCCAGGAAGTCGAGCGCGTCGTCCTCGACCTTCGGCGCGTCCGGGACGCCGCGCTCGTCGCCCAGCGCCCGCCGCAGCAGCGCGAGCACCTGCTCCTGCTCGAGCGTCCGCAGCTCGTAGATCCGGCACCGCGACAACAGCGCCGAGTTGACCTCGAAGTAGGGGTTCTCGGTGGTCGCCCCGACCAGCACCACGAGCCCCTCCTCCACCGCCGGCAGCAGCGTGTCCTGCTGGGCCTTGTTGAAGCGGTGGATCTCGTCGAGGAAGAAGATCGTGCGCTCGCCGCTCGTGTCGCGGCGGTGCCGCGCGCGCTGGATCACCTCGCGCACCTCGGCGCGCCCCGCGTTGACCGCCGAGGCCTCCTCGAACGCCGCGCGCGAGTTGACCGCCAGCAGGCGCGCCAGCGTCGTCTTACCGCTGCCGGGCGGCCCGTAGAGGATCATCGAGTGCGGCTTGCCCTCCTCGATCGCCGTTCGCAGCGCCGAGCCGCGGCCGAGCACGTGCTCCTGGCCCACGAACTCGCCGAGCGACGCCGGGCGCATCCGCGCCGCGAGCGGCTGGTCCTGCGCCGGCACGCCGCCACCCCCGCGAGGGCTCTCCTCGAGATCGAACAGGCGTTCCATGGCTGGATTCTGGCAGCGGCGGCGGGCTACGAAGCGGCGGCCGCCATCCCCGCGCGCTCGGCCGGGCGAACGACGGGCAACCAATGGTCGGCTCCCGAACCCCTCCGGGCGGCGGCCTTCGTGACGCCTGGTCGCTCGCCGCAGCACTCGGGCGCCCCGAGAACGCCTGAGTCAACCGGATACGTACTCCGCGGAAGTTCCGCGACGGCGCAGCCTCCTCAGGAGCCGCGGAACCCCACCCGGCCCAGGAACCGGGTGACGGCCTCCGCGCATCGCTCCGGGGCGTCCTCCCAGACGAAGTGGCCCGCATCCTCGATCACCACGAGCTCGGTGTCGGGGAGGCGGGAGTCGAAGCGGTGCGCGCCGGCGACCGGCGAGAACAGGTCGTCCGAGCCCCACACGAGCAGCGCCGGGACGCCCAGCTCCGCCAGCCTGCCCTCGTAGGGCCGCAGCTTCTCGAAGTCGCCGGAGCGGTAGAGCTCGAGGTGCGCGGCGCGCCGCTCCTCGTCGGCGAACGCCTTCCAGTACTCGTCGGCGGCGTCGTCGCCGATGGCGCGGCTCGCCTGGCGCATGACCGCCCCGAACCCCTCGCGAGTCATGCTCGCGACGAGCTCCTCTCCGGTCCCGGGCTCGCGCATCCGCTTGGCGAGGCCGTGCCATTTGCCGTCGCTGAAGAACCCGCTCGAGCTGATGACGAGCGCGCGCACGGCGTCGGGGTGCTCGCACGCCCACCAGAGCCCGATCAGCCCGCCCCAGTCGTGCACGACGAGCACGCAGGACTCGATCCCGAGCCCGGCGCGGAACCGCTCCACCGCCTCTACGTGGTGCTCCCAGGTGCCCGGCGGGTCGGGCGGCGAGTCGCCGTAGCCCGGGAGGTCGGGGGCGATCGCCCGCCAGCCCGCCGACGCGAGCGCGGGCATCAGGTCGCGCCACATGTACGACGACTCGGGATAGCCGTGGAGCAGCAGCGCCACCGGCCCGTCGGCGGGCCCGTCCGCCCGGTAGGCGATCGCGTCGTGCTCGAGCAGCTCGATGGCGGCAGGCTACGCCCTGATCGCCGCGCCGGACGTCAGGCGCTCGAAGAGGCGCTCGAGCGCGGGCCGCAGCACGTCGCGCTCGAAGCCCTGCCGCGGCAGCGCCAGCTGGGCGAAGATGAGCCCGGAGATCGCGGCGACGATCACGGGGGCGTCCGCCTCGGGGTCGTCCGAGCCGGCGGCGCGCGCTCCGAGGGCGGCGAGCCGTAGGTGTGCGCCCAGGAGCCGCTCCGCCTCTGCCCGCAGGGCCGGCCGCCGCGCCGACTCGAGCCCCAGCTCGAACAGCGCCACGTGGCGCTCCGGCTCCGTCTCGCTCTGGTGCGCGAGCGTCGCGGCGATCGCGTCCGCCCACTCGCCGACCGTCAGCTCCCTCGGCGCCAGCTCGAGCACCACGCGCTCCAGCCGCTCGACCTCCTCACGGGCGGCCAGCACGAAGGCCTCCTGGAGCAGCGCGTCCTTCGACTCGAACCAGTACGTGGTCCCCGACAGGGGGACGCCGGCGCGCTCCGCGACGGCGCGGTGCGTGACCGCGTCGGCGCCGCGCTCGCCGATCAGCTCGAGGGTGGCGCGCAAGATCGCCTCACGCCGTGCCTCGCCCCTTGGTACATTTGTCCCACTCACCGGTACAAATGTACCTTCCCACGCGAACAGCCGCCGACGCGATCTCGTACGAGGACCTGTACGTGCGCTGGGAGCGCGGCAACTGGCGCGCCACGGAGATCGACTTCACCGAGGACAGGCGCCAGTGGCAGGAGCGCTTCGACGACTTCGAGCGCGAGGCCGCCCTCTGGAACTACGCGCTCTTCTTCTGGGGCGAGGACGCCGTGACCGACGGCCTCTCGCCGTACATCGAGGCCGCGCCGCTCGAGGAGCAGAAGTACTTCCTCGCCACGCAACAGGTGGACGAGGCGCGCCATGCCGTCTTCTTCAGCCGCTTCATGGAGGAGGTCGTGGGCATCGAGGGCGGGTCGACCGGCGACCGCCTCGCGGCCATCGAGCCGCAGCTCACGTGGGGCTTCCGGAAGGTCTTCGATCGGCTCGAGACGATGTGCGCCGAGCTGCGGCGCAAGCCGACGCTGCCCAACCTCGCTGCGGCGGTCACGCTCTACCACATCATCATCGAGGCGACGCTCGCGCAGCCGGGCCAGCACTTCATCACGAGCTACCTCGAGGACCGCGACCTGTTCCCCGGCTTCCGCGAGGGGATGGAGAAGGTGGCCGTGGACGAGCAGCGCCACATCGGCTTCGGCGTGAAGCTGCTCGCCGACATCTCGCGCGAGGACCCCGACTGCCGCCACGCGGTCGCCGAGATGCTGCGCGAGGTGATCCCCTACACCGCCGCGGTGCTCGTGCCGCCGGACTGGGACCGCCGCTACACCGAGGTGTTCGGGTTCACGCTCGAGGAGATCGGCGCCGAGGGCGCCGCCTCGGTCGAGACCAAGCTCCGCAGCGCCGGCCTCCCGATGGACGAGCTTCCGGGGCCGCCGATCTTCTCGCTCGAGCTCGAGCCGATGGAGCGCGCCCGCCTCGGCCAGCGGCTCGTGTGGGGCGGCATCCTGGGGCAGAAGCTCGGCCCGCCGAAGCGCGACCCGGAGACGATGGAGGCGCTCTTCCGGATGCTCACCGGCGGGCTCGACCACCGCGAGACCCCGGAGCGGCCCGGCACGATCCAGTGGGACTTCCCGGACGCCGAGCCGTGGCACCTCGTCGTGTCGAACGGCGACACGCACGCCGAGCACGGCCGCGTCGAGTCGCCGACGGTCACCTTCCGCATCCGCTATGACGACTGGGCCGACATGATCGGCGGCCGTGTCAACCCGATGCGGCTGGCCGCGACGGGCCGCTTCAGGCCCAAGGGCGACCTGCGCTGGCTCTGGCGGGTGCGGCGCATGTTCCCCGGCTGAACTGCCGCCATATACTCGGCCGGGTGCCCGACCTCGAGCGCGCCACCACCGAGCTCCTCCAGCGGCTGATCCAATTCGACACGGTGAATCCGCCGGGGAACGAGGAGCCGGCGCAGCTGTTCCTGAAGGCGATGCTCGAGGGCGCCGGCTTCGAGTGCGAGCTGCACGCCGCGGTCGAGGGCCGGCCGAACCTGATCGCGCGCCTGCGCGCGCCCTCCGACGGGCCGACGCTCTGCCTGGCCGGGCACGTGGACACCGTCCCGGCCGATCCGGACGACTGGACCGCGGACCCTTGGTCCGGCGAGCTGCGCGACGGCTACGTGTGGGGCCGCGGCGCGCTCGACATGAAGAGCCAGGTCGCGGCCGAGATCGCCGCGGCGGTGGCGCTGGCATCCGAGGGCTGGCGCCCCGAGGCGGGCGAGCTGCTGATCGTCGTCACGGTCGACGAGGAGGTGAACGGGCACGGCGCCGAGTGGCTCTGCACCGAGCGGCCCGACCTGGTCCGCTGCGACCTGCTCGTGAACGAGGGCGCCGGGGACGTGTTCGACTACGACGGCAGCCGCGTGTACTCGGTGGCCGTGGCCGAGAAGGGCGTGTGCCGCTTCGACATCGTCACGCACGGCCGCGCCGGCCACGCGTCGACGCCGCGCATCGGCGACAACGCGCTGACGAAGATGGCGCCGGTGCTCGCCGCGCTCCGTGACGCAACGCCGGCGCTCGAGCTGTCGCCCGAGCCGGAGGCGCTGATGCGTGCCATGGGCCTGCCCAGCGACGACCTCGAGGCGGCTCTGGCGGAGGTCGAGTCGAAGGACCCGCGCCTGCTGACGATGCTCGAGCCGATGCTGGGCGTGACGCTCAGCCCGACGATGATCTCGGCCTCCACCGCGATCAACGTGATCCCGGCGCGGGCGCGGCTGACCGTGGACTGCCGGTTGCCGCCGGGACAGGGCGAGGAGGCGGCGCGCGAGCGCGTGGCCGCGGCGGTCGGACAGGACGGGTTCGACGTGGTGTTCTCGGACACCGTGGTCGGCAACCGATCGCCCGCCGACACCCCGCTGATGGGCCATATCCGCGACTTCATCGAGCGCGAGGATCCCGGCGCCGAGGTGGCGCCGATCGTCGTCACCGGCTTCACCGACTCGCGCTGGTGGCGCCACGCGTTCCCTGACTGCGTGGCCTACGGCTTCTTCCCGCAGCGCACGATGGACATGTTCGAGACCGCGCCGCTCGTGCACAGCGCCGACGAGCGGATATCCGTCGACGACCTCGGCCTCGCCGCGAGCTTCTACGCCGAGCTGGCCGAGAAGGTCCTGCGATGACCGCTCCGGTGCCCGAGGACAAGCTGCGCCTCGGCGGCATGGCGCTGCGCAACGGCCTGCTGGTGCACGGCCCGACGCACTGGGCCGCAGCCGTGCGCGCGCGCGACGGGGAGATCAGGGTCGCCTCCGGCCGCAAGCCGGACCTCGGCGGTCACGCGTCCGAGCGGATCCCCGGCGTGCGCGGCATCACCAAGCTGGCAGAGGCCGTGGCAGTGATCCCGCTGGTCAAGCGCGCGCTGCCTGAGGCGCGCCTGCCGATGCAGGACTTCCGCACGATCGGCGCCATGGGCGCGGCTGCGCTCGGCGGCCAGGCGATCCGGTCGGCCGGCGCGCGCACGGTCGGCCGCGAGGCGGCGGTGGCGGCGCTCAGCATGGCGCCGGCGCTGCTCGCGCTCCGTGGCGGCGACCTGGCCGCCTACCACGGCGTGGAGCACAAGGCGATCGCCGCGTACGAGCAGGACTCGGACGCGGCCGACGCCGACAAGGAGCACGATCGCTGCGGCTCGCACCTCGTCGCCCCGATGCTCGCGGCGGCGGCGTTCGGCAACGTGGCCGCGCGCCGCGCCGGTCTGCGCGGCCCAGCGGCCGAGGCGGCCGTCGGGCTCGGCAGCGCGGCCGTCGCGGTGGAGGTGTTCGCCTGGTCCGAGCGGCACCCGAGGAGCGGCCTCGCCCGCGTGCTGCGAAAGCCCGGCCATGAGATCCAGCGCGTGATCGGCACGCGCGAGCCGAGCTCCGAGCAGCTCGAGGTGGGACAGGCCGCGCTGCAGGAGATCCTGCGCGTGGAGCGGGCCGCCAAGCCGTAGCCGCTTACCATTGCTCCATGGCGACCGAGGCACGTCCGCGTACGCGCCTGTCCCCGAGCGTCTTTCGCCTCCCGGTGGAGAAGATCCGGGACGGCTACTACACGGACGCCTACTTCAACTTCACGAAGCAGCTGCTCGAGGAGGAGGGTCGCCACCCGCACGTGACGATGCAGGTCTTCCAGAAGCACGACTCGGTGCTCGGGGGGATCGACGAGGCGATCGCGGTGCTGAAGCAGTGCTCCGGCCGCCGCACCGACGACGGGTGGGAGCGCGGCTGGGACCGGCTCGAGGTCCACGCCCTCCACGAGGCCGACGAGATCGCGGCGTGGGAGCCGGTGCTCCAGATCGACGGCGACTACTCGCTGTTCGCCCACCTCGAGACCGTCTACCTCGGCTGCCTCGCCCGCCGGACGCTCGTGATGAAGAACGTGCGCCGCGTGGTGGAGGCGGCGGGCGGCAAGCCGATCCTGTTCTTCCCCGCCCGCCACGACCACTGGCTCGTGCAGACCGGCGACGGCCTGGCGGCCCACGTGGCGGGCGCGATCGGGGTCTCCACCGACGCGCAGGCGTCGTGGTGGGGCGGTCGCGGCGTGGGGACGGTCCCGCACGGGCTGATCGCGGCCTACGAGGGGGACACCGTCGCGGCGGCCAAGGCGTTCGCCGACCGCTTCGCGCACGAGATGAACGTGACCGTGCTGGTCGACTTCGAGAACGACTCGGTGCGCACCGCGCTCGAGGTGGCCGAGGCGCTCGGGGACGAGCTCTGGGGGGTGCGGCTCGACACGTCGAACTTCATCGTCGACCGCGCGCTGTGGCACGAGATGGGCGAGTTCAGGCCCACCGGCGTCACGCCCGAGCTCGTCGGGCGCGTGCGCGAGGCGCTCGACGCGGCCGGGCACGAGCGCGTCCGGATCGTGGTCTCGGGCGGGTTCGACGCGGACAAGATCCGCCGCTTCGAGGAGATCGGCGCGCCGGTCGACTCGTACGGCGTCGGCTCGTCGCTGGTCCGCGGCGAGAACGACTTCACCGCGGACGTGGTGCGGGTGGAGGGGCGGGACTGCGCCAAGGCGGGGCGCCGCTTCCGCCCGAACCCGCGGCTAGAGCCGGTCGAATGAGACTCAACTCGCGGGCGCGGATGGCCGATCTGGTGACTGGATGAGACGGCTGACCCTCCGTATCGCCGCGCTGGTCGCGCTGGCCGCGCTCGCGGCTGCGCCGCAGGCGGCCGCCGAGGGGGGCATGGCGCAGTGCACGGCGCCGGTGAAGGTCAACAAGGACCAGCGCGCCGGCCACGTCGAGGTGCCGAAGGGCGAGTACACGATCACGGTGCTCGACAGCGCGCGCGTGACATGCAACGAGGCGGCCGAGGACTTCCGCGACTTCCTCCGCAGCCCGGACGGCCAACTGCCCGATGGCTGGAGGTCCAACGCCGTGACGAGCACGTTCACGGACGAGTCGGGCAGCGGCTTCAAGATCGCCCAGGTCGTGCCGCTGACCGAGGGCGGCGACGGCTTCGGCTGGCAGGACGTCCAGGACTTCGCGGTCATCTGGCTGCCGATCATCTTCATGGCGCTGATCGCGCTCGGCGTGCTCTGGATGCTCAAGTACATCCCACGGGTGAAGCCGCAGGAGATCAAGCCGCAGTCGTCCGGCTCGGTGCACTGGGACGACGTGGCCGGCGTGGAGGAGGCGAAGGACGAGCTGCGCGAGGTGGTGGAGTACCTGCGCGACCCGAAGCGGTTCCGCAAGCTCGGCGCGCGGGTGCCGAAGGGCATCCTGCTGCACGGGCCGCCGGGCACCGGCAAGACGCTGCTCGCGAAGGCTGTGGCGAACGAGTCGAACGCGCGGTTCTACGCGCAGTCGGCGGCGTCGTTCGTCGAGATGTTCGTGGGCCTCGGCGCCGCCCGCATCCGGCGGCTGTTCCGCGAGGCGCGCAAGCAGGCGCCGGCGATCGTCTTCATCGACGAGCTCGACGCCGTCGGCGCCACGCGCGGGGCCGACGTCTCCGGCGAGAAGGACCAGACGCTCAACCAGCTCCTGGTGGAGCTCGACGGCTTCGGCACCGCCGACGACGTGGTCGTGATCGCGGCCTCGAACCTGCTCGAGAAGCTCGACCCGGCGCTGCTCCGTCCCGGGCGCTTCGACCGCCAGATCTTCGTCACGCCGCCCGACCTCAAGGGCCGCAAGCAGATCCTCGACGTACACACGCAGGACAAGCCGCTGGCGGAGGGAGTGGACCTCGACGTGGTCGCGCGGCAGACGAGCGGCCTGACGGGCGCCGACCTCGCCAACATCTGCAACGAGGCGGCCATCTTCGCCGGCCGCGACCACCGCGACCACCTGCTCACGCGCGATTTCCAATCGGCGCTCGAGCGCGTGATCGCGGGCATGCAGTCGCGGCGGGTGATCACCGACCACGAGAAACAGGTCGTCGCCTACCACGAGGCCGGGCACGCGCTCTGCTCGGAGCTGCTGCCGTCCGTGGAGAAGGTCCACCGCATCTCGATCATCCCGCGCGGCAAGGCGCTCGGCTACACGCTCAACCTGCCCGAGGAGGACCGCTACCTGAAGACCAAGGAGGAGCTGATCGACTACCTGGTCGTGCTCCTCGGCGGCCGCGTGACGGAGCACATCGTGTTCGGCGAGATCACCACCGGCGCGGCGGACGACCTGCGCCGCGTGCATGAGATCAGCCGCGGGATGGTGACCCAGTACGGGATGGGCACGGAGCTCCAGTCGAAGCAGCTGCCCGCCGACGACTACTCGATGTCCGACGCCACGCGGCGGATGATCGACGAGGAGCAGCAGTACATCACCGACCTGGCGCACCGGCGCGCGGTCAAGCTCGTGTCGGAGAACCGCGAGCTGCTCGAGGCGTTCGCCCACACGCTGCTCGAGAACGAGGTGCTGGAGCGCGACGACATCGAGCGGCTGGTGTCGCGCCACCTCGGCGCCGGCGCGAACGGGAGGCCCACGGCGGAGGGCGCCGAGCCCGCGACCCTGGCCGCGAGCGAGCGCGTGGACGCGCCGCGCGACGACGCGCGGTAGGCCGGCCCGCGCGGCGCGGCGCGCCTCCCCTCTACACTCCGCGCCCCGTGTTCGGGCGGATCGACCACATAGGCGTTGCGGTGGAGGACCTCGACGAGGCGATCGCGCTCTACAACGGCAAGCTCGGGATGGCCGTGCAGCACCGCGAGACGGTGGAGCAGTTCGGCGTGGAGGCCGTGCTGCTCGGGATCGGCGAGAGCCACGTGGAGCTGCTCCGGGCCCTCAACGCCGAGAGCGGCGTGGCCCGGTTCATCGAGCGGAACGGCCCGGGCCTCCACCACGTGGCCTACCAGACCGAGGACATCGACGCCGCGCTCGAGTCCGCCCGCGCGGCCGGGCTGCGCCTGATCGACGAGCAGCCGCGAGGCGGGATCCGGGGCAGCCGCGTAGCGTTCGTGCACCCGAAGTCGACCGGCGGGGTGCTGACCGAATTGGTGGAACCGGCGGAAGGGCATTGAATGGCTGACGAGACGACGAGGCGAATCGACATTGGCTTCAAGGGCGGGCAGGTGCTGCCGGCGCGCGTCAAGACCGATGCGTTCGAGGCCCTGCAGAAGGCGCTCGCGGACGAGCGCTCGGAGCGCTGGTACGAGCTCGAGACGCAGGACTCGAAGCTGTCGGTCGACCTCGCGCAGGTCGTGTACGTCCGCATCGCCACCGAGGCCGGCCGCGTCGGGTTCTAGGGACGGGGTGCTCGGCACCCTCGACGTCGCGCTGCTGCGGCAGCTGCGCACGCGCGGCCACGCGCCGGCCGTGGAGGCGGCGATGACCCACCTGACGCGCCTCGGGGAGCACGGGCTCCTCTGGTACGGGGTCGCCGGGGCGGGCGCCGTCGTCGACGGCGCGCGGCGGCCCGTGTACCTGCGGGCGATGCGGGTCGTCCTCGCCGCCTACGTCGCCAACACCGCGATGAAGCTCGTGGTCGGCCGGGCGCGCCCAGCGCTGGCCGACCTGCCGGCGCTCGGGCCGCGCACGGTCTCCGGCCTCGCCTACCCGTCGGCGCACGCGGCGATGTCGTTCGGCGCGGCGGGCGCGCTCCGCGGCGTGCTGCCGGCGCCGCCGCTGTACCTGTTGGCCGCCGCGATGGCGCTCTCGCGGCCGTACCTCGGGCACCACTACCCCTCCGACGTGGTCGCGGGCGCCCTGCTCGGCGACGCCGTCGGCAAGCTCGTCCCATGAAGGTCGGCATCGTCGGGCTGCCGAACGCCGGCAAGTCCTCGCTCTTCAACGCGCTCACTCGCGCCGGCGTCCAGGCGGCGAACTACCCGTTCACGACCGTCGAGCCGAACGTGGCGGTGGTCGGCGTGCCGGACGAGCGGCTCGAGCGCGTGGCCGAGACGGTCGGCGCGGCGCCAGTGCTGCACGAGACGATCGAGTTCCACGACATCGCGGGCCTCGTGCGCGGCGCCCACAGGGGCGAGGGGCTCGGCAACCAGTTCCTGGCGAACATCCGCGAGACCGACGCGATCCTGCACGTCGTGCGGGTGCACGACGACCCGCAGGTGGTGCACCCGGAGGGCCGGGTCGACCCGCTGTCGGACGTGGAGGCGGTCGAGACCGAGCTGCTGTTCGCCGACCTCGAGCAGGCCGAGCGCCGGCTCGAGCGGGTGGCGAAGCAGGCGAAGTCGCTCGAGAAGGAGCCGGTGGCGGAGGAGCGCTGGCTGCGCGAGGTCGTGGCGGCGCTGCAGGAGGGCCGCCCGGTGCGCTCGGTCCCGCCGCCCGACGACGCGCCCGGCGCCGGGCTGCGGCTGTCGGCCCTGACCTCGAAGCCGGTGCTGTACGTGGCGAACGTGGCCGAGGGCGAGCCGCTCGAGCCGCCGGCGGCGCTGCGGGAGCACGCCGAGACGCGCGGCGCGCGTGCGACGGCGGTGAGCGCCCGGCTCGAGTCGGAGCTGGCGGAGCTCGACGACGCGGAGGCCGATCACATGCGCGAGGAGCTCGGCGTGGAGGAGTCCGGGCTCGCGACGGTGATCCGCGAGGCCTTCGAGTTGCTCCACCTGATCAGCTTCTTCACCGCCGGCCAGGGCAAGGAGGCGCGGGCGCGCGCGATCACGCGCGGCACGCGCGCCCGGCAGGCGGCCGGCGCGGTCCACACCGACATGGAGCGCGGATTCGTGGCGGCCGAGGTGGTGGCGTGGGACGACCTCGTGGCGGCCGGGGGGTACGCGCCGGCGCGCGAGCAGGCGAAGCTGCGGGTGGAGGGGCGCGACTACGAGGTGCGCGACGGCGACGTGCTGACGTTCCGGTTCACACCGACCTAGCGGCGCCGCGGGCCGCGCCGACGCTCCTTGGCCGCCTGTAGCTGCGCCTCGGCGGCCGCCACCAGCCCTGGCGGGTCGGCGGATTGCAGCTCCGCGACCCCGACCGACACCGTCACCTCGCCAGGTTGCAGCCCGCACGGGCCCACGTCGCCGGCGGCCCGCTCCGCGACGGTGAGCGCCGCCGGGCCGGGTGTGTTCGGCAGGAGCAGGGCGAACTCGTCCTCGCCGACGCGGAAGCCGAGGTCGCTGGCGCGCACGCCGCGGAGCACGTCGGCCACTCGCAGCAGCACGGAGTCGCCGTACCCGCGGCCGTGGAGGTCGTTGATGCGCGCGAGCCGGTTGACGTCGAGCAGCGCGAGCGAGAGGCGGAGCCCGTAGCGCGAGGCGCGGGCCACCTCGCCGCGCAACGCTTCGTCGAAGGCGGTGCGGGCGGCGAGCCCGGTGAGCTCGTCGAGATAGCCGTCGCGGCGGGCGGCGTCCAGTTCCGCGGCGTTGGAGAGATGCGCGCCGATCAGGCCGCTGAGGAGGTCGAGCGTCTCCATGTCGTCGTCGTCGAACGCGCTCGGCTTGTCCGAGTGGACCTGGAGGACCGCGACGATCCGGTCCTGGTGCGACAGCGGTACGCACAGGAGCGAGCGAACGCCGGTTTCCCGGCAGGCGTCGGCGTTCAGGCGGCCGTCGCTCTCGGCCTCGTCGCAGCGGAGCGTCTCGCCCAGCTGCACGGAGAGCGCGCTCAGCGTGCCGAGCTCGGACAGGCTGGGGGCGAGCACGCCGCCGCCGATCGCGGCCCGGCCGGAAGGAACGCCGCGCTCGACCAGCTCGATGGAGCCCGTGGAGGCGCCGGTCAGCGCGGTCGCGCGCCGCGCCACCAGGTCCATGATCGCCTCGAGCTCGAGACGCGTCGTCACGATTTCACTCGCGAGCGCAATGACCGCGCGCAGACGCTCGGCCTCTGATCCGGGGAACATCTCCCTCATTGTCGGCAGCGGGGCGCTCTTGTTGAATCCCGGTGTGGCAGAAATCGTCCGGTCATTGTCCTTGCTGCCACGCGGCATCCGCGCCAAGATGCCGGTCATGCACCGAGCGGTGATCGTCGCCTTCCCCCACGTGCAGGCGCTCGACGTGATCGGCCCCGCCGAGGTCCTGAGCGCCGCGTCCGAGCTCGCCCCGCCCGGCTACTCCGTCGAGGTGATCGCTCCGGAGCCGGGACCGCTCGCCAGCTCGAGCGTCGCGCTCCACCCGGACAAGACCCTCGACGACTGCCGCGGCCCGATCGACACGCTGATCGTGGCCGGCGGCGCCGGCGCCCGCGCGGCGCAGTACGACGAGCGCCTCGTCGCCTGGCTGCGCGACGCCGCGTGGCGGTCGCGGCGTGTCACCTCGGTCTGCACGGGCGCCTTCCTGCTCGCCGCCGCCGGACTGCTCGACGGCCGCCGCGCGACCACCCACTGGGCGTGGTGCAACGTGCTCGCCCAGCACTACCCGGCCGTGACCGTCGAGCCCGACCCGATCTTCGTACGCGACGGCAACGTGATCACCTCGGCGGGGGTGACCGCCGGCATGGACCTGGCGCTCGCGCTGGTGGAGGAGGACGTCGGCCGCGAAGTGGCTCTCGAGGCGGCTCGCTGGCTCGTGCTCTTCCTCAAGCGTCCCGGCGGCCAGTCGCAGTTCAGCTCGCAGCTGGCGTCGCAGCGCGCGGACCGCGAGCCGCTGCGCGAGCTCCAGGGCTGGGTGGCCGACAACCTCGAGCGGGACCTCTCCGTGCCGGCCCTGGCCGGGCGGGCCGGCATGAGCGAGCGCAACTTCGCCCGCGCCTTCCGGCGCGAGACCGGCCTGACGCCGGCGGCCTACGTCGAGGTCGTGCGCGTGGAGCGGGCGCGCATCGCGCTCGAGTCCGGCGACCTGCCGGTGGAGCTGGTCGCCAAGCAGGTGGGCTTCGGAACCGTGGAGACGATGCGGCGCGCGTTCCGGCGCCGGCTGGGCGTGGCCCCGGCCGACTACCGGAGCCGCTTCCGGGCGCGCGCCGCCTGACAAGGAGGACTGACCATGCAGGTAGCCATCCCCATCTACGACAAGTTCACCGCGCTCGACTGCGTCGGTCCCTACGAGGTGCTCTCGCGGCTGCCCGGGGCGGAGGTGAAGTTCCTCGCCGCCGAGGCCGGGCCCGTGCGCACCGAGACGAGGATGCTGAGCATCGTCGCCGAGGGCGTGTACGAGGACATGCCGAACCCCGAAGTGCTCGTGGTCCCGGGCGGCTTCGGCACCCGGCGCCTGCTCGACGACGACCGCATCCTCGACTGGATTCGCGGCGTGCACGAGACCTCCGAGTGGACGACCTCGGTCTGCACCGGAGCGCTGCTGCTGGGCGCCGCGGGCATCCTCGACGGCCTCGAGGCGACCACCCACTGGGTCGAGCTGCCGAATCTCGCCCACTTCGGCGCGCACCCCTCCGAGAGCCGCGTCATCGAGCAGGGCAAGGTGATCACGGCTGCGGGCGTGTCGGCCGGGATCGACATGGCGCTCACCCTCGCCGCGCGGATCGCGGGCGACGAGGTGGCGCAGGCGATCCAGCTCGGCATCGAGTACGACCCGCAGCCCCCGTTCGACGCCGGCTCGCCGGCGAAGGCGCCGAAGGCCGCCGCGGACCTGGTGCGGGCGATCGAGGCGGCGCAGACCTGATCTAGCCGCCGCCGATGCCCAGCCTGCGCGCCTCGGCGGTCGCCTCGCCGCGGGTGCTGACGCCTAGCTTGCGCAGCACCGCCGAGACGTGATGGCCGACGGTCCGCTCGGAGAGGAACAGCCGCTCCGCGACGTCGGCGTTCCGCAGGCCCTCGGCCACCAGCTCGAGCACCTGGACCTCGCGGGCGGTCAGCCCGGCCGGGTTCTGTCTCGTGCTGGTCCGCGGTCCGCGCGGGACGCCGCGGATGCCCCGTTCGCGCAGCCGCCGCCCGACGATCGCGGCCGCGGGCCGGGCGCCGAGCGGCTGGAGCCGGTCGAGCGCCTCCCGCAGGTGCTCGTCCTCGTCGCCCGCGGCCAGCGCGATCGCGGCGTCGTAGGGGCAGCCGAGGGCGTCCCAGAGCTCGGCCGCACGGGCGTGGTCGCCGGCGAGCTCGGCGGCGTACGGCTCCGCCACCGGTTCCGCGATGCGCTCCTCGACGCCCGCCCGCCGGCACCAGCAGGCGAGCTCGCCGACCGCCCATCGCGCGTGCCGTCGGATGGCCAGCTCGAGCGCGGCGGCGGTCTCGCCGGCCACCTGGTCCAGCCGGCCCTCGAGCCAGGCGGCCTCCGCCCTGGCGGCGGCGACCGGCCCGATCCGCTGCAGCTCGCCGGTCGGCTCGGCCAGCTCGAGCGCCTCGTCGAGCAGCGGCCGGGCGTCGAGGTCGCCGCGCCGCGCGCGCACCAGCCCGAGCACGGTGAGGGCGAGCACGCGCGGCACCGGCCAGGTGCGCCGGTCCTCCAGGGCGAGGCCGGCCTCCCCCGCGGCCTCCTCCCATAGCCCCCTGTCCAGCTCCAGGCGGGCGCGGCAGGGGACGAAGAACAGCCGCCAGAGGTCGAGCCCGCGCTCGGTGCAGTACTCGAGGCCGGGATCGAGGTAGCGGTCCACGAGGTCGTACCGCCTGCGGCGGAGCGGCCACCACACGAGGTTCAGGTACGCGCGGCCGGCGTTCTCCTCGAGGCCGGCCTCCAGCGCCAGCTCGAGGCAGCGCTCGAGCTTGGCGGGCCCGTCGGCAGCGTCGAGGAACACGTCGACCGCCCCCAGGTTGGTGAGCGCGTAGATGCGTACCTCGTCGTCGCCGAGCCGCGTGCCGAGCTCGAGTGCCTTCGTGCTCCAGTCGACCGCCTCGTCGGCGGCCTCCGCGACCGTGTAGAGGTGGCCCAGGTTCACGTAGGCCATCGCCAGCTCGCGGGCCGGACGCACCTCCTCCACGCGGGCGATCGCCTGCCGGCCGACCTCGGCGGCCTCGCGGGTGCGCCCGAGGAAGCGGTACAGCCGCGACAGCGAGCGCAGGCAGTCGCTCTCCGCGAGCGGGTCGCCGAGCGCGCGCCGGTGCGCGAGGGCGTCCTCCTGGGCGGCGATCGCGGCGTCCATCTCGCCGGTCAGGAAGCACTCGTACGCGCGCAGCTCGAGCAGGCGGGCCTGCTCCTCCGGGGGCAGATCCTGCGCGAAGCGCAGCGCGCGGGCGTACTGGGCGGCCGCCTCCCGATGGGCGCCGAGGGCCGCCGCGCGGGCCGCCGCCGCGGGCGCGAAGCGCAGCACGGCTCCCCGGTCGCCCGCGGCGTCCGCGTGATGCGCGACGCGGGCGAGGTCGGAGGCGGGCACGTCGCCGGACCCGGCAAGCGCCGTCGCCGCGGCGCGGTGCAGCGAGACGCGCCTGTCGGGCGGCAGCGCCTCCTCGACCGCCTGTTGGGCGAGCTCGTGCGTGAACGACACCCCGTGTGGCTCCGGCGTGACCATCCCGGATGCGAGGCACTCCTCGAGGTGGCCGAGCTCGGCCGGGGCGAGCGCCTCGAGCAGACGCACCTCGGCCCGCGGGCTCGCGACGGCGATCGCCTCCATCAGCGTCCTGGCCGGCTCGGAGAGGCGGGCCACGCGCGCGAGCACCGCCTCGCGGACGGTGTGCGGCACCTCGCCGGTGCCCGCCGCGAGCACCTCGGTCACGAAGAACGGGTTGCCGCCGGTCTGCCGGTAGAGGTCGTCGGCGTCGATCCCGTGGGGCGCCGCCAGCTCGGCGACCGCGTCCCGCGACAGCGGCGGGATCTCCAGGCGGGTGACGGCGCGGTTGGTGGCGAGCTCCCCGAGCACCAGCGCGAGCGGGTGGCTCCGCTCGATCTCGGGCCGATAGCTCGCGACGACCAGGCCGGGGACGGCCTCGACCCGCCGGGCCAGCAGGCGCAGGACGTCGAGCGTCGCCTCGTCCGCCCAGTGCAGGTCCTCGACCACGACCACGCTCGGCCGCGAGCCGCCGAGCTCGCGGATCAGCGCCGCGGCGACCTCGTGCGGGCGGCCGCCGCCGGCCACCAGCTCCTCGAGCTCGCCGCCGGTCGACTCCGCCAGGTCGAACAGCGGCCCGAGCGGGCCGGGCGTCAGCAGGGCGTCGCACGCGCCCCAGAGGACCCGCGCCGGCTCCGGCCGCGTGTCGCAGAACTCCCGCAGCACGACGGTCTTGCCGGCGCCCGCCTCCCCGCGCACCAGCACGAGGCTGCCGGCGGATCGGGCTACGACCTCGTCGAATGCCGTGGCCAGCGCGGAGAGCTGGCCGGACCGCTCGCGCAGCTCCTGCTTCGACATGCGGGAACCACCCTACTTGCGGCAAGATGGAGCCGTCTCGATGACCTCGCCTGACGGAAGGACAGAAGGAACGATGCGACTCCTCACCCGCACCTGTGTGCTCGCCGCGCTCGGAGCCGCGGTCATGATCGCTCCGGCCGCCGCGCCGGCGAGCGGCCCGGTCGCCGTGGCCGCGAAGCGCTGCCAGCTGTCGCTGAACCAGCAGCGCCACCTCGGCACCACGTACGTGCTCAACCTGAGCGTGAGCGGCACGAGCTGCCGCAGCGGGCGCAAGGTCGTGAAGGCGTACCACGGCTGCCGCCACAGCCACGGCGGGGCCGACGGCCACTGCTCGCACGTGTCCGGCTGGCGCTGCGGCGAGAGCCGCTTCAACAAGAGCCGCTTCTCCTACGATGCGAAGGCCACCTGCACGAAGGGCGGCCGCCGCGTCAAGCACACCTACACGCAGAACATCTAGACGCCGCGCGGCTGCGGCGGGCGGGCTCGCGCTCGCCGCGCTCGCGGCCGCGCCCTCCGCGCACGCCGAGGTGCTCGTCGTGGGCGACAGCCTGACGGTCGGTGACGGCGCGTATCTCCAGCGCGAGCTGGCCGGCGTGCCGGTGCGGATCGACGCCGAGATCGGGCGGTCGAGCACAGCGGGCGTCGGCGTGCTGCGGGCGCGGCTGCGCCCGGACGACGACGTCGTGGTGTTCGACCTCGGCACCAACGACTCCCCGGCCCAGCCCGGGCGCCTGGCCGCCGACCTCGACGCCGCGCGCGGGCTGGCCGACGGCCGCTGCATGGTCCTCGCCACGATCAACCGGCCGCCCGCCGGCGGCGCCACGGTCGAGGGGCTGAACGAGGCGGTCCGCGCCTTCGCGGCCGAGACGCCCGGCACCCAGGTGGCCGACTGGCGCGCGCTCGCCGGCAGCGAGCCGTCGCTGCTGCAGAGCGACCGCGTGCACGCCACGCCGATCGGCTACGCGCTGCGAGCCGTGCTGGTCGCCCAGGCCGTGGAGGGTTGCCGCGCCGCGCCGGGCGGCAAGCGGGGGCGGCGGGCACAGCGCGGCACCGTGTACCAGCCGTCCGGCCTCTACGGGCCCGCCGGCCGCGCGCGGCCGGTGCGACGCGATCACCCGGCGCCGGTGCGCGTGACGGACCTGGCGGAGACGCCGGGCGGCGGCCTCTTCACGACGCTCGCGCGCGGCACGGTCGTGGCCGTGGCGAACGGCATCCGCAACGTGCGCCAGGCGCTCGCGAAGGAGGCGCCAGAGCCGGTGCTCGGCGCCCCCGGCTCGTGAGCTGTCCTCAGTGGCGGTAGTCGCGGTCCACCGCGTCCAGCACGATGTCCGCCGCCACCTCGGCCCCGGTGCCGTTGAGGTGGATCCCGTCCGGCTCGCGCACGATCTGCTGGCGCCCGTCCACGGTCATCGCGGCGCGGTAGCGGCCGCCGGGCGTGAACACCGGCACCATGTCGAGCACCCGCACCTGCGCGCGGTACGGCTGGGCGGCCACCTCGATGGCCGCGTTCACGGCGCGGGCCACCTCCTGACGGTCGCGGTCGCGCGGGAACGGCAGCGTCAGCCAGTACACGCGCGCCGCGCCCGCCTGCCTGTAGGTGTTCATCATGCGGCGCACGCGCGTGGCGTACACGGCCGCCCAGTCGCGGCCGCAGCAGCGCACGTCGCGGCCGTTCGGACCGGGCATGTCGAAGCCCTCGTTGGCGCCGATGAACACGACGACCGCGTCGGGCGAGTCGCTTCGCACCTGCTGTGTCGAGAGCTTGCCCCAGTCGACGAACCCGCTCTTCGAGACGCCCGTGCCGAGGTGGGGGTCGCGCAGCACCTTCACGCCGTCGGGCGCCAGCCTGCGCGCGACCTCGACGTCGAGCGGCATCGCGAGCGAGTCGCCCGTCACGAGCAGCGTCTTCAGCTCGCGCCGCCGCGCCGGGTTCTCTCCGACCGTCCCCGGGTCGAACGAGTCCGGCGTAACCGGCGCCACCGTCCCGGCGCGGCCGCCGCGGATCGGGCGGTCGAACCCGCCCGCGGTGCCGAGGTCGTCGTCCGACGAGAGCCAGCCGGTGATCCTGTCGCCGACCTCGTCGAACGGCAGCCGGTCCGCGACCCAGCCCGCCGGTCTGCCGACGGCCAGCACCACGTCGCGCTCGAAGCCCGGCTGCATCTCCTCGCCGGACTCCCTGATCGACGCGCCCTTGAACAGCACGAGCAGCACCACCACGGCGACGACGACCACGATCGCGTCGCGCGCGCGCAGGTGGCGGCCGGGCGGTGGCTTCGGAACGCTGTCGTCGATCGAGGCCAAGTGTCAGAACTGGAAGTAGATGAACGGTGGCACGGCGTTGGCCGGCACGGTCGCGCCCACGAGCGCGATCACGAGGGCCAGTGACGCCGCGAGGGTAGCCGGGCTCAGCTCCGCCATGCGCACGCGGATCGCCTCGAGCGGGCGCGGCGGCAGCAGCTGGAGACCGATCGTGACGCCGACGGCGAGCAGCACCGGGAACGTCCAGAGGGTCGCCGGGCCCGGGTCGCCCAGGCGGGATAGGAACGTCCACGCGAGCTCCACGTCCCGGCTTCGGAACAGCACCCAGCCGAGCGTGACGAGGTTGAAGACGATCGCCCAGCGCAGCCACGCCGGCAGCGAGATTCGGCCCCGCAGCGCACGCTCGACGCACAGGCACACGCCGTGGAGCCCACCCCAGAGCACGAATCCCCAGGCCGCGCCGTGCCACAGGCCGCCGAGCGTCATCGTGATCATCAGGTTGCGGTAGGTCTTCCACCGGCCGCCGCGGTTGCCTCCGAGCGGGATGTAGAGGAAGTCGCGCAGGAAGCGGGACAGCGTGATGTGCCAGCGGCGCCAGAAGTCGCGGAAGCTGGTGGCGCGGTACGGGCAGTTGAAGTTGATCGGGAACACGAACCCCATCAGCAGCGCCACGCCGATCGCGATGTCCGTGTAGCCCGAGAAGTCGCAGTAGATCTGGGCGGCGTACGCGTACGCGGCGAGCGCGACGTCCGGCGCCGAGAACGCCTGCGGCACGCCGAACACCGGGTCCACGACCGTACGCGCCAGATAGTCGGCGATCGCCACCTTCTTGACGAGCCCGATCCCGATCAGCACCACGGCCGGCCCGACGGCCACGTCGCGCGGGTTGCGCGGCGTGCGCAGCTGGGGCAGGAACTCCTTCGCGCGCACGATCGGCCCCGCCACCACGTGCGGGAAGAACGACAGGTAGAGGGCCACGTCGATGGTCGGCGCCACCTCCACATGGCGGCGGCGCACGTCGACCACGTACGAGATCGCCTGGAAGGTCCAGAAGCTGAGCCCCACCGGCAGGGCGAACGCGAGCAGCGGCAGCGGCGTGCCGAGGCCGATGTCGTCGAGCAGCGCGCCCCACTCCTCGCTGAAGAACCCGTAGTACTTGAACAGGCCGAGCACGCCGAGGTCCACCGCGACCGTGGCCGCCATCAGGTAGGTGCGGCGGCCCTCGTCGGTGGAGCGGTCGATCATCTTCGCCCCGAGCTGGTTCGCCAGCGCCACGCCGGCGAGCAGCAGGCAGAACTTCACGCTCGCCGCCGCGTAGAAGACGTAGCTTGCGGCCAGGATGAACGGCTTCCACAGGCGCGGCCGCGGCATCAGCGCCCACGAGACCGCGAGCACGATCGGGAAGAAGATGGCGAATTCGAGAGAGGGAAAGACCACCCGCTGTGACAGAGTTATATGGCGTGCGGCGGGGAGGCCTCGCACTCATCGTCCTGATTTCGACCCTCGCGATCGCGGCGCCCGCGGGCGCAGCGTGCGGCGGCGTGCAGCGGTTCGCCGCGCAGCGGCACCGCGCGCCGGGGCCGCCGCCGCTCGCGGTCGGCGACTCGGTGATGCTCGGCGCGGCGGAGGAGCTCGCCGCGGCCGGATTCGACGTCGACACGCGCGGCTGCAGGCAGATGGGCGAGGGGCTCGGCGTGCTGGCGGCGCGCGGCGGCAGCCTGCCGCGCCTGGTGGTGATGGCGCTCGGGGACAACTGGGTGATCGAGACGTCCCAGATCCGCCAGGCGCTGCGCATCCTCGGCCCGGGCCGCGTGCTGGCCCTCGTCACGCCGCGCACCGGCGGGTCGGACATCGACACGATCCGAGCCGCCGGCCGGCGCTGGCCGGCGCGGGTGAAGGTGCTCGACTGGGTCGGCTACTCGGCCGGCCACGCGGACTGGTTCTACGGCGACGGCCTGCACCTGGCGCCGGGGGGCCAGCACGGATTCGCCCGCCTGCTGTCGCGCGCATTCGCGTTCGCGCGGCCGCTCGAGGCGCGGCTGACGCGGGTGGCGCCGACGGCGGCGGTGGAGCGGTTCGAGGCGGAGCCGTAGCGGGACAGCCGGCGTGGCTGTCGCTCGCCGGGTCGAGTGTCGAGTTTGTCGGGCTCAGCCCGACAAAGTCGACAGTGGACGGGAATCCACGGGGGGTGGGCTGGATTCCGTCCGCCATTTCGTCGGAAACCGGCCCACCCCCCTGCCGGGCGGCCCCGCCGGGGCCACCCCTGGTTGCCCGTCGTTCGCTCATCCCTGACCGCCGCCGGGAGCCACACCCCGCGTGGGCCGCCGCGATCTACCCCCGCCGCAGCACCCCGTCCGCCCGCATCCGCCGCACCACGAGCGACGCCGCGATCGCGGCGCCCTCGGCTGACAGGTGGATGCCGTCGCGCTGGCGCACCCGCACGCGCCGGCCGTTGCGGCGCATGTAGTCGCGGAAGCGGCCGCGGGGCGTGAACACGCGGTTCAGGTGCACGAGCCTCACCCGCCGGGGGAGCGCCCGTGCCGCCCGCCGCAACGCGGCGTTCACGGCCGGGAACGAGCGTGTGAAGAACCCCTCGCGCGCCTGCGGCAGCAGCAGCCAGTACACGTAGCCGGCGCGGTGGCGCGCGTAGGCGCGCATCATGCGCCGGGCGCGGCGGGCGTACTCGACCCGCCACGCCTTCCCGCAGCAGATCGCCAGTCGGCCGCGCGCCGTGCGCATGTTGAAGCCGTCGTTGGCGCCGAGGAACATCACGGTCGCCCGCGGGCGCCAGCGCCGCGCCTGCTCGCGGGCGAGCCGCTGCCAGTCGAGCAGCCGCGGCTTCGAGATGCCGGTGCTGATCCGCGCGTCGCTGGGCACGCGCACGCCCTGCGGCGCCAGCCGCTTGCGGAGCGCGGTGTCCACGAGCTGGATCATCGAGTCGCCGGTGGCGAGGACGGTGACCGGCCTCTGCGCCTGCGCCGCGTGCGCGGGCGCCGCCGCGAGGAGGCCGCCGACGGCGGCCAGCACCAGCGCCCGCCTCAACGAACCCTGACGGCGGGACCGGCGACCTTGCCGGAGCGCACGCGGTACACGCCCGCCCGGTCGAGGGCGGCGCGGTAGTGGCCGTCGCGGGCCGTGTGCAGGAGGAGCAGCGTGCGCCAGACGCCGCGGGTGCGGCGCTCGAGCCGCAGCTCGTGCCCGCGCGGCGCGGGCTGGAAGGAGCCGACGAGCAGGCGGGCGGTCGGGGCCGCGCCCCAGGCCGCGGGCCTCGCGGAGCGCGGACTGCGCGCGGTGCTCGAGATCCGCGTGAACCTCGCCCAGGTGTCCCGCAGGCCGAGCCGCGCGCGCAGCGTCGGGCCGCTGATCACCGACGTGCCGCGCGTGCCGTACACGCGCGCCCGCACGATCCGCGGCGACACTCCCCGCTTCAGGACCTTCAGCTTGCGGAACGTGCCGCGCACGTAGCCGCTCAGGTCAGAGGTCAGCTGGCCGGTCGTGAAGCGGACCCGCCAGCGGTGGTACGGCGACTGGTTGTCGTACGGGTCCGGCACGCCCACGAGCCAGCTGTGCGAGAGCGCGCCGATGAAGGAGTTCTCCACGTTCTCCGTGTGACCGCCGGAGGTCGAGTGGTAGTAGGTAACCGCCGGCACGCCGCCTACCTCGAGGATCTGCCCGGCGGTGTCGTCCACCGCCGCGTTGCTGCGCACGCTCTCGCCCGTCACGCCGCGGTACACCTGGGAGCGCGTGTCCGGGTACTGGTCGAAGGCCGAGCCGGTCTTGCGCGTGGCGAGCGCGTACGTGCGCGCGGCCACGGCCTGGGCCTTGAGCGCCTCGAGCGGCCAGGACGAGGGCATCTCGCCGGCGACGACGCCCTTCACGTAGGGGTCGAGCGGGATCACGTTGATCGCCGTCACGCCGCCGTCCACCCGGATCTCGATCGCGCCGCGGTAGCTGCCGCTCGTCACCCCGTTGAGGGCGGGGCCGAGCAGGCGCACGGGGTCGCCGCCCGACCGCTTGACGGTGACCGCCGAGCCGAAGCGGCCGACCAGCCTGCCGGCGGCCGTGCGCAGCACGATGCCGCTGCCGCTGCGGCGGGCCACGTAGGTCGTGCGGGACCTCACCCGCTTGCCCCCGGCGGCGCTCGCGCCCACGAAGCGGATGTACGGGTCGTTGGGCTGGAGCAGCACGCGCACGGGGGCGCCCGGCGCGTCGGTCAGCGTGGTGCCCTTGTAGTAGTGCTCGAGGATCCCCTCGTACCGGGCGCCGTTGAGCGCGTAGCCGTAGGCGCCGTACTGGCTCATCCCGATGCCGTGTCCGAACCCGGCGCCGCGCACCACGTGGCGCACCGCCGCGTCGGCGGCGGCGGGCAGGGCGAGGGCGGCGATGAGTACGAGGACGATTCGGCGCATCGGCAGGGGGAAAAGGTGGGTTCCCAACCCGTATCGACTTCTCGTGTAACCCCTTGAGCTACCCAAGGTAGCGGGCGGCTCGGGACAACGGGTACAGTCACCGGCCCGGTGGCCAAGCGCAAAGCATCCGACGTCTTCGTGGAGTGCCTCGAGGCCGAGGGCGTCAGGCACGTGTTCGGCATCCCGGGGGAGGAGACGCTCGACCTGAACGAGTCGCTGTCGCGCTCGTCGATCGAGTTCATCCCGGTCCGGCACGAGCAGGGCGGCGCCTACATGGCGGACGTGTACGGGCGCCTGACCGGCCGCGCCGGCGTCTGTCTCGGCACGCTCGGCCCGGGGGCGCTGAACCTCGTGACGGCCGTCGCCGACGCGTTCCTCGACCGCGCGCCGCTGGTCGCGCTCACCGGGCAGGGCGACCTCGAGCGCATGCACAAGGAGTCCCATCAGTACATCGACCTCCTGCGCGTCATGCGGCCGATCACGAAGTGGAACGCGCGCCTCTCGGACGCGGCGATCATCCCCGAGGTCGTTCGCAAGGCCTTCAAGGTCGCGGAGTCCGAGAAGCCGGGCGCCACGCACATCGAGCTGCCCGAGGACGTGATGGCCGCCGAGGTGGACGCCCAGCCGCTGCCGCGCCGCAAGCCGGTGCAGCCCGAGCCGAGCGCGCGCGAGCTGCTGAAGGCGGCGGACCTGATCCGCGGCGCGCTGAACCCGGTGGCGCTGGCGGGCAACGGCGTGATCCGCGCCCACGCGGCGCCCGCGCTCCGCGAGTTCACCCGCGCGCCGGGGATCCCCGTCGCCGAGACCTTCATGGGCAAGGGCCTGCTAACTCCCGAGGACCCACGCGGTCTCGGCGCGGTCGGCCTCCAGTCAGGCGACTACTCGATGGCCGGCTTCGACGAGGCCGACGTGGTGATCGCGATGGGCTACGACCTTGTCGAGCACTCGCCCGAGCACTGGAACCCGAAGCGCGACAAGAAGATCATCTGCATCGACTCGCTCGCCGCGGAGATCGACGAGTACTTCGTGCCCGAGGTCGAGCTCGTCGGCGACATCTACCACATACTCGCCAGGCTGGCCGAGGAGTGCCGGCACGTGCCGCACTCGGGCGGATCGCACCGGCTGCGCGAGGTGGTGCAGGGCCGCTTCGAGGCCGCCAAGAACGACGACCAGTTCCCGATGCAGCCGCCGCGCGCGCTGTGGGAGATCCGGCAGGCGCTCGGCCGC
>DASXAA010000014.1:0-2263 GCA_036407035.1 Thermoleophilaceae bacterium | reverse complement strand
CGGACCTCCGCGAACTCGGTGGGCGTGCTGCCGTCGTTCTCGACGTACATCCCGAGCCCGAAGCCGCGCAGCATGCCCCGGGCCGCGCTCTCGGCGCGCCGCGCCGGGAACCCCCACCAGTCGGCCAGCTCGAGCGCGCGGTCGAAGTGCTCGGCGAAGGCGCCCGAGGTCACGATCGCGCCGCCCGGCGTCCTCCAGGGAAGCTCCTCGGCGGCGACCAGATTGCGCCGGCGGAGCTCGAGGCGGTCCGTCCCGGTCTCGCGTGCCGCCGCTTCGATCAAGCTCTCGGTCAAGTAGTTGGCCTCGATGCGGCCGATCCCGCGGAAGGCCGCGAGCGGCGTCGTGTGCGAGAACACGCCGCGAATCGCCACGTGACCGCACGGGATACGATAGGGGCCGCCGAGCGTCGGCGGCAGGTAGTGCACCATCACCCAGACGTTGCGGCTCGTGAAGTACGCGCCGTGGCGCCAGTCGACGTGCACGCGCATCGCGGTGAACCGGCCCTCGTCGTCGAGGGCCAGCTCGCCGCGGAGCACGTGATCGCGTGACTGGTGATCGGCGACGAACGCCTCCGCGCGCGATGACGTCCACTTGACGGGATGCCCGAGGCGGCGCGCGGCGACCAGGAGGAGCGGATACTCGGGATACACGCCGCCGCGGGCCCCGAAGCCGCCGCCGGTGTCGGGCACCACGACCCGGAGGCGGTCCGGCTCGACGCCCATCACGTGAACGAGCACCGCGCGCATTCCGTGGGCCGACTGGCATCCGACCCGCAGCGTCCAGCGCGACGAGGCCTCATCGTACTCGGCGATCGCCGACCGCGGCTCCATGAAGACCGGGGCGATCCGATTGTTGACGACCTCCACCCGGGTGACGTGCGCGGCCCGCGCGAATGCCGCCTCGACGGCGCGCCGATCACCGCCCTCCCACTGAAAGGACACGTTGCTGGGCCGCTCGTCCCAGACCCGGGGCGCGCCCGGGGCGAGCGCCTCCTCGATACCGACCGCGGCGGCGAGCGGCTCGTAGTCGATCCGGACCTGCTCCGCCGCGTCCTGGGCCAGGCCGGCGCTCTCGGCCACGATGAACGCGACCGGCTGCCCGACGTAGCGGACCGTCGCCCGCGCCAGCGCGAACTGCTCGGCCTCCGGGGCCGTCGCGCCGTCGGGCCCGCGAATGTCGAAGGGTGGCGTCCGCGAGAACGAGGGAATCGGCCGCGCGATCTCACCCTCGACGTCGACCGCCGTCAGCACCAATCGCACCCCGGGCGCGGAGCGCGCCGCCGCCACGTCGACGGCGCGGATGCGCGCGTGCGCGTGAGGGGAGCGGACGACGGCCGCGTGAAGCTGCCCGGCCAGCGCGATGTCGTCCGTGAAGCGCGACGCGCCGGTCAGGAAGCGCGGGTCCTCCTTGCGCTTGCGCGGGGTGCCGATGCGGCCGTCGTCGCTCACGAGATCACGGAGCCGGCCTCGTTCCATACCGACGGCGACGGACCGGCGCCGGCGACCGCCGATCCTTCATGAGGGTCAGGTCCATACCCGAGTGGTCCCGCACCATCGAACCACCGGAGATAGTACACGAGTCGACCGGCCAGGGATCCCTCCGGTGTGGTGATGGCTTCCGGCCGCTATGCGCCCTTGGAGTTCCAGATGTCGCGGTGCAGTCGCCACTGGCCATCGACCATCCTCCAGACGACGACGAACTTCACACTGGCCGTGCCACCGCGGTGCGTGAGGGTGGCTTCACCGCCCTCGTACGCGGTGTCATGGTAGGTCCTCCTGGAGGCTGCGTTCGACCGTTCGAGATTGCTCGGCTCGGTTTCTAGATCGAAGACTTCCACGAGTTGATCGCGATTTCAACCACCGCGTCGACGGACCCCCGGCCAATCCCGGGCCGTGTGACGGCGCTGCCCGACGTCAGGCAGAACGTCTCACCTCTCGGGCGGACTCGGCGTGCAGATTGGCGGCCCCGTCGCGCCGAACGATGCCCGGTTCCGTGGTCAGCGGGGGGAGAAGTCGATGCCGGCCAGGTCGGCCACGAGGAAACGTTGGCCCGGTCTCTGGCGGCTGGACGAGGAACGGCCGGGCCGAGACAGCGCCCGGCCGTCCATTCGAGACGGACGTCCGGTCAGGCCTTGCGCACGTTGGCGGCCTGGAGCCCCTTCGGGCCCTTGGTCACCTCGAACTCGACCTTGTCGCCCTCAGACAGGCTCTTGAAGCCCTGGGCCTGAATGGCATTGAAGTGCACGAACACGTCCTCGCCGCCC
>DASXAA010000013.1:0-2269 GCA_036407035.1 Thermoleophilaceae bacterium | reverse complement strand
GGGATGTAGGCGAGCGCGACCGCCGCGTTCGCGGCGATCAGCGGAAGCCGCGCGCGGGGACGGGCGAAGAAGGCCCACACGAACTGCGCCGCGAGCAGGTAGACGGGCGTGTAGTGGGCGTAGATCGCGGCACACGAGCAGACGGCATAGGCGGCCCACCACCACCAGCGCTCGCTGTCGAGCGCGCGCAGCAACGTCAACGTCGAGAGCAGGACCAGCAGCAGGGTCACCCCGTAGGCGCGCGCCTCCGTCGTGTAGTAGATGAGGAACGGGCTGAGGGTCATGAGCGCGGCCGCGACGAGCGCCGCCGGCCGTCCCACCGTCCGCACGCCGAGCAGATAGGTGAGCGGGATCGCCGCGAGCCCCGATAGCAGCGACACCAGCCGCAGGGACTCCGCCGGATCGCCCAGGCCGTGCGTGACCCAGGCGAGCATGAAGAACAGGGGCGGGCTGAGATCGCCGGTGACCGAGTTTCCCTGCAGCAGGTGGACGACGTCGCCGAGGCTGTGGCCGGTGACGACGTAGTAGGTGGCGAGCTCGTCCCCGAACAGCGAGTCGTCGAAGGACGGTATGCGCAGCAGCAGCCCGAGCAGCGTCAGGCCGGCGACGGCGAGGATCGGGTACGTGCCGGCGCGCCTCAGAGTTCGCCCGAGCCAGGGTCCTTGAACTTCCGCGAGGCCAGGACGCCCTTGCGGTGCAGCCACATCCGCGCGCCCGTCCAGAGGGTCTTCGAGCCGTAGACCACGCCGCTCCTGAAGCCGACGGACGACGCGTCCGCGAAGTAGCGGCAGGTGGCGGGAACCTCCTCGATGCGCATGCCGAAGTGGACCGCCTGCATGATCAGCTCGGTGTCGAAGCTGAAGTCGGTCGCGTTGCGAAGGAACGGGACCGTCAACAGCAGCCGTCGCGAATAGGCGCGGTAGCCGGTGTGCGCCTCGCTCAGGTCGGTGCCCATCATGCGGTTCTCGGCGATCGTCAGTGCCCGGTTCGCGACGTACTTCCAGCGCGGCATGCCGTTGGCGAGAGCCAGGCCGGGCTCCGCGAAGCGCGAGCCCAGCACGAGGTCGGCCCGGCCGGCGAGGATCGGCTCGACCATCATCGGGATCAGGCGCGGCTCGTACTGCCCGTCGGGGTGCAGCATCACGACGGCATCGGCGCCCCGCTGCAGCGCCTCGAGATAGCAGGTCTTCTGATTGGCGCCGTAGCCCGCGTTGTGGGGGTGCCAGACGAGGTGCACCGGCAGCTCGCGGGCCAGCGCGACCGTCGAGTCCGTCGAGTGGTCGTCCACGAGGATCACCTCGTCGGCCCACTCGGAGGGGATGCTGGCGACCGTCTGGGCCAGCGTCAGGGCGGCGTTCATCGCCGGCATCACGACGACCACCTTGCCCGGCGGGCGCGTGACTTCCGCCCCGGACCGGTCCTGGCTGCCCGTCTTCACGAGCTCAGCCACGCCGGGCCTCCACGTAGACGGTTCCGCCGCGACGTGCCGCCACCTCGGCGGCGGCCGCGGCCGCCGCCAACGGCGCCAGGACCACGCCGCTCGCGAGCACGATCAGCCTCGCGAGCGGCGTCATCGCCCGCGACCGCGCCTCGGGACGCCGGATCGCGTCGTAGAGGTCGGGCCTGCCCGGCAGCGTCCCGACCAGCCCGTGGAGCCACCCGAACAGCACCTGCCCGCCGCGCCAGTAGCTGACCCGCTCCGGCGTGAGGCCTTGGGAACGCAGCCGCTCGACGAGGGCGCCGGCCGGCAGGTGCACGAGGTGGCGCGGCAGGTCCAGGGCCAGCCAGCGATCCCCGAACACCCGAGCCTGGATGCTGTCGGCGTTCGGCACAGCGATCACGATCACGCCGCGCGGGGCGAGCAGCTCCGCGGCGCGCGAGAGCTCCTCGCCGGGAGCCTCCAGATGCTCGAGTGAGTGCCAGAAGACGACCGCAGCCCACTCGGCCTCGATGTCGTCGAGTCCCGCCTCGCGGACGTCTGGGCGGGTCGAGCGCCGCTCGAGGCCGAGCGCGCGGCGCCCGCGCGCTGCGAGGGCGTCCAGGAGGGCTCCGTCACCGGCCCCGACGTCGAGCACGGCTCCGGGGGGCGCGATCCGGTCGAGCCGCCTGGCGAGGCGTCCTCGGGTGCGCCGCAGAAGGGCGTCGCCGATGCCGGAGAAACGGCCCGACTCCGGCCGATACCAGCCCGCGTAGGCCTCCGCGAGCTCGACCTCGGTCGGCCAGGGATGGGTGCTCGCCACGCCGCAGGCGGCACAGCGCAGTCGCCCGG
>DASXAA010000012.1:0-18930 GCA_036407035.1 Thermoleophilaceae bacterium | reverse complement strand
AGGCCCCGCCCTCGGGCAGCGCATCGTAGGCGGCCTCGACCAGGTGCTTCTTGTTCTCCAGGTTCCAGTCGTGGAGGATCATTCCCATCGTGATCACGTCCGCCTTGGGCAGCGGGTCGGTGAAGAAGTCGCCGCCGACCGCGGTGATCCGATCGCTCAGACCGGCGGCTTCGATCGTTCGCTTCGCGATCGGCTCGACGACCGGCAGGTCGAAGGTCGTGCAGCGGATGTTCGGATGGCGCTCGGCGACGATGATCGAGAGCTTGCCGGTCGCGCCCCCCACATCGCAGAGGGTCTCGTACTGCGAGAAGTCGAATTTCTCGGCGAGCGCCATGAACGGGCCGGCCGAGATCCCGGCCATCGCGTTCATGAACTGCTCGAGTCTGGCCTCGTCGGCGTAGAGCTCATCGAACATCGGCTTGCCGCTGTGCTTGATCTCGTTCTGGGGTTCCCCGGTCCGCAACGCCTCGGTGAGCTCGCCCCAGAACGGATAGAGACGCGCGTTGGCCATCTCGAGCATTCCGCCGATGTAGGCGGGGCTCGCCTTGTCGAGAAAGAACGCTCCCGCCTCCGTGTTCCGGTAGACGGCGTCGCCTCCGTTGTCCTCACGATCGAGCAGCTCGAGCGCGACGAGCGCATCCGGAAAGTCGGGCACCGCCCGCTCGTCAAGGTCGAGGTCCTCGACGATCTGCTCGGCGGTCATCCCGTCGCTACCCAGCTTGCTGAACAGGTCCAGCTCGACAGCCGACAGGAGCGTCTTCGACCCCCAGAACCCCATCCCGACCTGCATGATGTGTGACGGATCGACCTGCGCCGACATCTTGTCCTCCGTTCTGTCGCGGTTGGCCCGAGCTGCTCGGGTGTCAACCGCGTACGACGGTCCCGGCCGACGAATAGTTCCATTGGTCCGGGCAGTCTTGGCGGGGCGCTACTCGACGTCCCAGCCGAAATAGACCTCGATCTCGGCGACCTGGTCGCCCACGAAGGTGAGCACCTCCGTGTTGCGAAAGCGGGAACCGTCCTTGCGTGTCGCGTTGTAGCTGACGACGACCTCATCGCCCGCTTCGATCATCCGCTCGAAGTCGAACATGGTCCCGTTCCCCGATCCCGGCCAGCATCGCTCGAAGTAGCCGGCACGATCGAGCTCGGGGTCCGGCGGCGCGTGGAAGCTCAAGCTGGGGGCAAGGAGCGCCTCGATCCGCTCGCGGTCGCCCGCGGCGAAGGCCGCGAACACGTCGCGGGCCAGCCGAGTTCGGTTGGCAGCCGGCATCGGGTCCTCCTTCCGGCGCTGTCGTCACTCCTACGACCGCCTGTCGCAGCCAATCTCATCGCTTCCGACACCGGGTGGATCGGAGCGATTCCAGTGGGCGGTGGCGATCTCGAGCGTCGACAGGCCCGGTCGACCAGGTCACACCGAAGCTAGCGAAGGGGCCTGCGGCCGCCCCCGCACGGCATCAGCTGTCAGCATCCCGAGTGACAGCCATGCCACCCGAGGTCCTCGGACGCGAGCGGGAGCTCGGCTCCGTCTATGCGTTCCTCGATCGCCCGGTCGAGGCGCTCGCCGGACTCGTGCTGTTGGGCGAGCCGGGCGTCGGGAAGTCCACGCTCTGGGAGGCGGCGGTGGCGGCATCGCGCGAGCGCGATTTCCTCGTGTTGTCGTCGCGCCCGGCGGAGGCCGAGCGCGGTCTCGCATACGTCGTGCTCGGGGATTTCTTCGAGGGCGTGCTCGGCGATGTGCTGCCCGCCTTGACGGCGCCGCGTCGCCGCGCGCTCGAGGCGGCCCTGCTCGTGGACCACGCGCCCGCGCATCCGGTCGATCCGCGGGCGCTCGGCGTCGCGGTCCGCACCGCTCTCCACGCGCTCGCCGAACGCGCGCCGCTCGTGCTGGCCGTCGACGACGAGCAGTGGGTCGATGCCGCGTCGGCGAGCGCGCTGCAGTTCGCGCTGCGGCGGTTGCGCGACCAGCGCGTCCTGCTCCTGGTCGCGCGGCGTCTCGGCGAGGAATCTGAAGCGCCCAAGCTCGAGGAGACGGCCGGTCCCGACGCGATCGAGCGGCTCACCGTGGGCCCGCTCAGCATGGGCGTGCTGCAGCTACTCCTCAACCGGCGGCTGGACCGGACGCTCGCGCGCCCGACGTTGGCCCGCCTGCTCGAGGTCTCGGGGGGAAACCCGTTCTACGCGCTCGAGCTCGCCCGCGGGCTCGGGTCGCAGCGCCCGATCCGCGTCATGACCGAGCCCTTCCCGATGCCGGAGTCGCTCGAACGGCTCGTCAGCGCGCGCCTCGAACGCCTGACGCGCACGACACGCGACGCGCTGGTGTTGGTGGCCGCGCACGGCCGGCCGCCGGCGGACCTCCTGCGCGCCGCCGGCGTCGCTCCGCGGGCGCTGGAGCCGGCCTTCGGCGCCCAGCTGATCGAGCGCTCCGGCGGCGTCATCCGCTTCACGCACCCGTTGCTCGCCTCGGCGGCCTACCGGAACGCCTCGCAGGACGAGCGCCGACGCGCCCATGAACGGCTTGCCGGGATCGTCGAGGACCCGGTGGACCGCGGCCGCCACCTCGCGCTAGCCGCCAACGAGCCGGACGAGGAGGTCGCGTCCGCGCTCGACGGGTCAGCCGACCTCGCGCGAGTCCGCGGGACGATCCTCACCGCCGCCGAGCTCGCCGACCACGCGCTCCGCCTCACGCCCCCCGACGCGCCCGATCGCCTGCACCGCCGTGCGCTCGCGGCGGCGCGGGGGTACCTGGCGGTGGGCGAAGCCGAGCGCGCCGGCATGCTCGCCGCCGATCTGCTCGAACGGGCGCAGCCGGGCGCGCCGCGCGCGGAGGCGCTCGTCCTCGTGAGCGACATCGAGAGGATGCCGGACCTCGAACGCGCGATCGCGCTGCGCCAGGAGGCCCTGGTCGCGGCGGAGTCGGACCCTTCCCTCCAGGCGTCGATCCACGCATGGCTCGCGGGGACAGTTCGCCTGATCGAGGGGTTGGACGCGGCCGACCTCCACGCCCGCGCGTCGCTCGAGCTCGCCGAGCGCATCGGCGACGAGAGCCTGCGCGCGGAGGCGCTCTCGATCCTCAGCGTCCTTCGCTTCAATGCCGGGGAGCCGGACGCGCTCGTGCTCGCCGAGGAGGCGCTCGAGCTGCCGCCGGCGTCCGGCCGGTCGCAAAGACGCTTCCAGGCCTCGCTCGGCCTCGTCCACGTCCTCACCTGGTCCGCGCAGTTCGACCGGGCGCGCGCGCTGCTCGAGACCCTGCTCCAGGATGTTCGCGACCGGGACGAGGCCGCGACCTCGGAGGCACTCTGGTTCCTCAGCCTGGTCGAGCTCGGCGCCGGCCGGTTCGCGGTGGCGGCCGACCATGCCGACCGGCAGAGGGAGATCGAGCTGCAGTACTCGGCCGACGAACCGGAGGATCCGCTCTCCATCTGGCCCGTCGCCCGTATCGCCGCGCACCGCGGCGAGCTCGACCGCGCGCGCGAGCTCGCCGAGCGAAGCCGGGCACTCGCCCGCGACCGGCCGCAGGTGCTCGCCGGACAGGAGGCCGTGCTCGGACTCGTGGCGGCGTGGAGCAACCAGCCGGTCGAGGCCGTGGAGCACTTCTCGACGGCGGAGGAGGCCAGGCACGGTACCGGCGTCCGCGCGGCGAGCATGTACTGGTGGCGCGCCGAGTACATCGAGGCGTTGCTCGAGCTCGGCCGGACCGACGCCGCCGCCGACCTGCTCGACACGTGGGAGGCGGACGCGAAGCGCCTCGGCCTCGACTGGGTGCTCGCTCATGCGAACCGCTGTCGGGGATTCGTCGCGGCCGCCCGTGGCGAGGTCGAGGCCGCGCAGACGCTGTTCGAGCAGGCGATCGCCCGCCACCAGGCGGTCGGCGACCCGTTCGGCCGGGCTCGCGCGCTGCTGGCGCTGGGCGTCGCGCGGCGCCGGGACCGCCAGAAACGCGCGGCCCGCGAGGCGATCGGGACGGCGCTCGAGGCGTTCGACGCGATGGGCGCCGCGGGCTGGGCCGCGAGGGCGCGCGCCGAGCTCGGCCGGATCGGTGGGCGCACCCGTGAGGAGGGGCTCACCGCCGCCGAGCGCCGCGTCGCGGCGCTCGTCGCCGAGGGGCGGACCAACCGGGAGGTCGCCGCGACGCTGTTCGTGAGCGAGCGGACGGTCCAGACGCACCTCTCCCACGTGTACGCCAAGCTCGGCGTGCGCTCGCGCACCGAGCTCGCGCGGACGTTCCGGGCCGGCGAGCAAAGTTCAGGGGAAGCCACGATTCCAAGCTGAGCGCGGCCGCCTACCGTCGCTCGCGTGCCGAGCTACCTCGTCGAGACCTTCCTCGCCCGCGGCGCAGCCGGTGAGCGTCAGGCGCGCGAGCGCCGAGCGCGCTCGGCCGCCGAGGCGATGACGCGGGAGGGGGCCCGCGTCGGCTTCGAGGGGTCGGTGCACATCCCCGAGGACGAGATCTGCTTCTTCACGTTCGCGGCCGCGTCCGCCCGCGAGGCCGCGCTGGCCGCTCACCGGGCCGGGCTCGACTCGCTCCGCGTGGTCGAGGCGATCCCGTCAGGAACGGAGGAAGGGTGAAGTCGAGAGTCGGCATCCTGGTGGTCCTGATCACGCTCGCCGGCGCCGCGCCGTGCGCCGCGTCAGCGCCGCAGACGCAATGCGCGCCGGCCGGCGCCGTGCCCGCGGCGACGACGCCGGTCGCCTTCTGGAGCACGGAGGCCCGCTGCGCGGTCGTCCCAGGCGCCGCCGGCCCCGAGAACTTCGGCAACAAGTTCCCGGGAGAGGCGGCCGTGTACATGGGGATCGTCCACGCAGCGATCTA
Source organism: Thermoleophilaceae bacterium (assembly GCA_036407035.1). Taxonomy (GTDB): domain Bacteria; phylum Actinomycetota; class Thermoleophilia; order Solirubrobacterales; family Thermoleophilaceae; genus JACVRW01. Next base: position 14,120 of record DASXAA010000012.1, on the reverse strand, counting down.
TGACGCGGCGGTCGCGATCGAGGGCGGATACCAGCCGTACGCGATCGCGCTCAGGGCGCCGCACGCTTCGCCCAGGGCGGCGATCGCCACCGCGGCCCACCACACGCTCGTCGGCCTGCAGCCCGCCCTCGGCCTGACTCCGCCCCAGCAGGCGATCGTCGACGGGGACTACGCGGCCTACATGGACGCCGTCCCCGGCGGGAGGGCGAAGACGCGCGGGATCGCGGTCGGGGCGCGCGTGGCGGCGGCGATCCTCGCCCGCCGGCGAAGCGACGGCCGCGAGGCGAATCCGGTATTCGGGCAGCCTCCGTTCGTTCCGCCGGCTCCCGGGCCCGGCGTGTGGGAGCCGAACCCCGGCGATCCGGCGCCCCCCGTCCTCGGCCTCCGCCTACCCGGCATCAGGCCACTGGCGCTCCAGACCGCCTCGCAGTTCCGGCCCGGCCGTCCGGAGCGGCTGACGACCGCCGCGTACGCGGCGGATCTGCGGCAGGTCGAGGAGCTCGGCCGCCTCGACAGCCCGGTCAGGACGCCGGAGGAGACGGCGCAGGCTCTGTTCTGGACCGACCACGATCTCCGGCAGTGGAACGACGGCATGCTCCGACTCGCCGCCGACCAAGGCCTCGACCTCGTCCAGACGGCGCGCATGCTCGCGATAGCGCACGTCGCCGGCGGCGACGCGATGATCGGTTGCTTCGACGCCAAGTACCACTACTGGTTCTGGCGCCCCTGGCAGGCGATCCCCCGGGCGGACGAGGACGGCAATCCCGCGACGGACCCCGACCCCGGCTGGCAACCGCTGCGCCCGACGCCGAACTTCCCCGAGTACCCGTCGGCGCACGCCTGCCACACCACGGCGGTCACGCGGGCGCTCAGGGGGTTCTTCGGCACCGACGCCGTGCCGTTCACGCTCGACAGCCGGGTCACACATACGACGCGCGAGTACGACCGCCTCAGTGGGGTGGTGGAGGACGTCGACCTGGCCCGCGTCCTGGCCGGCTTCCACTTCGCGAACTCCGATCTGGAGGGGTCGGCCCTCGGCCGCAAGGTGGGCCGCTACGTGGTCGCCCACCTGTTCCAGGCGGTGTCCCATGACTAGGAATTTGGCCGCGGTCGCGGCCGCGATCGCCGCGTCGCTCGCCGCGGTCGCGCCCGCTCGCGCGGACGTGATCGCGACCTTCGACGGGTCGGCTGTCGGTCCGTCGAGCGTGTTCGTCGTCAACGCCACGACGGGCGCTCGCCTGTCGGCACCGCCGGGGGTCAACGAGCCGGGGGCGGACGAGTTCCATCCCTCGCTGAGCCCGGATGGACGATTTCTCGTCTTCGAGCGGCGAGTGTCCGGAACCCTGCGGATCGTGATGGTAGAGCGCGCGACCGGACGCTCGGCCGATCTCTTCAACGGCTTCGAGGCGGCGGCCGATCCGCCGAGCACGCCGACGTTCTCGCTCGATGGGACCAAGGTGCTGACCGGACGCCGGCTCGACCGGCGCAACTCGGCCGCGCCGGCCGGTGCGCTCCAGGGCTCCGTCACGGAGACGGACGTGACGAACTTCCCGAACGGGCCCTTCCCGCATCGGATCGTCCCTGCGGGCGGCGCCGACTCGACCGTGGCGGGGCGCACCCTGCAGGCCGCGCCGTTCGGGTCGAACCTGCTCGCGTTCGGCACCGACTTCGGCGGAGGCCCGCCGGGACGGATCACGGTGCAGGGCGCGGGCGGCGCCACCACGCTCACCGATGCGACGCACGGGCTCGCCAAGCCGACCATCTCGGGGTCCGCCGGGGCCGTCGTCTTCGAGTCGGCGCCTGCCGCGAGCCCGTTCGCGACCAAGCTCGTCTTCCGCCCGCTTGCCCGACTGTCGTCGGCGGCGACGATCGAGCTGCCGGCGGTCGTGAACGCGAGCGGGACCTTCGACCGGGCCCCGACGTTCACCCGCGACGGCAGGTTCCTCGTCTTCGCCCGCGCCGAGAGCGCCACCGCCAAGACCCTCGCACGCCTGTTCATGTGGGACACGCAGACCCAGCTGCTGGTCAACCCGGCCGGCACCGCCCGCTTCCCGGCTCCCGACCCGGCGGACGGGGCGATCGCGCTCGAGAACCGCCGCGTCCTCACGACGGGCACGGTCCGCCCGAGCGGCACGCTCGGCCTCTCGGTCGCCACGAAGACAACCGCCGGCCTCATCGTGCAGCGCATCGTCGGCCGCCACGACGTGCTCGGACACGACGCGCCGAGGCTGACGGCGGTCGGCCGCGTCCCGCTCGGGAGGTTTCGCCGGGGCAGGCACCACAGGCGGTGGGACTTCACGGTGCGCGGCCACGAGCTGCCGGTCGGGTGCTACCTGGTCACGTTCAGGGCGCTGACCCGCGACGGACGACGCGTGCGCGACCTCTCGACGCCGAACACCGTGAGGGTGCGCGATCGCGGGCGGCCCCTCGTGCGGCGGGGCGTCCGGATGCGGACCTGCGGCGGCGCCGGTCCCTAGGTGGAGCCGCGCAACCTTCGCCCCGCGCTCGTGTCATGAACGTTCATGATCATTCGCCGTCTCTCGCTCATCGTCTGCGCCATCGCGCTGATCGCGACCGCGTGCCCCGCAGCCGCCTCGGCCAAGCGCAACCCGTACACCGCCGAGCAGGTGTGCGGCGCGGGCTTCTACAAGATCGACAAGCACAGGCTCTACTCGGGCAGCCGCTACACGACCCTCCTGGCCACCACCTTCCTGCTCTACAACGGGGCCACCGGCCAGAACTGCGCCGTCACGATGAAGCGCCAGTTCATCGGGCGGCCGACGTCCACGGGCGTGTCGCTCAAGGTCAAGGGAAAGCGGCGCCCGTGGGTGGTCGACCAGGCCAACTACAGGTACTACGCCGGCCCGGTCTACCGCACGGCGCCCGGGCGCTGCGTGCGCTGGGGCGCGACGGTCGTCATGCCGTTCGGGTCCGACACGTACATCAGCCCGTTCGGTCACTGCCGCTAGCCGGCGCGTCTCCCGCCTCGCCGGGAGGAGATCGCGATGCAATACGCCGGTAGCGACATCGGCCGCAACCTGGCCTCGGGAAACGGCGGCGTCCGTCTGCTGGGCAGCCACTCGTCTCGGGTGCCGATGGCGCGGAGACCGTCGGAGGACCCCCCGATCGACGACAGCCCCGGCCACCACCTCCCGCCGCTCGCGGTCTCGGTGCCGGACATCGGCATCGAGATCATCGATCCCGAGGGCAGCGGCGGCCCGGCCGGCCCTCGGTGCGCCGACGACGATCAACGCGAGCGTCTCGCCAAGACGCTCCAGGAGCTGATCGCCACCAAGTTTCCCGACGCCGACGTCCGGACCGCCTGCGTCCCGCTGCAGGCGGGCGGAAGCGCCAATGCGATCGGGATCTGGACCCGCCCCGTGCTGAACGGCGCCGACCACGAGGCGCGCAACAGGGGAATCGCACAGCTCGATCTGATCTCGGGGAGCGAGCTGGTGGCGATCCTGCTGAACGCGACCTTCATCCGCAGGTTCGCACGCGAGCTGTTCGCCGGCGAGGCGCACCGGCTGACGCCGGACGGCGTCCCGAATCCGAACGGGCCGATCCACCTCGGCGACCTGGACGTCGTCTTCGACGCGAGCCTGAACGCGGTCCGCACCGTGATCCCCGGCTTCGACGAGCGGCCGTGGCCCGACGTCAGCTTCACGCTGACCCTGTTGGACCAATACCCGCGCGCGCGGCCTCCGGACGAGCCCGACATCATCTGCGACTCGGCCACCGAGCTCGACACCGACGTCGGGTGGATCGAGTTCCTCGCCTTCGCGGCCGGCCTCGCCTCGCTCTTCAACCCCTGGTTCCTGCCCGCCTTCGCCCTCTTCGGATACGAGGTGATCAAGGTGGCGACCACCGAGCCCCCCGCCGAGACGGGCGTAGGGCGGGCGGTCCTCAACCTGTTGCCGCCGGACGTGCCGCTCGAGAAGGGGGACAAGCTGGCCTTCACCTACCGCCAGCCGGAGGTCGGCGCCGGCGGCCTGCTCGTCCGCGGGTCATATCTCCAGGTCCCGCGCGCCCCATCCGCCGAGATCTTCGGGATCCGTCGGCTGGCGGCCGACGCCACCGCCGGCACGGCATCGGGCGACTTTCGTGCCGTGGCCGACGATCTGCGAGCGCCGCTCGCGTTCACATGGGGCGGCGACGGCGAGCCACTCGTCCAAGGGGGCGAGAGCACCGTGATCAGCTTCAGCACGGGCGGAGCGCCCGCCGGATCGGTCGTCAAGCGGCAGGTGACCGTGCACATCGTCGACGCGGACGGGCTCCACGCCGACGCCGGCGCGACCGTCGAGATCCACGTGTCCGACATGAACGACGACACCGTTCCGGCCGTGTGCCGCACGAAGCCGTGGCTCTGTGACGACGATGAGTAGGACGCGCCGCTGACTGCACCCAAGTGCTGAGGGACGGCGCGAGGTTCTACGGATGGCCGCGCGCTCGTCGGTTGCCACGATCAAGGTGATCGACGACAAAGGAGCGCACCATGACCGCCAAGGAAGGGTTCAACCGGCAAGTGCGTCTGACGGCCTTCCTGGCCGTGGGACTGCTGGCCGCGCTGATCTTCGGAATCCTCGTGCTGGCGAGCGGAGACTGGATCCCCGGCACGGTCATCGTGGTCGCCAGCCTGGTCGGCCTGGCGCGCCAGATCCCGGTCATCAACCGCCTCTGCCGGCAGGCGCCGCCCTCACCGCCGCAGGGCAAGCCGACTCGCTGACGCTTCGAACGACGAGGCGGAGGAAATACGCTCCGCCAGACGCTCGAATCGAAAGGAAGACAACGTGGACCTGAGGATCGAAGTCGTTGCCGTCCCCGTCTCCGACGTCGATGACGCGAAGGGCTTCTACACCGAGCAGGTCGGGTTCAACCTCGATCACGACATCCGACCGAACGACACGATGCGAGTCGTGCAAATGACCCCACCGGGCTCGCTGTGCTCGGTCGTGATCGGCGACGGCCTGCCGCTGGGAGAGCCCGGCTCGGTGAAGGGTCTCCAGCTCAGCGTCGACGACCTCGACGCCGTCCGTGAGGCGCTCGTCGGGCGCGGGGTCGAAGTCAGCGACGCTCAGCAGCTGGGGCCCGAAGGGTCCCCGGGCTCGCGCTACGCGTTCTTCCAGGATCCTGACGGCAACGGCTGGGCGATTCAGGAGCTCAAGCGCGGCTGAGTCCTCGCGGCGGTCAGCGGTCCAGCACCGTCAGGTCGAGCCGCGCGAGGCGCTCCGGGTCTGCCAGGAAGTCCATCTCGACGATCCTGCCGTCCCGCACCGTCATCGCGCCGACCGAGAACGGGCGACCGTCCCGGAGCGTCAGCGTGCCGACGGCGCCGTTGACCAGCACCCGGTGGGCGACGACGTCCAGCCGCGCGAAGCTCTGGGCCTGCCTCGCGATCGCCTCGGCTCCGTGCAGCTCCTGCGTCTGGCCGCCACCGAGGTCGGCGCGCAGCACGATGTCCGGGTCGAGCACCGCGACGAGCGCGTCGAAGTCACCCTCGCGGGCCGCGGAAAGGAAGGCGTCGACGACCTCGCGCTGACGGTCGAGGTCGGGGTCGGGCTCGGTGCGCTGGCCCATCACCCGTCGCCGGGCGCGGCTCGCGAGCTGACGCGTCGCGTCGGGTGAGCGGTCGACGATCTCCGCGATCTCGCCGAACGGGACGCCGAACATGTCGTGCAGCACGAACGCGACGCGCTCCGCGGGCGACAGCATCTCGAGGACGATCAGCAGCGCGAGCCCGACCGAGTCGGCCAGCAGGGCCTCGTGCTCGGGATCCGCGCCGTCGGCCGGATCGATGATCGGGTCGGGGATGCGCACGCCGAGCGGCTGCTCGCGGCGCGTGGTGCGCGAGCGCAGCATGGTCAGCGACACGCGCGCGACGACCGTCGTCAGCCAGCCGCCGAGGTTCTCGATCGCATCCGCATCCGAGCGGCTCAGCCTGAGCCAGGCCTCCTGGACGGCGTCGTCGGCCTCGCTGAGCGAGCCGAGCATCCGGTAGGCCACCGCCCGCAGATGCGTTCGGTGCTCCTCGAAGCGCTCCGCCAGCCACTCGCGCTCGTCCATCCGCCGCATCACTCCCTTGCCTCGGTTGATACCAGACTCGATTAGCCTCACGTCATGTCCACCCGGATCGGGCTGCTCGAGGACGGCTTCGCGTCGTACAACAGCGGCCACATCTCCCCGGACGATCCGACCATCGATCGCATCGCCCCCGACGCCGAGTGGCACTCGATGGTCGCCCGACTCCCCGGGCAGCCGTTTCGCGGCCCCGACGGCTTCCTCGAGTGGTACGCCGAGGTCCAGGACGTCTTCCGCGACCCGCGTGTCGCCGCGCATCGCTTCCAGGAGGACGGCGATCGCGTGCTCGTCCTCGGCCGGTTCTCCGCGGTCGGCCGCGCCAGTGGCGCGGCGATCGACGAGCCGATCCTCCACGTCTTCGACTTCGACGGCGACGAGCGGATCCGCCGCTACGAGGCTCACCTCAGCCCCGACGAGGAGCTGATGGCGCGCCTCGGCTGGGCTACTCCGTAGGCGGCAGCGGCCCGAAGAACATGACCACGCGGCGCAGCCGGCCGTCCGCGTCGTGCTCGGCCACGTCGATGCCGGCGAGCGCCACGGCGCCGTCGCCGCCGACGATGTCCCAGCCGTACCGCGCGAAGCCGTTGTGCGCGTCGACACCGGTCGACCGCACGACGGTCGTGCCCGGCGCGCTCTCCTGGAAGGCGCCGATCCGCTCGCTCACGCCGGCCACGCCCCGGACGCTCCCGGTCGGATCGTGCAGCTCCGCGCCGTCCGCCAGGCAGCGGGAGAGAAGCTCGCAACGCACGCCCGCGTCGGTCTCGTTCCAGGCCTCGAAGTAGACGTCAACAAGATCGTTCACGGCGCGATCGTAAGCCGCCGGCCGCAGCGCCGAGCGTGACCGTCGGCACACCCGGTGCAAATCGCGTTGCATCGCCCGCCCCGCTAAAGGAAACAGACCTATGATGCCGACGCCCGTTTGGGAGGTTCCGGGCCGAACCATGGACACGGCGAAACGCGGCAACTACGAATCCGGGTCGGACTACGTGCTCGAGTACGGCGAGCTCAGGTTCACGTTCAACGAACGCGACTTCACCGAGCGGGTCGAGCAGGCGGCCATGAAGCTCGCCTTCGTCGACGGCCCGCTCGGCGACACCGAGCGCGAGGACCTCGTCGACCTCGCCGTCAACGGCGAGGTGCCGGAGCCCCTGTCGGAGCTCGGCGAGCACATCAACGAGTGCTGGGGCGACCTCCAGGGGCCATCCGAGCGGTCGCTCGTCCACTGGATCCGGCGGCTCGTCTTCCGCGGCGCCTGGCTCGACCAGCGCGTGATGGAGGGCGAGCTCGAGGTCGTGTTCGACGAGAACACGAGCGGCTTCGGGTACGCCCAGCCGGACCGCAACTTCGAGCTGATCGAGCTCTCGCCCGAGCCCTCCTGGCGCCGCGTCGCCTACAGGCGATAACCTTCTCGCAGCCGCCCTGCAAGTACCGGAGGAGGACCGATGAGCAAGGCGCCGGGGGCCTCGATCGCCGTGGCGTTCGCCGCGCTGGCGCTGCTCGCGCCCGCCGCGAGCGCGAAGGAGCGCGTGCTCACGCTCTACTCCCCCAAGATCGACTCGCTGCCCTACGTGCACGACACGCACCAGGTCACGCTGCGGCCCAACGGGCGCGAGGCGCCGGCCGAGCCCGGCTACATCACCGGCTGGAAGGAGATGGTGCTGGTCGACAGCAAGCGGCCGGATGCGAAACCGCTGCCGCTGGCAAAGATGATGGTCCACCACTTCCTCTACTTCGCCCCGGGCCGCGTGGACGAGGCGCCAGGCAGCTGCTGGCAGGGCGCCGGCTTCATCGGCGGCCGCGGCGAGGAGCACCCGCTCGGCCATCTGCTCAAGCAGCCGCCCGCCCTCTACCGCAAGCGCTACGGCGTGACGAACCGGCTGCCGGACGGCTCGGCGCCGGCATGGAGCCTCACCGCCATGGTCATGAACCACTACAAGCGGCCGAAGAGCTTCTACGTGCGCACGAAGGTCTGGTACACGACCGAGCCGCGCAAGCCCGTGTGGCCGGTCGTGATCGGCGACTGCAAGCAGCTCGCCAACGGCATGTCGTACGACGTGCCCGGCGGCGGCAAGCGCGGCTCCAACTTCGTCGACTCGAGCGAGTGGGTGGCGCCGTTCAGCGGCCGGATGCTGATGGCCTCGTCACACCAGCACGGGGGCGGCAAGTACCACGTGCTCGAGAGCCGTACGTGCAAGCGCCGCCTCTTCAAGGCGCCCGTGTACTACGGGCCGCCGGACCACGTGTACAACACGATCCGCCCGATCCTGCACGAGCCGGGGCCGATCGGCACCGGCACGTACGCGACGGCGAAGGGCATTCCGATCGTCAAGGGCGAGGTGCTGCGGCGCGTGGCCGTCCACGACGACCACAACCTGCACGTGGCGGCGATGGGCTTCTGGGCGACGTGGTTCGTTCCCGACGACACCGTCAAGCGCTGCGGGCCGATGCCCGACGACGTGGTCGAGCTGAACAAGCCGAAGCGGTACGACCGCACGCCCGACTTCGACCTCAAGGTGCCTCAGCTGGCCCGCCCGAGCGGAGCCATGTCCGCGTTCACGGGGAGCCCGCTCAGCGTCGGCGACGAGTTCTTCCGCCCCGGCAGGGTGACCGCCAAGGTCGGCCAGACGGTCAGCTGGAGCTTCGGCGGCACGCGACCGCACAGCGTGACCGTGGCCAACGGGCCGCGCGGCTTCTCGTCCATCTACTGGGGACGCACCAGCGGCACGTACAGCGTCACGCCGAAGGTGCCGGGCACCTACCGGCTCGTGTGCCTGGTGCACCCGACGACGATGGCGCAGACGCTGGTGGTGCGCCGCTAGCTCAGGCGATCGCCGTGCAGGGTGCCGCTGCCATCGGCGCCGAGCACCACGCGCGTCGTCGCCCAGCGCAGCGGCTCGCGCTCGTCGCCGGTCGCTGCGATCACCGTAACCGACCCGCCCTCCTCCGTCGCGCGGCCGGCGCCGAACACGCGCCGCTGGGCGCCCGGCGGGAGCGCCTCCAGGCTGTCGATCACGAGTACCGCGTGGCCGCCGCGCTCGGCGCGGCGCTTCGCGCGCTCGACGGCCAGCTCGGCCGCCTGGACCTGGGCCTCGGACGAGCGCTCGAAGCTGCCGCCCGTGACCGGCGCCGACACGGCGGAGCGCCAGTCGGTCACCTCCTCGGGCCGAACGCCCACGAGTACCACCTGCACGTCGAGGTCGGGATGGCTGCCCGCGAGCGTGGTCGCGATCTCGCGCAGCAGCGTGGTCGCGCCGGCGCCGGCCGGCCCGGACACGGCCACGCGCGAGCCGCGGCCGAACGGCGCCGAGTCGAGCGCCGCCGGGGCCGCCAGCCGCTGCGTCGGGAAGACCGGCGTCAGCTCGCCGAAGTACGGCCGCTCCTCTGGCGGCTCGGCGTCGCCGCCGTTCACGGTCTGCACGCGGATCAGCGACGGATGGCGCTCGTTGCGCCGCGGCGGCCGCACCGGACCCGCGATCTCGTCGCCCGCGCGCAGCTCGCAGCGGCGGATCTGCGCGGGCGAGACGTAGACGTCGTCGCGCGACTGGCCGTCCGGGCCGGTGCGGATGAAGCCGCTGCCGTTGGGGAGCACGTCGAGCACGCCCGACGCCTGCTCCTCGGGCTCGGGCTCCTCTTGCGGCTCCGGCTCGGGCTCCTCTTCCTGCTCGGGCTCGTCCTCCGGCTCGGCCTCCGGCTCCGCCTCCTCCTCGGCCTCCGGCTCGGGCTCGGCCTCGGTCTCCGGCTCCTCCAGCCGCTCGGCGGCCGGCACCTCGTCGGGCTCTGAGTCGTCGGGCGCCGCCTCGCCCCCCTGCGACTCCAGGATCGAGTCGATCAGGGTCTCGCGGCGGAGCGTGCGAAAGCCCTCGAGCCCCAGCTCCGACGCGATCGCGTGGAGGTCGGCGAGCGGGCTGTCCTCGAGTTCCTTGCGCTGAAGGACGGTCACGAGGGCGTGAACCCTAACGGGCCTCGACGCCCGAGCGCTCCACGAGCCCGTGGAGCCACTCGCCGAACTCCGGGCGCGCCTTCCAGTCGGACGCGAAGCGCTCGATGCCGGCCGCCGTGAGCGGGTGGACGAGCATCTGGCGCAGGACCTTGGCCGGCACCGTCGCGACCTCGCACCCCAGCCGCGCGGCGGTCGCGGCGTGGCCCGGGTGGCGGAGCGAGGCGGCCAGCACCTGGGCGTCGCGGTCCGGGCCGAGCGCCTCGACGATCTCCGCCAGCACGGTCGTCGAATCGATCGAGATGTCGTCGAGCCGGCCCATGAAGCAAGAGACGTAGGTCGCCCCGGCCTCGGCGGTGAGCAGCGCCTGGCCGGCAGAGAACACGAGCGTCATGTTGACCCTGATGCCGTCGGAGGTCAGCTCGCGCGTCGCGGCGAGGCCCGCCTCGGAGAACGGCACCTTGACCACCACGTGGTCGTGCAGCCCCGAGAGCGCGCGCCCCTCGGCGACCATGCCCGCGGAGTCCTCCGAGACCACCTCGGCGGACACGGGACCGTCGACCAGCTCGCAGATGCGCTTGACGATGTCGCCGGGGTCCCCGTCCTCCTTGGCCAGCAGGGTGGGGTTGGTCGTGGCGCCCGAGAGGACACCCCAGCCGGCGATCTCCTCGACCTCCGCCACGGACCCCGTGTCGATGAACAGCTTCATGTCGTCTCCTCTCCGACGCGCTCGAGCACCAGCTCCATCAGCCGGGCGAGCGCGTCGTCCACGTTCGAGTTGTCGATGACCGCCACCCCCTCCGCCACGGCGCGCGCGGCGAGGTGGCGCTGCAGGGCGCGGATGTCGTCGAAGCGCTCGAGATAGCGCTCCGGCGGCCGCGTCCCGGGCCGGTGCGAGAAGTGTCCGCGGTGGAGCTCAGCGTCCTCCACGACCACCACCGCCTCGGCCAGCACGCAGCGGTCCCGCAGGGAGTCGTCGAGCCAACCGGGCACGACGTGCACACCCTCGACGATGACCGGCTGCGCCTCATTGGCGGCCCTTTCGACGATAGCGGCGATGCCGGTGGCCACGTGCTCGGCCTGGTCCGAGTAGCCCTCGATCCCGCCCGCCTCAAAGGCTGAGTGGTGCACGGTCGGCATCGCCTCATGTGTGAAGAATGCCCGGAGGACCTGTCGGATCACGTCCGACGCGATGACGCGCGTGATGCCGAGGCGGGCGGCGAGCATCGTGGCGAGCGTGGACTTCCCCACCCCGGTCGTCCCGCCGAGCAGGACCACGAGCGGACGGTCGAGGCGGCCGAGCCGCCGCCAGCGCCGGTAGCGGTGGACCGCGGACTCGCCCTCCTCGGCGAGCAGCACCTCCTCGCAGAGGGCGTCGAGGCCGGCCACGTCGACCTCTGCCGCGTCCAGCTCCCGCAGCCGCCCCTCGACCACGCGGGCGAGCTCGAACGAGCGGCCCGGCGACAGCCCGGTGGCCGACAGCGACTGCGCCATCAGCCCCTTCGAGTAGGGCAGCCCGTGCCCCTTGCGGACGACGATCGTCTCAGGCGGCATCGTCGTACAGGTTGACGAGGGCGGCGTCGAGGTCGAACCCCACCCCCACCGGCCGGTTGCGCACGAACACGATGCGCGCGCCGCGCTCGCGCGCCCGCCGCGCGACCGTGTCGATGGCCGCCGCCTTCAGCTCCGTCAGGTAGACGTCGCAGCCCTCGGCACGGTCGAGGTCGCCAGACAGCGCGGCCCGGCGCGCCAGGTTGGTGGAGACGAGCGCCGGCTCGACGCCCTCGCAGCGGTCCGCGCCGGTGGTGAAGAGCGCCACCCGCGCGCCGTCCGGCAGCGGCTCGGCGGGCTCCGGCACGAGCTCGAAGCGCATCGCCCCAGGCAGCTCGCGCGCGGCGAGCACCAGGTCGGCACGCAGGATGCGGTATTCGGCGAACGGCTCCGGGTCGGCGGCGCCGACCACGCACACGGTGCGGTCCACCTCCACCGGCGGGATGCAGGCGCCCGAGCCCTCGAAGACGATCGCGCCGGGCTCGAGCGACGCGGCCAGCTCCGCCCCGCGCGGGACGTTCGACTCGGCGGGCTCGCCGGCGAAGCCGCCCCCCACCCGGCGGCAGCCGATCGTGCGGACGCCGGCAAGGGCCGCGTCCTCGAGGTAGTCGGACGCGGCGTGGCCGCCGGCGTCGGCGATCGCCAGCAGGTCCTCCAGCGCGGTGCCCGCCTCGGCGACCACGGGCTTGGCCGGGCCGCCGCGCCCCATGCACACCACCACCGGGTCCGCGCCGCGCTCCCGCAGCAGCGCCGCCATGTGGCCGGCCACGGCTGTCTTCCCGGTGCGCTTGCCGGTGCCGATCACGGCGATCTTCGGACCGGCGAACCCGACCGGCTCGTAGCGCGGCGGCTCGAGCACGGCGCCCGGGGCCTCGTAGCGCAGTCCGAGATGGAGCGCGAGTGCGGCGAGCCGCAGCTTCGCGCTCGCCGGCAGCACCGGCTCGTCCGCGAGGTCGACCACCGCCTCCGCGCCCACCGCCAGCCGCCTCAGCGCCGCCTCGGGCTCGGTCTCGACCGGCCGGCCGAAGTGCTCGGCAAGCGGTCGCGACGGGTCGAGCTTCTCCTCGCCGCCGCAGAACACCACGCCCGCGAGCCCACGCTCGCGCTCGAGGCGATCGAGCACATCCCGCACGGCGGCCGGGTGGTGCTCGCCGTCGATGAGCGCGATCGCCGGGCCGCCCGCCATGGCGGCACAGGCTAGAGCGGCCGCGCCTCTCGCCTCTCGTGGGCGAGGTTCGGGCGCCCGCGGCGATGGGCTGGGGAAGGACCCGCGTGCGCCGGCGCGCCGGCCTGCCCGCGGCGCGCCGACCTGCTGCGGGGGGCGGGCCTGCTGCGGGGGGCGGGCCTGCTGCGGGGGGGTCGAATGCGCGCCCGCCGAGTGTGGTGCGTTTCGGTCAACCACTGGTTGACTCAAACCCGCCACACTCGCCGTCAGGCGGCCCCGTAATACAGGTGTGCCAAACACGTCGGCCGCGCGTCACACCAGCGGGCTCGCGCGTAACACAGCCGCAGCGAAGGCGGCCACCCTGGTTGCCGCCGCCGAGGCGGCCAACCGCAGCGGGCACCCCTGGTTGCTGCCGTACGCGCCTCGGCGAAGGCGAGCGCCAGAGGAAGTCGACCCCGGCACCGCCAGGCCCCTCGGAAGTTGCTCCAGTCGCGCGTCCCGTCCGGGTCGAGACCCCCAGAGCCGGACGACCAGGGCAGGGGGCGAGCAACAGCCGCTAAAGGTCGCGCACCGGGTGCCGATGGAGAGGTTGAGGCGCCCCCCGCCCCCTCGGGACCGCCCTCTACCTGGAACCCGCCGATTCGTCCCCTCTGGAGGAACGCATGTCCATGCCTAGAAAGGTCGCTCGCACGATCGCTGTCGTCGGCCTGGTCGGAACCATCGGCTCGGTTGGCGCCTTCTCCGCCTTCTCGAGCCAGACCTCGAGCGACGGCAACGTCGTGACCGCCGGCAGCGTGACGCTCGCCGACAACGACGCCGGCGCCGCCGTCTACTCGCTGACGAACGCCAGGCCCGGCGCCTCGGCCACGTCCTGCATCCGCGTGACCTACAGCGGCTCGCTCGACGCCGACGTCAAGCTCTACACGCCGAGCACGATCGGCCCGCTGGGCCCGCACGTGACCCTGAAGATCGAGCCGGGGACGCAGGCGTCCTCGACCTTCCCCAGCTGCACCGGCTTCACGGCCGACGGCGCCGCCATCTACGACGGCGCGCTCAGCGCCTTCCCGACCAGCTACACCGGCGGGGTCGTGGACAACCCCGGCTCGACGAGCAAGTGGGTGAACGGCGACGCGGTCGTGTACCGGATCACCGCCACGCTCGCGTCGGGCGCGCCCGACTCGGCCCAGGGCGCCACCACCGGCTCGCACGTGATCCGGTGGGAGGCCCGCAACCAGTAGGCCGCCGGGCTCCCTCCCGATGAAGGCACGTGCCCTCCGGATCGGCGGGCTGGCGGCCGGCATGGCCGTCGCCGCCCTCCTGGTGACGGCGTTCAGGGTCCCCGCCGAGAGCGGGGCCCTGGGCGCCGGCGTCAGGCTGATCGCGGCCGCC
>DASXAA010000011.1:0-38000 GCA_036407035.1 Thermoleophilaceae bacterium | reverse complement strand
CTCGAGTACGACGGGTCCGAGTTCGCCGGCTGGGCGCGCCAGCCGGGGCGGCGCACGGTCCAGGGCGTGCTCGAGGAGGCGCTCGCGACCGTGCTGCGCGCTCCGATCGAGCTGACCGTGGCCGGCCGCACCGATCGCGGCGTGCACGCGCTCGGGCAGGTCGCCAGCCACGCGGGCGAGCCGGCGCCGGTGCGTTCTCTGAACGGCGTGCTCCCGGACGACGTGGCAGTGCTGGCCAGCGAGACGGCCCCGGACAGCTTCGACGCCCGCCGCGACGCGCTCGGCCGGACCTACCGCTACCGCGTCCTGACGCGCTCGGCGCCCAGCCCCTTCGAGCGCGACCGGGCGCTCTGGTGGCCGCGGCCGATCGACCGCGGCACGCTCGCCGAGTGCGCCGCGGCGCTGCCGGGCACGCACGATTTCACGGCGTTCACGCCGAGCGACAGCGACCACGTCCGCTTCGAGCGCGACGTGCTGCGGGCGGAGTGGGTCGAGGAGCCGGGCGGGGTGGTCGCCTTCGTGATCGAGGCGGACGCGTTCATGCGCAACATGGTGCGCGTGCTGGTCGGGACGATGCTAGGCGGGGTGGCGCCGGACGCCTTCCGAAGGCTCCTTGACGGGCGCCCGCGCTCCGAGGCGGGGGCGACCGCGCCGCCCCACGGCCTCTACCTGGAGTCGGTCCGGTACTGAGTAACCTCGGGCCTCGGCAGTCATGAAGGTGCTTCTGACAAACGACGACGGCATCGGCGCCACCGGCCTCCAGTGCATGCGCCGCGCGCTGCTCGAGGTGCCGGGCATCGAGCTGGCGGTGATCGCGCCCGATTCGAACCGTTCGGCGACCGCCCGCAGCATCACCACCCACCACCCGCTCTGGGTCGACGAGGTCCAGTTCGGCGACGGCACGAGCGGCTTTGCGACGGACGGCACGCCCGTCGACTGCGTGCGCTTCGCGGCGCTGGGCCTGATCGACTTCGACCCCGAGCTGATCGTCTCGGGCATCAACCACGGCTCGAACCTCGGCGACGACATCACCTACTCGGGCACGGTGGCCGCGGCCTTCGAGGGGATCGTGCTGGGCCTCCCGGCGATCGCCGTCTCCCAGCAGGCCGACCACGGCGAGATGGACTTCCGCGCCGGCCGCGCATGGGAGCGCGACGACTTCGCCCAGGCGGCCGGGTTCGTGGCGCGCCTGGTCGAGGAGCTGGAGCGGGTGCCGATGCCGCAGGGCACGCTGCTGAACGTGAACTGCCCGGCCGGAGAGGTCGCCGGCGTGCGCGCCGCTCGGCTCGGCAAGCGCATCTACAACGACCGCATGGAGCTGACCGAGGAGCAGGACGGGCGCCGCCGCTACCGCATCTACGGCGAGATGCCCGGCTACGAGCACGAGGACGGCACCGACTTCGCCGCGATGGCAGACGGTTGCATCGCGGTGACACCGCTCCACTTCGACCTCACCGATCAGGCCGGCGTCGAGGAGCTCGCGGGCTTCGACCTCGACGCCCTGCTGCAGCCCGCGGCGCGGGAAGTGTGAAGACGAGCGCGGCTGACAGAGCGGCCGAGCTGCGCAAGCAGCTGGAGCACCACAACCACCGCTACTACGTCCTCGACGACCCCGAGGTCTCGGACGCCGACTACGACGCGCTGCTGAACGAGCTGCGCGACCTCGAGGCGGAGAACCCGGAGCTGCGCTCCCCGGACTCGCCCACGCAGCGTGTCGGCGCCGAGCCGCTCGACAAGTTCGAGCAGGTGCGCCACCCGGCGCCGATGTGGTCGCTCGCCAATGCCCGCAACGAGGAGGAGCTGGCCGCCTGGGTCGTGCGCTCTGAGCGCTACCTGGCCCGCCAGGGCGTGGAGATGGGCGACGTCCGGTTCGTCACCGAGCCCAAGATCGACGGGCTGGCGATCTCGCTGATCTACGAGGACGGCGTGTTCGTGCGCGGCGCGACGCGCGGCAACGGCGAGATCGGCGAGGACGTGACCCAGAACCTGCGCACGATCGGCGCGATCCCGCTGCGCGTTGACGACGCGCCGCCGCTGCTCGAGGTGCGCGGCGAGGTCTACCTGCCGCTCGCGGCGTTCGCGCGGCTGAACGAGCAGCGGGCGGCGGCGGGCGAGCCGACGTTCGCGAACCCGCGCAACTCCGCCGCCGGCTCGATCCGCCAGCTCGACCCGCAGGTGGCCGCGGCCCGGCCGCTGTCGATCTGGTGCTACGGGATCGGCGCGGTGGAGGGCCTCTCGTTCGACACTCACCACGAGTGGCTCGACTGGCTGCGCGAGCGCGGCTTCAGGGTGAACGCCGACGTGGAGGTGCACGACACGGTCGAGCAGGTGGTCGCCGCCTGCCGCGCGTGGGAGGGCCGCCGCGACCGGCTCGACTTCGAGATCGACGGCGTGGTGGTCAAGGTCGACGACCTCGAACTGCAGCGCACCCTCGGCGTGGTCGGGCGCGAGCCGCGCGGCGCGATCGCCTGGAAGTTCGCGCCCAGCACCGCCACGACCGTGCTCGAGAAGATCGCGTGGAACGTCGGCCGGACGGGCCACATGATCCCGTTCGCGCAGCTCGAGCCCGTGCAGGTCTCGGGGGCGACCGTGAAGCTCGCCACGCTGCACAACGAGGAGGACCTGCGCCGCAAGGACGTGCGCGATGGCGACGAGGTGATCGTGATGCGCGCGGGCGACGTGATCCCGCAGGTGGTGTCGCCGACCGCCAAGGCGCAGAGGCGCAGGCGCCGCGGGCCGGTGCCGGAGCCGCCGGCGAAGTGCCCGGCGTGCGGAACGCCGACGATAAAGCCTGACGAGGGTGTGTGGACGATCTGCCCGAACCGGCTCTCCTGCCCGGGCCAGCTCCTCCAGTCGGTCAAGCACTTCGTCGGCGCGATGGACATCGACGGGCTCGGCGAGGAGAACGTCCAGCGCTTCCTGAACGAGGGCGTGATCCACGACGTGGCGGAGCTCTACGACCTGACCGTCGAGCGGCTGACGGCGCTCGACCGCTTCGCCGAGGTGTCCGCAGGGAACCTCGTCGCCGCGATCGACGCCTCGCGGCGGCAGCCGTTCCACCGCGTGCTGAGCGCCCTCGGCCTGCCGGGCATCGGCGGCGTGAACGCGCGGGCGCTCGCGCGGCACTTCCGCTCGATGGACGCCCTGCTGGCCGCCACGCCCGAGCGGATCGAGGAGGCCGAGGGAATCGGTCCGATCCTCGCGCGCACCGTGCACGAGACGCTGGCCGAGGAGCGCACGCGCGAGCTGATCGAGCGGCTGCGCCGGCACGGGCTGCGGATGGAGGAGGAGGGCCCGGCGCCGCCGGCGAAGGGCCCGCTCGTCGGCAAGACGCTCGTGTTGACCGGCACGCTCCCGAGCCTCTCGCGCGAGGAGGCGACAAGGCGGATCGAGGCGGCGGGCGGCAGGGTCACCGGCTCGGTGTCGGGGAAGACCGACTTCCTGGTCGCCGGCTCGGACGCCGGCAGCAAGCTGACGAAGGCACAGGAGCTCGGCACCGAGGTGCTGGACGAGGACGGGCTGACGGCGCTGCTCGGCGGTTAGCGGTCGACGGCCGCGATCGCCTGCACCATCCGGTCCTGGAGGGCGCGCGCGCCGGGCGTGTACACGCGGTTCATCAGGATCGAGTACGCGTACGTGTTGCCCGAGGCGACCTCGCAGTAGCCGGACAGCGCGCTCACGTCCGAGAGCGTGCCCGTCTTGCCGACGCAGCGGTCGCGGGCCGGGACGCGGCGCATGCGGTCCTTCAGCGTGCCGTCGCGGCCGGCTATCGGCAGCGAGTCGACGAACGCGTCGTACTCGTCGCGCTTCGTCATGGCGGTGAGCAGCTTGACGATCGCGTACGGGGAGGCGCGGTCGCCGCGCGACAGGCCGGAGCCGTCCACTAGCCTGGCGCGGGCGCCGAGGCGCCGGGCGAAGCGGGCGGCGAGCCGGACGCCGGCCCTGGTCGTGCCGCGCCCCCTCGCCTGCATGGCCAGGTCCTTGGCGAGCGTCTCGGCGAAGAAGTTGTCGGAGGGCTTGTTCATGAGCCGCACGATGCTCTCCATCGGCGGCGAGTCGACGCTCGCGAGCAGCTCGGCGTCCGCCGGCGCCGTGCCCGCGCGGGGCTTCAGGCGCACGCGGATCCCGCGCCTCTCGAGCGTCGCGTCGAGTCGGGACGCGGCGAACGCGGGCGGGTTCGACTGGAACGAGCCGCCGCTCTCGCTCGCGAACCCGCGGTTGAACGACAGCGCGCTCAGCGGCCCGACCCAGATCGACACGCCGTACCCGGAGTCGGGGCCGCCGCGCAGGGAGTCGAAGCGCGACTCGTCGCCGAACACCCGCCCGGTGACGCGCTCGATGCCGGCGTCCTCCAGCAGCGCCGCCAGCTGCTCCACGGTCGCCCCGCCGCCGTAGTACTTGCGCGTGTAGCTGCGCGAGCCGAAGGTGGGGTCGCCGCCGCCGCGCAGGTAGAGGTCGCCGCGATAGACGCCGTCGTCCTCGAGGTCCCCGTCGCCGAGCACCTCGGTGCCGAGCGTGCCCTCGGTGCCAAAGCGGGCCAGTGCGGCGGTGGACGTGAACAGCTTGGTGTTGGAGGCGAGGATGCGCGGCGTCCGGGCGTGCCACGCGAAAACCTTCCTGCCCGTGCTCAGGTCCACGACGTAGGCGCCGGAGGCGCTCCCCGCCTGGCTCATGGTCCGCCGGAGCGTGCTGCCCAGGCTCGCCTGGGCCGCCTCGGCAGGGATCAGGAGCGTGCAGGCTGCAAGCAGGGTCAGGAGTGCTCGCCGCATCGAGAAGTCCAACACGGTACCGGGGCGGGTGGTGCGGTCCGCTGCCATGAGACATACTCGGTGGGGCATGGGCGAGGTAGTGAGGCTCGAGAAGCCGTCGCCGAAAGGGCGCAAGCCGGGCGGCGGGCGCCGCCGGCGCTCGCGCACGGCGCTGGTGCTGGGCGGCGGCGGGTTCACCGGCGGCGTGTACGAGATCGGCGCCCTGCGCGCGCTCGACCTGCTCGCGGTCAACCGCACGGTCAACCAGTTCGACGTATACGTCGGCACGAGCGCGGGCTCGTTCGTGGCGGCGCTGGTGGCGAACGGGGTGACGCCCGAGGAGATGATGCGGGTCGTCAACCAGCAGGTGCCCACGCCTTTCCGCGATCTCGACCGCGGCACGCTGATGCGCCCCAACGCGCTCGAGTTCGCCCAGAGCGCGGCGCTGCTGCCGCTGCGGCTGCTCGGGCTGGCGCGCAACGTCGTCGCGCAGCTGGGCTCGGCCTCGGTGATCGACCTCGCCGTGGGCGTCGCGGAGGCGCTGCCGTCCGGCCTCTACGACGGCAAGGGCGTGGAGGAGTACCTGCGGGCGGTGCTGTCCGACCCCGACCGCGTGGACGACTTCCGGCTGCTGCAGAACGAGCTCTACCTGACCGCCACCGACCTCGACACGTGCGAGCGGATCGTGCTCGGCGGCGAGGACTGGGACGACGTGCCGATCTCGCGCGCCGTGTCGGCCTCCACCGCCCTGCCGATGGTCTACAAACCGGTCGAGATCAAGGGCCGCCACCTCGTGGACGGCGGCATCCGCTCGACCACGAACGTGGACATCGCGGTGGAGCACGGCGCCAAGTTCGTGATCGTGGTGAACCCGCTCGTGCCGTACGTGAACGACTTCCAGAAGGTCATCCCGACGATGCTCGGCAGCCGCGTGCGGCGCGTGCGCGACATGGGGTTCCCGCAGATCGGCTACCAGGCATTCAAGCTGCTGGCCCACCAGCGCCTGCACGAGGCGGTGCGGCACTGGCGGGAGAAGTACCCGGGCGTGGACATCCTCCTGATCGAGCCCGACCCGAACGACGAGCTGATGTTCGAGACGAACATCCTCAACTTCACGCGCCGCGTGGAGATCGCGCGGCACGGGTTCGAGTCGGTCACGCTCAAGCTGGCCTCGGACTACGACGAGCTGAAGTCCGTGTGCGCGAAGCACGGCATCGAGATCTCCGCCACCCGCGTGCGGAAGGTCGTGCGCCGCTTCGCGAAGGAGCGCGAGCGGGCGGCCGGCTGGCGCCGGATCCTCGAGCAGACGACCGGCGCCCTGCTGAGCCAGTCCGAGGAGGCCTAGCCGCGGGGAACGGCCGACCCGCTTCGGCGCCTAGCCGCCCGGGGGCCCCGCCCAGTCGAGTGTCGAGTTGGTCCCGCTCACGGCAACTAACTCGACAGTGGACGGCACCGCGGGCGGAATTCATGGGGTGGGCCGGATTCCGATGCATAGTGCAACGGAAACCAGCCCACCCTCCGACCCGCCCTGGTTGCCGCCGCAAACGTCCGACGCGTCGCGGCGCCTATTCCCGCGCGCCGGCCTAGCCGCCGCAGGCCGCGCCGAGCGCGGCCAGGAGCCGGTCGGTGGCCGCCGAGTCGCGCACTGCGATGCGCACGTGGTCGTCGGCGCCGAGCGGCCCGCCGGGGGCCACGATCACGCCCTGGCGGCGCAGGCGGTCCGCGAGCTGCGCGCCGCTCAGGTCGCGCGCGCGGACCCAGACGAAGTTCGCCTGGCTCTCCGAGGCGTCCACCCGCAGCTCGCGCAGCCCTTCGAGCACCCGGTCGCGCTCGCGCAGCACGGAGCGGCGGCGGCGGTCGATCTCCGCGTCGCCGATCTTGAGCGCCTGCTCGACCGCCGCCTGCGTGAGCGCGTTCACGCCCAGCACCGGCGCGACCGCCGCCAGCAGCCCCGCCTCCGAGCCGACCGCGTATCCGGCGCGCAGCCCGGACAGGCCGTAGATCTTCGAGAAGGTGCGCAGCACGAGGAGGCGCGGGAAGGCGGCGACGAGCCGCAGGCAGGCGTCCTGCTCCTCGGCGTCCTGGAACTGCACGAGCGCCTCGTCGAGCAGCACGTACACGTGCTCGGGCAGCCCCGAGAGCAGCGCGCCCAACTCGTCCGAGCGCATGTAGGACCCGGTCGGGTCGTTCGGGTTGCAGATCGCGACGACGCGCGTGCGCTCGCCGACGGCGTCCGGGAGCGGGCCGTGCTCCACCGCGACCGGCTTCGCGCCGGCGCGGGCTGCCATCAGCGGGTAGAGCGGGTACGACGGCCACGCCATCACCAGCTCGTCGCCCTGCGAGAGGAGCGCGAACGCCGCGGCCTGGAGCAGCTCCGCCGCGCCGTTGCCGAGCGCGACCTGCTCGGGCTCCACGCCGTGGCGCTCGGCGAGCATCCGGCGGACGGGCTGGGCGTGGCGGTCGGGGTAGCGCTCCACGCGCCCGCGGGCGCGGGCGATCGCGGCGTTGACGATCTCCGAGTGCGGCATGTCGGGCCACTCGGTGCCGGACAGGTCGAGGTCGGGCACCCGCTCGAGCTCGAGGCGCTTCTCGCGCTCGCGGCGGGCACGGCGCTCGCGGTTCAGCTCGGCCTCGTCGATGTCGTCGAACTGCCGGTAGTAGTCGAGCAGGCCCACGGCTACTGCTTCGGCGCCAGGGTCGGCCCCGGGCCCTGGATCAGGACGAACCAGACGCTGAAGACGATCAGCGCCAGCATGACGCTGATGGCGAAGATCCGCTCGAGCGCGCCGCGGTCCTGGTCGTGGCCGGCGGCGCGGCGCACCAGCTTCCAGGCGTGGTCCACGCGCTTGGCGAGCGCCATCGTGAGCATCAGCGAGGCGAGGCAGCCGAGCATGACCGTCGTTATCCCGGCGGTGACGTACCCGGTGAGGTAGTCGACCTGCGAGCCGACCCACAGCCACGCCGCCGGCTGCGGCCCGAGCAGGCTCAGGCACAGGAGCAGCTCGATGGCGAGCAGCCCGCCCGCGACCAGACGGTCGAAGACCTGGCGGCGGCTCTCGCCCTCGGGGCGCTTGTACCTGATCGGCGCCGTGCCCGGACGGCGGCCGATGAACAGCCCGCCGGTGTCAGTCGGATCGTTGCTTGCCATGAGCGCTCGCGCGGCGCGTCCCTGCGCCTCTACCCCAGGCTAGTGGGCGCCGGCCCTCAGCGAGGCCGGTCGTAAATGTCGTCGACGACGGGGGCGAACTTCTCGTGGACCACGTTGCGCTTGACCTTGAGCGTCGGCGTCAGCTCGCCGGTCTCCTGCGAGAGGTCCTGCGGCAGGATCTCGAAGCGCTTTATCTGCTCCACCGGCCCCACGTGCGAGTTCACCTCGTCCACGGTCTTCTGGATCTCCGCCCGCACGCGCTCGTCCTGCGCCAGCGTGGGGACGTCGGCGCCCTCCATGCCCAGCTGCTGCGCGAGCGTCGGCGCCTCCTCGGCGTCGAGCGTGATCAGGGCGACCAGGTAGGGCCGGCGGTCGCCGATCACCACCGCCTGCGAGATCCAGCGGCTCTGCTTGAGGCCGTTCTCGAGGTTGGCCGGCGTGATGTTCTTGCCGCCCGCTGTGATGATGATGTCCTTCTTACGGCCGGTGATGAACAGGAAGCCGTCCTCGTCGAGGCGGCCGAGATCGCCCGTGTGGAGCCATCCGGACTCGAGCGTGTCCTGGGTGGCCTGCTCGTTCTTGTAGTAGCCCTGGAAGATGTTGGGCCCCTTGACGAGCACCTCGCCGTCGTCGGCGATCCGCACCTCCACGCCGGCCATCGGCCTGCCGACGGAGCCGAAGCGGAAGCCGTTGCCGCGCGCGCGGTTCACGCTCGCGCTGGTGGCCGTCTCCGTCATGCCGTAGCCCTCCATCACCGGCACGCCGCAGGCGTAGAAGAACTCGAGGATCTCGGGCGCGATCGGCGCCGCGCCGGTCACGCACTCCTTGATGTTCCTGCCGAACAGCGCGCGGACCTTCGAGTAGAGGTTCTCCTCGGCCTGGTCGAACGCGGCCCGGAGCTCGGCGGGCACCTCCTCGCCCGCCTCGAGCATCTGGCGCACCTTGACGCCCAACTGGACGGCCTGGAGCAGCTGGTCCCTGTCCGGCGCGGCAGAGGTCGCGAGCGTATAGATCTTCTCGAACATCCTCGGCACCGACGGGAAGTAGGTGGGGTTCACCTCCATCAGCTCCGGGATGATCTTCTGGGGGTCGCGCGACCAGTAGGCGAGCGTGACGCCGAGGTCGAAGGTGGCGAACTGGATCAGGATCGCGAACGCGTGCGCGAGCGGCAGGAACAGGTAGCTGCAGTCGCCCTCGGAGAGCACGGACTCGGCCGCCACCGCGTCGGTGATCGAGCGGTAGTTGCCGTGCGTGAGGAGGCATCCCTTGGGCGGGCCGGTGGTGCCCGACGTGTAGATGTAGAGGCACATGTCCTCCGGGGTGGCCGCGCCGTAGCGCGCCTCCCAGTCGGACTCGTCGCGGCTGCGGCCGCGCTCGCGAAGCTGGTCGAGGCTGATGGCGTCGCCGAGCTCGGAATCGCCCGGGTCCATGACGATCACGTGCCGCAGCTCCGGACAGGAGTCCTCGACCTCCCGGATCTTGGCCAGCTGCGCGCCGTCCTCGACGAACACGGCGCGGGAGTCGGAGTGCTCGAGCACGTACTGGCACTCCTCGGGGGAGTTCGTCTGGTAGATCGTGACGAGCGTGCCGCCGGCGGTGAGGATGCCGAAGCAGGCATGGGTCCACTCGACGCGAGTGTTGGCGAGGATGGAGACCTTGTCGCCGGGCTCGACGCCGAGGTCAACGAGCCCGAGCGCGACCTCGCGCACGACGGTGCCGAGCTCGGAGTAGGAGACGTCCACCCACTCGTCGCCGACCTTGTGCCGCAGCGCGGGCCGATCCGCGTACTTGCGCGCCGCGAGCGGCAGCAGATCGGCGATCGTCTTCGAGCCGGTACTGACAGCGGCGGGGGCCACCGCCGGCCCGGCAGTCACTGCCTCCATGAATGCCTCACTCCCTCCGAGTCCGGAACAGAGCCGCGATTCTAGGGAGTTTGGCCGCGGAGCCAAAGCGGCTCCGCCGGTGGAGCGGTGCTCAGGGCACTAGGCCCGCGCCAGCTCCTTCTTGTGCTGCGCCTCCTTCAAGCTGCTGAGGAACAACGTTTTGTCGATCCGTCCCTGGAAGATCGGGACGCCCATTTCCATGCACTTCGAGATGACCTCGCGCCGGTGCATGCCCGACTCGCGTCCGAGCTCGGTGGGCGTCAGGTGGATCGCCATCTACTAAGCCTCCTCGTCGCTTGCTGACGTCTATTGAGAGTATCGGTTGCGGCCGACGGCGCAACCGGTTTGCCGCAATTTGCGTCGTCCGTTCGGCCATGCGGCCCCGCTCCCCCCGCCGGGTGAGAGGGGTGGGGGGAAAGGGTGGGGCGATTTTCAACTTCGCTCGTCCGGGGTACGATCGCCCAAGGTCAAGGACGTCACGAGGTAGGGGAGCAGGGATGAGCGTGACTGGAGTTCTTGCCGTCGCTTCGCCGACGGACGACACCGATCTGGTGGCACGGGTCAGGGCGGGTGACGACGGCGCGTTCGAGGAGCTGTACCGCCGCTACAAGCCGCGGATCACGGCCTACGTGCGCAGGATGGTCAGCGACCCCGCGCGGGCGGAGGACGTGGCGCAGGAGGCGTTCATCTCGGCGCTGCGGCGGATGCGGGAGACCGACGCCCGCATCGCCTTCAAGCCGTGGATCTTCGAGATCGCGCGCAACGCGTCGATCGACCTCTACAGGCGCACGAGCCGGGCCGAGGAGCTCTCGATCGACGCCGACGAGGGGTTGAGCCCGGCCGACCGGGGCCGGCTGGTCGGCCCGAGCGCGCCGGACTCCCAGGCGATCGCCAAGGAGAAGCTCGACCACCTGTGCGGCGCGTTCGACGAGCTGTCGGAAGTGCACGCCCGGCTACTCGTGATGCGCGAGCTCGAGGGCATGTCCTATCGGGAGATCGCCGATCGCATGCGGCTGAGCCGATCGTCCGTCGAGAGCTCGATCTTCCGCGCGCGGCGGCGGCTCGCGCGCGAGTACGAGGAGCTGTCCGAGGGGCGCCGCTGCCGGGTCGTCGGCGCGGCGATCGCCCGGCTGGCCGAGGGCGTCGAGTCGCCCGGCGACAGGCTCCGGCTGGGGAGGCACGCCAGGCGCTGCAGCATCTGCCGGCGACTCGCGCGCGAGATGGGCGTGGAGCCGCTCGGCCCGCGGCCGCGCCTGCCGGGCCGCGCCGCCGCACTGCTGCCGCTGCCCTGGCTCGCGCGCCGGTGGGGCCACGCCGCCGCCGCGGCGGAGGGCGCCTCGCCCTCCGCCTTCGGCACGGCGGCGTCACACGTCGGCGCCGTGGTCGCGGAGCGCGCCGCGGCTCTGGTCGCCACGGTGGCGCTCGTGGGCGCCGGCGGGGCGGCCGCGGGATCGCTGCACGCCGCGCGAGACACCCCGGCGCCGGCCGCGGCCGCCCCCGGGCAGCGCGCTCCGACGCCCGCCGCTCCGAGCGCGCGTCACCGCGGACGCCACGCGGTGGCGCACATCGCGGCGCGGCCGAAGAGCCCGCCGCAGCGCGTCGCCGGCGGGCGCGGCGCCCCGGCGAGCGGCACCGGCCCGGGTGGTGCGGCGCCCCCATCCGCGCCCTCGGGCGCCGCTCCCGCGGCGCCGCAGCCGGCCGCGGCTGAGCCGCCTGCGGCGAAGGAGCCGGCCGTCGGGGGCCAGAAGCCACCCGCCGTCGAACTGCCGAAGCTGCCGTCCGTGGAGTTGCCGAAGCTGCCGGCGGTCGAACTGCCGCACGTGGGCGCGCCGCCGGCCGCCGCGCCGCCGCCGGCCACTCCGCCTCCGCGCCTGCCGCTGCCCGACCTCGGCGGCCAGGTGCGGGCGGTCACCGGGACGGTGGAGCAGACGCTCGGCACACACCTGCCGTAGGGGTCAACCAGGCGGGTAACCTGCCGCGCGATGGCCTCGAAGACGGACGGCGACTCGTTCCTCGAGTCGCTCATGGAGACGAACCTCTACTCCATGGGCGCGTACTTCTCGGACCAGCACCCGGACCTCGTCGACGAGGTGATCGCCCAGAGCGAGGCCATCGAGCGCGCCGGGCTGCGCGCGTACGCGAGCGAGCACGACATGAGCCTCGAGTCGTGCTTCGAGACGCTGCTCACCGGCCTCGCGGTCCGCTACTACAACGCCGTGGCGGCCTGAGCTACAGGCCGGCGGAGGCGAGCGCGAGGCGCCGGTCGGCGAACACCTCGAGGCGGATCGCCTCGCCGTCGCGCATGCGCCAGACGTGGGCGCCCTCCACGTCCACGTTCAGTCCGCTGCCCTTCCCGGTGCCGCGGTAGCGGGCGAGCACCACGACGTAGTCGCCGTTCTCCACGTACTCCTCGGCCTCGCACTCCCAGTGCTCCCAGGGGCTGAGCCACTGGCGCAGGCGCGGGCTCGGCGTCTCGTCGTCCGCGAACACGCCCGCGAGCCCGGGGAACTCATGCGACCAGCCCCACTCGAAGTCGTCGGCATAGAAAGGGAACCGAGGCGTCCACTCGCCGCGGCCCCAGTGCTCGTAGACCTCGCGGAGCGCGTCGCTGTTGGAATGGGCCATGGCCGTGCAGTATCGCCGGGAGGCCCTGTGTGGCGGATGAATCGGGCTGACTGGATTTGAACCAGCGACCTCTCCGACCCGAACGGAGCGCGCTACCAGGCTGCGCCACAGCCCGAACGCGTCAAGGGTACAAGGCGCGTGGAGGTGCGTCCGGCTCGCGGGGCCGTTGCCATACTGCGGCTGCGTGAGGCGATTCATCGCGTCCGGCCTGGTCGTGGCTACCGGCCTGTTCGCGGCGGGCTGCGCGATCGGTTCGGACGACGACCGGCAGGCGGACGCCCCGGCCGCCACGGGTCAGGCGACCACGCAGCGCACGTCGGCGACCGCGCCCGCCGCCGGTCGGCGGACGGGCGAGCCCGCGGCGCGCGGCGTCAGGCTGCGGCTCCTCGGGCGGTTCCAGTCGCCCACGTACCTCGCAGCGCCGCCCGGCGACGGGAAGCGGCGCTTCGTCGTCGAGCGCGAGGGACGGATCCGCGTCGTGCGCGGCGGCCGCGTGCTGCGGACCCCGTTCCTCGACATCAGCGGCCTCGTCGACACGAACGGCGAGGGCGGCCTCCTCTCGATGGCGTTCGCCCCCGACTACGCCCGCTCGCGCCGCGTCTACGTCTACTACACCGACAACGACGGGTTTCCGCACATCGATGTCCTGATGCGCTCGAAGGGCTCGCCCGACCGGGCGCTGCCGAGCTCGCGCCGGCTCGTGATCCGCGTGGAGCACCACCGGGGCAACCACAAGGGCGGCCAGGTCCAGTTCGGCCCGGACGGCATGCTCTACGCGGCGTTCGGCGACGGCGGCGGGGGCGGCGACCCGGATCGCAACGGGCAGGACCTCGGCGAGATCCTCGGCAAGATGATCCGCATCGACCCGAAGCCGGGCGGCGGCTACTCGATCCCCGCCGACAACCCGTTCCGCCGCCGCGCGGGCGCCCGCCCGGAGATCTACGCCTACGGCCTGCGCAACCCGTTCCGCTTCTCGTTCGACCGGACGACCGGGAGCCTGACGATCGGCGACGTCGGCCAGGACGCCGTCGAGGAGATCGACTTCATTCCCGACCGGCGCGCGAGCGGAAGGGCGCCGGCGGGCGGCTACAACTTCGGCTGGAGCGTTTTCGAGGGACGCAGCCGCTACAACGGCGGCAGCGCGCCCGGCCACGTGCCGCCGGTCATCGCCCACTCGCAGGACGCCGGCTACTGCTCGATCATCGGCGGGTACGTCGTGCGCGACCGCTCGCTCCGCGGCCTCTACGGTCGCTACGTCTACGGCGACCTCTGCAAGCCTGGGCTGCGCAAGGCGTTCCTCAAGCGGCCGAACGCGCCCAACAAGCCGCTCGGCGTACGGGTCCCGTCGCTGGTGTCGTTCGGCGAGGACGCGCGCGGGCACGTGTACGCGATCTCGCTGGACGGGCCCGTGTACCGGCTCGCGCCGCGCTGAGGCGGGGGACGTCGGGAGCACTAGGCTCTCCGTACCACCGGACCGAGGAGGGCCCATGCAGTTCGAGGGAGTGATCCCCGCCGTCGTGACCCCGTTCGACTCGACCGGCGCTGTGGACGCGCCGGCCCTCGCGCGCAACGCCGAGTGGCTGCTGGACGAGGGGTGCACGGGACTCGTGGGCACCGGCACGATGGGCGAGGCGCAGAGCATGAGCGCCGCCGAGCGCCGGCTCGTGATCGAGACCCTCGTGGAGGTCGCCGACGGGCGCGTCGTCGTGACCGCCGGCGTGTCGGCGGGCACCGCCGACGCCTCGATCGCCTACGCGCGCGACGCCGTGGCGGCCGGGGCAGGGGCGCTGATGCTGCTGCCGCCGCTCGGCTACGAGGGCGACGCGCGCGAGATCGGGGCCTTCTACACCGAGGTGGCCGGCGCCACGGAGCTGCCGGTGATGGCCTACAACAACCCAAAGGCGAGCGGCACGGACATGTCGCCCGCGCTGGTGGCGCGGCTTGCGGGGATCGAGCGCGTCGTCGCCGTCAAGGAGTGCTCCGGCGACGCGCGGCGGATCGCGGAGATCCTGAGCGCGACCGACGGCCTGGAGGTGCTCGTCGGGGGCGACGACTGGGCGCTCGAGGGCTTCTGCGCCGGCGCGACCGGCTGGATCTCGGGGGTGGCGAACGTAGCGCCGCGCGAGAGCGTCGACCTCCACCGGCTCTGCGCCGAGGGCAGGCTCGACGAGGCGCGGGCCGTGTACGAGCGCGTCCTGCCGCTGGCGCGGCTCGACATGCGGCCCAAGCTCGTGCAGTTCTTCAAGGCCGCGATGGACCTGGTCGGACGCGAGGGCGGGCCGTGCCGCCCGCCGCGGCTCGAGCTGACAGAGGCCGAGCGCGGCGAGGTCGAGGAGGCGGTGAACGCGCTCGGGGTGCGGGTGAGCGGGTGATCGCCTCCCGCGTCTTCGCGGCCGTCGACTCGCACACGGAGGGCATGCCCACGCGCGTGATCACGGGCGGCGTGGGACCCATCCCCGGCGAGACGATGCTCGAGCGCAAGCTCCACTTCGAGCGGCACATGGACGAGTTGCGCCTGCTCCTGATGCGGGAGCCGCGCGGGCACGGCGCGATGTCCGGCGCGATCCTCCAGCCGCCGCTGCGCGACGGGGCGGACGTGGGCGTGGTGTTCATCGAGGTCTCCGGCTGCCTGCCGATGTGCGGGCACGGGACGATCGGCGTCTCCACGGTGCTCGTGGAGACCGGCATGGTCGAGGTGACGGAGCCGGAGACCGTGATCCGGCTCGACACGCCCGCCGGGCTGGTAGAGGCACGCGTGGCGGTGGCGGACGGGCGCGCCGGCCCGGTCACGATCCGCAACGTCCCGTCGTTCCTGCTCGCGGCCGACCGCGAGGCCGAGCTTCCTGAGGGGCGGCGCCTGCGCTACGACATGGCGTTCGGCGGCAACTTCTACGCGATCCTCCCGGCGCAGTCGGCGGGGCTCGAGGTCGACCCGTCGCGGGCGGGCGAGCTGATCGAGCGCGGCCTCGAGCTGATGGACGCGATCAACCGCGCCGACCGGCCGGTGCATCCCGAGGACCCGCGGATCGCCGGCTGCAGGCATGTGGTCTTCACGGCGCCCGGGCGGGAGGGGCCGTTCTCCCAGCGCAGCGCCACCGCGATCCACCCGGGTTGGCTCGACCGCTCTCCGTGCGGCACCGGCACCTCGGCCAAGCTGGCGCAGCTTCACGCGCGCGGCGAGCTGGCGGTGGGGGACGAGTTCGTGAACGAGTCGGTCATCGGCACCCGTTTCGTTGCCCGAGCGGTCGAGGAGACGGAGGCCGGCGGCCTGCCCGCGATCGTGCCGGAGATCACCGGTCGCGCCTGGATCACCGCGATCGGCCAGTACACGCTCGACCCGGAGGACCCGTTCCCAGAGGGATTCGCCCTCTGACGTCCGGGTTCGACGTGGTCGTCGCCGGCGCAGGCATCGTCGGCTGCGCGACGGCGCGCGAGCTGACCGTGCGGGGCGCGAGCGTGTGCCTGGTGGACCGCGGCGAGGTGTCGGGCGGCACGACCGGCCTCGGGGAGGGGAACGTGCTCTGCTGCGACAAGGAGCCCGGCCCGGAGCTAACGCTGGCCGTGCGAGGGCTCGCCCTCTACGACGAGATCGAGGCGCTGCTGGGCGACGAGGCCGGCATCCGGCGCAAGGGGGCGCTAGTGATCCACCGCGACGAGCCCGGCTGGGAGGCCGAGCGCGGGCGGCTCGAGCCGCTGCGCGCGGCGGGCGTGGAGTGCGAGCTGCTCGGCGCCTCCGAGGTGCGCGCCGCGGAGCCCGAGCTCCGCGGCGAGCAGGCGGGCGCCTCGCTGTTCCCGCGCGACCTGCAGTGCGCGCCGCGCGCGATCGCCAGGGCGCTCGCGCGCTCGGCGGCGGAGTCGGGCGCGCGCGTGGAGACCGGGCGCGAGGTGCGGGCGATCGCCGTGCGCGGCGGCCGGGTGGCCGGCGTGGAGACCGCGACCGGCCCGATCGCCGCCGGCGCCGTGGTGCTGGCGGCCGGCGCCTGGAGCGCCCAGCTGGCG
Source organism: Thermoleophilaceae bacterium (assembly GCA_036407035.1). Taxonomy (GTDB): domain Bacteria; phylum Actinomycetota; class Thermoleophilia; order Solirubrobacterales; family Thermoleophilaceae; genus JACVRW01. The sequence continues at coordinate 21,597 of DASXAA010000011.1, read as the reverse complement.
CGCACGGCGGGGCTCGAGCTGCCGCTCGAGCCCCGCAAGGGCCAGCTCGTCCGCCTCGAGCGACGGCCCGGTTTCTTCCGGCACAAGGTGATCGACGGCGCCTACATGGCGTCCGTGACGAGCGCCGACGCCGGGCTGCTCGTCTCGACGGTCATGGAGAACACGCTCGACGGCCACGTGCTCGTGGGGTCGAGCCGGGAGCGCCGCGGGTTCGACCTCGAGGTCGACCGGCGCGTGAGCGAGGCCCTGCTGGCGAGCGCCTCCGAGCTCGCGCCCGGGCTGCGCGAGCTGCGGGTGGACTCGGCGTGGGCGGGCCTGCGTCCGTGGCTCCCGGACGGGCTCCCCGCGATCGGCCCGTCGCGCGCCGCGGAGGGGCTCTGGGTCGCGACCGGCCACGAGGGCGCGGGCGTCGCCCATGGGCCGATCACGGGGCGGCTGATCGCCCAGGCGATCTGCGGCGAGGCGCCCGGGCTCGACCTCGCGCCGTTCGACCCCGACCGCTTCGGCAGCGGGTAGCGCGCTCGGGACCGGACGCCGCTACCCGGTGGCAATCCGCCGGTGGGTGCCTTAGCGTTCGCCGCACACCTACGAAGAGGGGGCTAAGTGGCAGAGGTCGTACCGATTCAGGGCTCGCCCGAGCAGGGGAAGCTGCGCCACCCGCTCGGGATCCTCGGGCTGATGCTCATCACGCTCGGGATCTACTTCTTCGTCTGGTGGTACAAGGTCAACAAGGAGCTCGCCGAGATGGGCAAGGCGCGCGGCACCGAGGAGCTCGGCACCTCCCCGGGCACGTCGCTGGCCGCGATGATCCCCGGCGCCTTCATCATCGTTCCCCCCTACGTCTCGTTCTACAAGGGGAGCAACCGGCTGAACGCGGGCGCCCGCCTGGCCGGTCTGCCGGAGGGCATGGAGGCGGGCCTGATGGTGCTGCTGTACCTCCTGATCAGCCCGGTCGCGATCTACCTGTTCCAGTCGAACCTGAACAAGGTGCTGAGGGCGCAGGCCGGCGGCGGGGCACCCTCGCTCCCCGGCCAGGCCGGCTACGCGCCCCCGCCGCCGCCCGCGCCGGAGATGCCGGGCTCGGCCCCGGCCCCGCCGCCCCCGGGCCAGGCCGCGCCGCCTCCGGGCGAGGCGCCGCCGCCCCCGGGCGAAGCCCCGCCGCCCCCGGGCGAGGCCCCCGGCGACGCGCCGTCCCCGCCCGAGACGCCGGGCGACGCTCCCGCGCCCCCCGGCGAGGAGACGCCCGCCCCCGGCGAGGAGACGCCCGGCGGCGCTCCGCCGCCTCCCGGCCAGGCGCCGCCCCCGCCGGAGACGCCGCGCCAGTAGCCCGCCGTCGGCCCAAATTCACCGGCGTCGGGAAGCGTGACGGTGCTCATGCCGTGACGCTACGAGAACGCCAGCTCGACGCTTCCCACCGAGTCGAGCTCCAGGCGCATGCGGTCGCCCGCCTCGACCTCGGGCGGCGGGGCCAGCACCCCCGTGATGATGCGGTCGCCGGGTCGCAGCGTCTCGCCGGCGTCCACCAGGCGCCGCGTGATCGCCTCGACCATCGCCTCGAGGTTGGCGCCGGCCGCGTCCGCCGGGACCGAGTCCCGCTCCTGCCCGTTCAGCAGCACGCGCGCGGCGCCGGGAGCCGCGGTCTCCACCCGCGGTCCGAAGGCCACGGCGCGGTGGAAGATGTTGCCGGCGAGGATCGTCGCCACGTCGAGCGACAGGTCGGGCGGATCGGCCACCTCGAGGGCCGGCAGCAGCGCCGCGATCGATTGCCCGTCGTCGCCGATCTCCACGGCCACCTCCGGCTCCACGACGGTGGGCGCGCCCCCGAGCGCATAGGTGGCCCCGTCCTCGATCAGCGCGGCGCTGGTCAGGAACCCCGCGAGCGGGGCGTCGATCCCGAGGCGCTCCTGGATCTGGGGCAGGTTGAAGCCGACCTTCCAGCCGAGCGGGCGCGCGCCCGCGGAGAGGATCCGGGCGCGGGCCTCGAGCTGGGCGCGCATGCCGACGTCGATCCTGGGGTCGTTCATGGCGTCAGCACGATCTTCAGCGCCTCGCGGCGGTCGTAGACCTCATAGGCCTCCGGCGCGTCGGCGAGCGACATGTGGTGCGTGACGAGCGGCGTTGGGTCGAGCACGCCGGCGGCCATCATCGCCATCACGCGATCCACGTGGGCGATCACGTTGGCCTGCCCGCTCTTCAGCGTCAGCGACTTGATCCACACGATCCCCATGTGCACCTGCACGCGCTCGGCGTACACCCCGATGGCGGACACCGTGCCGGCCTTGCGGGTGGCGCGGCAGGCCATCTCGAGGGCGTCCGGGTGGCCGACCGCCTCGATCGCCGCGTCCACGCCACGCCCGCCGGTGGCCTCCTTGACGGCCGCGCCGGGATCCTCCTCTGTGAGGTGCACGGGCTGGGCGCCCAGCGCCTCTGCCGTCCGCAGGCGCTCTTCAACGGAGTCGATCGCGATCACCTTGGTCGCGCCGGCCGCGCGGGCCGCCTGCACGGCGCACAGCCCGACGGGCCCGAGGCCGAGCACGGCGGCGGTGTCGCCGGGGCGGATGCCCGCCTCGCTCACGGCGTGCCAGCCGGTGCCCATCACGTCGCCCGCGAACAGCGCGACGTCGTCGGACATGCCATCCGGCACGCGGCGCAGCGTGAGGTTCGCGTAGGGCACGAGCAACTGCTCGGCCTGCGCGCCCGGCAGCGAGCCGAGCGTCTTGCCGTGGCCGAACACGCGGCTGCGGTCGCACTTGTGGAAGTCGCCGCGGCGGCAGAAGAAGCAGCGCCCGCAGGCGCACAGGAAGCAGCCGAGCACACGGTCCCCCTCCGACACCTCGGTCACGCCGTCCCCGGTCGCGAGCACCGTGCCGACGTACTCGTGGCCGATCGTGAAGCCCGGCTCGATCGCGATCCGGCCGTGGTAGATGTGGAGGTCCGAGCCGCACACGCCGGTTGCCTCCACGCGCACGATCGCGTCGTAGCGGTCCACCAGCTCGGGCTCGGGCTTCTCCTCCACCCGCACCTCTCCCGGCGCCTGGAAGGTCACGGCCTGCATGGGCGCGAGAGGCTACCTCTTACCATGCGCCGCCATGTCCGCTGCCTTCTACCTCGCCGACGGTGACCGGCTCGTGCCCACCGAGCTCACGCGAGGGCCCTGGGACCCGGACGCCCAGCACGCCGGCCCGCCCGCCGCGCTCCTCGGCAGGGCGATCGAGCGCTGCGAGCCGGTCGACGGCGGGCAGGTGGGGCGGATCACGTTCGAGATCCTCGGGCCCGTCCCGCTCGAGCCCCTGAGCGTGTCGGCGCGCGTTGTGCGCCCGGGGCGGAGCGTCGAGCTGATCGAGGCCTCGCTGAGCGGCCCCGACGGCGAGGTGATGCGGGCGAGCGCGTGGCGGCTGCGGACGCGCGAGGTCGCCCTGGACCCCGAGCCGCCGGCGGAAGAGCCGCCGCTCGGGCCGAAGCACGGCCGCCCCGGCGAGTTCTTCCCGACCGGCGTCGACGCCGGCTACCACACCGGAGTGGAGTACCGCTTCGTGCGCGGCGCCTTCGTCGAATCCGGCCCCGCCACCGTCTGGATGCGCATGCGCGTGCCGCTCGTGGAGGGCGAGGAGCCGTCGCCGCTCATGCGCGTGCTGGTGGTCGCGGACTCCGGCAACGGCGTGAGCGCGACGCTCGACTGGCGCCGCTTCCTCTTCATCAACACGGACCTGTCCGTCCACCTGCACCGGATGCCGGCGGGCGAATGGGTCTGCCTCGACTCGGTCACCTACCCGGAGGCGAGCGGGATCGGCCTGGCCGACACCTCGCTCTGGGACGAGCGGGGGCGGATCGGCCGAGCCGCGCAGACGCTGCTCGTCCGCGAGCGCTAGCAGCGGCCTACTGCCACAATCCCCCCGCATCTGCCCCTAAGGAGGGATCGAACTTGGCGTATTTCAAGGACGCGGACGAGGTCTACGCGTACATTGGGAAGCTCTTCCAGGACCTGGCCGCCGACGAGGAGCTGGCCCCGAAGTTCCGCCGGGCCAACACGATCGTCCAGTACCAGTACCGGAACCCCGACTCGGTCATCACCGTGAAGCTCATCGAGGGCGAGGAGGGCACGGTGGATTGCGGCGAGACCGAGATGGAGCCCGAGGTCGTGATGAGCATGGAGGCCGACACGGCGCACAAGTTCTGGCTCGGCAAGGTGAACGTGACAGTGGCGCTCGCGCGCGGCCAGATGAAGGCCAAGGGACCCGTCGCCAAGATCCTCAAGCTGGTGCCGCTCGTGAAGCCGGTCTTCCCGCGCTATCGGGCGATGCTCTCCGAGGCAGGCCGCGAGGACCTGCTGGAGACCGCATGACGGAGGTGGACCCGGCGGACGCGCTCGAGCGCCCGCAGCTCGCGGGCTTCAAGGACTTCTACCAGTACGCGTCGACCACCCGGGTGATCGCCGGGCGCGACCTGCTCGGCTCCGCCGGGTTCGAGTTCCAGAAGGAGGGCGCCCACCGCGTCTTCCTCGTCACCGACAAGGTGATCCGCGAGACCGGACTGGTCGAGCGCGTGGAGACGGGCGTGCTGGACGGGGGGCTCGAGGTCGCGGGCGTCTTCGACGACGTGCCGCAGGACTCCTCGACCGACGTCGTGGACCGCTGCGCCGCCGCGGCGAAGGAGGCGGGCGCGGACTCGTTCCTGGCCGTCGGCGGAGGCTCCGTGATGGACACGGCCAAGGTCGCCGACGCCGTGTTCACCCACGGCGGCGACGCCCGCGAGCAGGAGGGCTTCTTCCTCATGCCGCGCGAGGACGACGGCATGGGCCGGCCGCTCGACATCGCCCCGCTCGCGTGCATCCCGACGACCGCCGGGACCGGCTCCGAGGTGTCGATGGCGGCCGTGATCAAGGACGAGCGCGAGCGCGTGAAGCTCGAGATCGCCGACTTCCCGCTCTTTCCGCGGCTGGCGATCATCGACCCGGACACCACCCGCACGCTGCCGCCGGGCGTCGCGGCCGCGACCGGCATGGACGCGGTCACGCACGCGATCGAGGGCTACGTCTCAGCCGATTGGAGCCCCCACCAGGACGCCCGCTCGCTGCACGCGCTGCGGATGATCCGGGACAACATCGGGCGGGCGGTCGAGAACGGGCCGGAGGACGAGGACGCGCGCGGAAACATGCTGATCGCGGCGAACATCGCGATCACGATCTCGCTCGGGTCGGTGCACGCGATGTCGCATCCGGCCGGCGCGCAGTTCGGCGTGCCGCACGGGGTGGCGAACGCGATCCACCTGCCGCACGTGATCCGCTTCAACGCGGAGGGCGGCGACGACATCGCCGACCGCTACCGGGACGTCGCCGAGCTGCTCGGAGTCGAGTCCGGCGGGCCGGCGGCCGAGATGGCGGACGCGCTCGCGAGCTGGATCGGGGACCTCGTCGCGCGGCTCGGCCTGCCGACGCGCCTGTCGCAGGTGGGCGTGCCGGAGGAAGGCATCCCGGGGCTGGTCGAGGGGGCCATGGGCGACGGCACCACGCTGCTGAACCCGCGCGAGGTGTCGGAGGAGGACTACGCGCAGCTGTACCGCCGCGCGCTCTAGTCAGCGCACGGCGGTGTCGGCGCGGTGCGCCGAGACCATCTCGCGCAACGTGGCGAGCGACGTGTGCTTGGGGCGCCAGCGCAGCACCTTGCGCGCCCGCTCGGTGCGCATCAGCACCGGCTTGCGGACGGCGTGCAGCCATGCGACCGAGTCGGGCGTCAGCGGCAGGCGGGTGACGACCTCGGCGGTCGCCTCGACAGCCGCGCGCGGCACGCCGACGGAGTACCAGCCGAGCGCGTCGGCGAGCTCGGAGACGGTCAGCGTGCCGCCGCCCGCGAGGTTGTACGGGCCGGGCTCGCCGACGCCGCGCACCCCGGCGACGAACGCGCTCGCCACGTCGGCCTCGTGCACGAGCTGGAAGCGCACGCCGGAGTCGGGGATCACCGGCTTCAGCACCGGCACCGAGCCGAGCAGGCGGGCCACGGCGTCGGGCATCGCCTCGCTCAGGCGGAAGTACGGGATCTCCTCCAGCAGCGTGCGCGCCTCGGGTCCGGCGACGATGCACGGCCGGAACACCCACGCCGTCGTCTTGCGGCGGCGGCGCAGCACGTCGCTCAGCACCGACTCCACCTCAGCCTTCTGCGCCGAGTAGGGATGCTCGGGCGAGCCGCGCGGCGGCACGTCCTCGGTCAGCCAGTCCGGGTTGTCGTCGTGGAAGCCGTAGGCGGCGACGCTCGACGCGTAACAGATCCGCTCCACGCCCGCCTTGGCCGACTCCTCGAACACGCGCCGCGAGCCCTCCACGTTCAGCTCGCGCGTGGCGTCGCTCGCGCTGAGGATCGCGAACGCGAGGTGCACGACCACGTCGGCGCCCTTCACCAGGTCGCGAACGCCGGCGCCATCGGTCACGTCGCCCTGGCGGTACTCGGTCTTGCGCCAGCGCCGCTCGGCGGGATCGAACGGCCGCCTGGCCATCCCCACGATGCGCCTCACCGAGCGCGATCGCTCGAGCGCGTCGACGATCCCGAGGCCGAGGTCGCCGGTAGGCCCGGTCATTGCGACGGTCAGGCCCTGGTCCGCCATGAGGGGGTTCTACCCGATCGCGGGCACTCCGGCGCGCCGCGCCGCCTCGAGGAAGGCGAAGATCAGCGGGTGCAGCGGGCGGCCCTCGCTCGAGCCCACCTGCGGCTGGAACAGCGTCGCCATGAAAAACGGGTGCTCCGGCAGCTCGACGCCCTCCACGCCCGCGTCCGTCGCGCGGGCGGAGACCACGAGGCCGGCGGCGGTGAGATCGCCGAGGTAGCGCTCCGACAGCCCGAAGCTGCACCAGTGGAAGCCCGTGAACGGCTCGGGGCCGCAGATCTCGGCCAGCCGCGTGCCGGGCACGCAGGTGACCTCCCTCGTCTCGCCGACGAGGCTGCAGGAGAGCCGGTCGACCACGAGGGTCTCGGCGCCGGGCTCGCTCTCGGCGTGCGCCGCGTCGAGTCCGGCGACGTCGCGGGCGAACTCCACGACGGCGTACTGGAACCCGCTGCAGGTGCCGAGCAGCGGCAGACCGCTCTCGCGCGCCCGGCGGATCGCGGCGTAGACGGCGGCGTCGTCGCGGTAGGGGCCGCCCGAGACGACCCACACGCCGTCGGCGCCGTCGAGCGAGCGGGCGGCGGGCGAGTCCGTGGCAACCCAGCGGCCATCGGCCCAGGCCGGGAGGAGCGCGAGCGCGGCGTCCAGCTCGCGGTGCGTCACGTACTCGAGGTTGCGATCGCCGAGCACGGCGATGTGCGCGCGTGGCTCACCCACGCGTTGCGATGCTACCGGCGTCCGCGGCCCCGTCGTCCGGGCAGGAGCCCGCCGGTCGTCACGTCCTCGCAGCCCGAGAGCGTGTCTGACGGGTCCGCCTCCACAGCGTCGTGGCCCGGTCCGCAGCGGACGACGTCGCGGCGGTTGTCGCGCACCGTGATCAGGTCGTCGCCGGCGCCGGAGGCGATCGAGTCCCCGCCGCGCCCGCCGCCGACCGTGTCGTCGCCGTCACCGGTGCGGATGCGGTCGCCGCCGCTGCCGCCCTGCACCTGCACGTCGCCGCCCGACAGGGTGATCACGTCGTTGCCGCCGCCGCCCATGACCGTGACGTTGCCCTCGTCCGAGCTCACGCGGTCCGCGCCCGATCCGGCGGCGACGAAGTCCTCGCCGAGGCTCGCGTAGATGCGGTCGCGACCGGACCCGCCGAACAGGCGGTCGGTCCCGGCCTGTCCGAAAAGCGTGTCGGCGCCCTCGTCGCCGGTCACGAGGTCGTCGCCGGCGCCGGCGTACACCACGTCGTTGCCGGGGCCCGCGTTGGCCCTGTCGTCTCCGGTGCCTGCGATGAGCAGGTCCACGCCGCCGCCGCCGTCGATCGAGTCGTTGCCGGACCCCGCCTCGAGGTAGTCGGCGCCGTCGCCGCCCGCGATGTCGTCGTCGCCGGCCTCACCGTAGATCTGGTCCGGCAGCGCGGTGCCGGGCAGCTCGTCGGAGCCGTCGGTGCCGATCAGGGTGTCCGCCAGCGCGACCGCCCCGAGTACGGACAGGAAGGCCGTCGCTGCGACGAATATGACGACGCTGCGCCTCACCACGTTCCTAGAAACAAGCCTCGGGCGCCGGGGTTGCGCCGGGCGGAACGGCGTCGCGTCAGTCGTCGTAGCCGGGCTCCCCCGGGAGAACGACGTGCGCCGAGCCCTCGCGCAGCACCACGCGCGGCTGCACAGGCGTGACCTCCTGGGCGCGCGCCTCGTCCAGGATCTCCTCGACCGTGCCCGATCGCGCGAGGCGCTCGAGGTTTTTGATCGTCGGGAAGACGAGCATCAGCTCGTCGCGCGCGCCCGCGGCGAGGGTGTCCGCCGGTCGCATCCAGCGGGCGGCCACGCACTCCTCGCCGTCGGGGTTCGCCACGGCGGCCACGGGCGCCGCCGCGGCGAAGAACCAGGTGTCGAAGCGGGTCTTCACCTCGGCAGGAGTGATCCAGCGCGAGAACGGCACGGCGGTGCTCGGGTCGTCGAGCCGGATACCGGCCTCCTCTTCCAGCTCGCGGACGGCGGTCGCCAGGTGGTCGGCGTCCTCGGCGTGCACGGCGCCGCCCGGGAACACCCAGGCGCCCCCCATGAAGCGCTGCTCCGGATTGCGCTGCACGAGCAGCACCTCGGCGCCGTCCGGGGAGTCGCGCAGCAGGATCAGGCAGGCCGCTTCGCGAGCCGGCGTGGTTTCGCCCAGGTTCAACTCCTCGCCGGGCGGGGGGCGGTCCGCACGCACGGGCGCAGCCTATCGCCGGGGGCCGTCGGCCCCGAGCGGCGAGTGGTCAGGTCCGCGCCCCTGTCGCTAGTCTTCCCGCGCCGTGAGCGAGAACCAGCAATGGATCTGCACGTCGTGCGGGTTCATATACGACCCGGCAGAGGGCGACCCCGACGGCGGAATCCCGCCCGGAACCGCCTTCGCGGACATCCCCGACGACTGGTTCTGCCCGGTCTGCGGCGCCCGCAAGCGGGACTTCGAGCCATACGAGGGTTAGGCCGGCCCGCCGTTCGCCTGTTCGTTGGGCGAGGTTCGGGTCCCCGCGGCGACCGGCTGGGTAAGGACCCGTCTGCGCCGGTGCGCCGGCCCGCTGGCCCGCTGCGGTGGCGGACCGCGCGCCCGGCGAGCGTGGCGCGTTTTAGTCAACCAGTGGTTGACTCAAACCCGCCACACTCGGCCGCCGGGCGCTCCCGTAACACGCGCGTGCCAAAACGCGTCGTCCGCGCGTCACACACGAGTGGGCTCGCGCGTAACAAGCGGCCGCGGAGGGCGCCTGATTGCCGCCGCGCACCGGGCGCCTGGTTGCCGCGGCGCACCGGGCCGCGCACCCCTGGTTGCTGCAGTGAGCGCTTGAACGAAGGCGAGCGCCGGAGGCGAGAGGCGACTCCCGAGCGGAGCCGGCCACAGACAAGGCGGGGTCCGTGGACGGACCCCCCGAGAAGCGAGAGCCCTAGGCCGCCTCGGCCAGCCCCTGCGCGCCCGCCGTCGCCGCCTCGATCGCCTCGGCGGTGATCGCCACCAGGCGCGTCAGGTCCGCCTCCGAGATCGCGAGCGGCGGCATCAGCACGACCACGTCGCCCAGCGGCCGGATGATCGCCCCGCGGGCGCGTGCCTCGAGCGTCACGCGGTGGCCCATCCGCGTCTCGAGCGGGAAGTCCTCCAGCTCGATCCCGACCATGAACCCGCGCCGGCGCACCTCGCGGACGGCCGGCAGCGCCGCCACCGGCTCGAGCAGCTCGCGGAGCAGCTCGATCTTCGGCTGCAGCCGCTCGAGCGTGCGCTCCTCGCGGAAGACGTCGAGCGTGGCGATGGCCGCCGCGCACGCCAGCGGGTTGCCCGTGTACGTGTGGCCGTGGAAGAACGTGCGCAGCTCGTGGAACTCGCCGAGGAAGCCCTCGTAGATCCGCTCGGTCGCGAGCGTCGCGGCCAGCGGCATGTACCCGCCCGTGAGGCCCTTCGCCACGCACAGCAGGTCGGGCGCCACGCCCTCGTGCTCGCAGGCGAACATCGTCCCGGTGCGGCCGAAGCCGGTCGCGACCTCGTCCAGGATCAGCGGCACCCCGTGCCGGTCGCACAGCTCGCGCACCGCCCGCAGGTAGCCCTCGGGGTGGACCAGCATCCCGGCCGCCCCCTGCACGAGCGGCTCCATCATCACCGCCGCCACCTCGCCCCCGTGCTCGGCCAGCAGCGACTCCATCTGGGCGGCGTCGCCGGGCTCGGCCTTGAGCGTGTCGAACAGGAGCGGCCGGTAGAGCGAGTGGAAGAGGTCGATGCCGCCGACGGAGACGGAGCCGATCGTGTCGCCGTGGTAGGCGTCGCGCAGGGCGATGAACCGGGTGCGCCGCTCGCCGCGCTGGTGCCAGTACTGGTACGCCATCTTGAGCGCGATCTCGGTGGCTGTCGAGCCCGAGTCCGAGTAGAAGACCCGCGTCAGGCCGGGCGGCGCGATCTCCACCAGCCGCTCCGCCAGCTCGATCCCGGGACGATGGCTCAGGCCGAGCATCGTGGAGTGCGCGACGAGGTCGAGCTGTGCCCGCACGGCGGCGTCGATCCGCGGATGCCGGTGCCCGTGGACGTTGCACCAGAGCGACGAGACGCCGTCGATGTAGCGCCGCCCGGAGGCGTCGAAGAGGTCCGTGCCCTCGGCTCGCTCGACGATCACCGGATCCTCCTCGACCCAGCCCTGCTGCTGGGTGAACGGGTGCCAGAGGAAAGTGCGATCGGCGTCGGCGAGATCCATGCGGCCAGGCTAATCCGCGTGCAGGTCGGAATCCGCCAGCTACTATCCCGCGCCGTGAAGAGGGGACTCGCAGCCGTCGCGGCGGTCGCGCTGGTCGCAGTGGCGCTTCCGGCCACGGCTTCCGCCAAGCGCGTCGCGGGGGTGAACGTCAAGCCCGGGTGCGACCTCGTCGACCCGGCCGTCTGCCTCTTCCCGTGGCCGAACGACGCGTTCACGAAGCGCGACAAGAGCACCGCCACCGGGCGGCGGCTCCACCTCCTGCGCTCGGCGACGCCGCGCAACAAGGCCGGCAAGCCGATCGACCCGACCGACATGAACCGCGCCGACGGCTTCAGCCCCGGCTCGATGCTGCTGACCAAGGTGCCGGGCCTCGACAGCGAGCGCGCGCTCGCCCGCAGCCGCGTCGCCGGCCAGACCGACATCGGCCGCTACCTGGCACCGAAGGCGCCGATCGTGGTCATCAACGCGAAGACCGGCGACCGCCATCCGGTGTGGGCCGAGATCGACGTGAACCCGACGAACCCGCGCGAGCGCGTGCTGATCATCCGTCCGGCGCGCAACTTCGAGGAGGGCCAGCGCTACATCGTCGCCCTGCGCAACCTGAAGACCGCGCGCGGCAGGACGATCAAGGCCGGCCGCGGGTTCCGCATCTACCGCGACCGGATTCGCACCCGCTCGAAGGCGATCGAGCGCCGCCGCGGGCACTACGAGTCGATCTTCCGGTCGCTGAAGCGCGAGGGGATCAGGCGCAAGCAGCTCTACCTCGCCTGGGACTTCACGGTCGCCAGCGAGCGCAGCCTGGCCGGGCGCATCCTCCACATCCGCGACGACGCGTTCCGCGCCCTCGGCGACCGCAACCTGCGCGACCTGAAGGTGCAGGGCCGCTCGCCGGCGTTCACGGTCACCTCCGCGACGGACTTCAGTCCGGCGCAGGACGACCGCGTCGCGCGGCACGTGGAGGGCACGCTCACAGTGCCCTGCTACCTGACGAACGGCTGCGCGCCCGGCGGCCGCTTCGCGCTCGACCGCCGCGGCCTGCCGCGCCGGATGGGCACGACCACGGCGAGGTTCGTCTGCAACATCCCGCGCTCGGTGCTCGACCCGGGGGTCGTGGCGCGGCCCGCGCTGTACGGCCACGGCCTGCTCGGGGACCCGGACGAGATCGACGCCGGCAACGTCAAGGCGATGGGCAACGAGCACCGGTTCGTCTTCTGCGCCACCGCCTGGGCGGGCTTCTCGACAGAGGACGTCCCGCAGGTGGTGAAGGCGCTCGGCGATCTGTCGCTGTTCAACACCCTGTCCGACCGGATGCAACAGGGCTATCTCAACATGCTCTACCTCGGCCGGGCGATGATCCATCCGCAGGGCTTCGGCTCGAACCCGGCTTTCCAGAAGAACGGCCAGAGCCTGATCGACGGGCGGCGCCTCTTCTACGACGGCAACAGCCAGGGCGGGATCATGGGCGGCGGTCTGACCGCCGTCGCGCCCGACTTCGACCACGCCGTGCTGGGCGTGCCGGGCATGAACTACTCGACGCTGCTGCAGCGGAGCGTGGACTTCGACAGCTACGCGGCCCTGATCTACCCGAACTACCCGAGGCAGCTCGACCGGCAGCTGTTCCTCTCGCTGATCCAGCTGCTCTGGGACCGCGGCGAGGCCGACGGCTACGCGCAGCACATGACGACCGACCCGCTGCCGAACACGCCGAGGCACAGGGTGCTGATGCACGTCGCGTTCGGCGACCACCAGGTGGCGAACCTGACCGCGCTGAACATGGCGCGGACGATCGGCGCCCGCGTCCGTGTTCCGGCGCTCGACCCTGGGCGCTCGCCGCTGCGGCAGCCGCTCTTCGGCCTGCGCACGTTCTCGAGCTATCCCTACAGCGGGTCCGCGCTCGTCTGGTGGGACACCGGCCCGGTGCGCACGGAGAACGGCGAGACCGTGGGCACGCCGCCGCCGCCGGTCGAGAACGTGCCGCCGCGGGAGGGCGACGACCCGCACAGCGCCCCGCGCTCGATGGCGACCGCGCGGCAGCAGAAGTCGGACTTCCTCAGGATCGGCGGCCGCGTGGTGAACGTCTGCGGAGCCGGGCCGTGCTACGCCGGCACGTGGACCGGCCCGTAGGGCGCCGCACCACTATCTTCAGGACGTAGATGCCGCCCCTGCCGTTGCTGGTTTTCGTGGTCGGGACGGGCTCCCTGGGCGCCGAGATCGCGGCCGTCCGCCTGCTCGCGCCGTACTTCGGGGCGTCCACGATCATCTGGGCGAACACGATCGGAGTCGTGCTCGTGGCGCTGTCGCTCGGCTACTGGCTGGGCGGCCGGCTCGCCGACCGCCATCCGCACATGCGCGGTCTCTGCCTGCTCGCGCTGACCGCCGCGGCGCTGCTGGCGGCGGTGCCGTTCGCGGCCGACCCGCTGCTCGACGTGGCGGTCGACGCGCTCGACGAGATCTCCGCCGGCGCCTTCATCGGCTCGCTGCTCGCGGTGCTTGTGCTGGTCGCGGTGCCGGTGCTGCTGCTCGGGGCGGTCTCGCCCTACGCGCTCCGCCTGGCGGTGTCGAAGGTCGAGGAGGCCGGCACGGTGGCCGGCCGCCTCTACGCCCTGTCCACGGCGGGGTCGCTCGTCGGCACCCTCGCCTCGGCGCTGCTGTTCATCCCGCTGATCGGCACGCGGCGGACGTTCCTGGTGTTCGCCCTGGCGATCGCGCTGGTGGCGGTGACCGGGCTGCGCCCGCTGCGGCGCTGGGCGCTGGCCCCAGCCGGGATCGCGGCGCTGATCGCGCTGCCCGTCGGGACGCTCAAGGCGCAGACCGACGACGGCCGCGTGATCTACGAGACCGAGACCGAGTACCAGTATGCGCGCGTGATCGAGCGCCCCGACGGCACGCGCGAGCTCGAGCTGAACGAGGGGCACGCGGAGCACTCCCTCTACCGCCCGGGCACCGCGCTCACGGGCAACTACTGGGACGGCCACGTGGTGCTGCCGTTCGCCGGGCCGCGCGAGCCGCCGCGGCGGGTCGCGATCCTCGGCAACGCGGCCGGCACGATGTCGCGGCTGTACGAGACGTTCTTCCCCCGCACGCGCGTGGACGGCGTGGAGATCGACTCGGAGCTGTCGGACATCGGCCGGCGCTACTTCGACATGCACAACCCGCGCCTGCACGTGTACGACGAGGACGCGCGGCCGTTCATGCGCCGGACCGACGCGCGCTACGACGCCGTCTCGATCGATGCCTATCGCCAGCCGTACATCCCCTTCTACCTCACGACAGTGGAGTTCTTCGAGCTCGTGCGCGACCGGCTGGCGCCCGGCGGTGTGGTGGTGGTGAACGTCGGGCATCCGAGGGGGGAGGACGGGCTCGAGAAGGCGCTCAGCGCGACTATGCGTGAGGTCTTCCCGCACCTGCTCCGCGACCCGATCCGGCGCACGAACACGCTGCTCGTGGCCGGCGAGGGTCCGCTCTCGGCGGCGCGGCTGCGAGCGGCCGTGGGGTCGCTGCCGGCGGCGCTGCGGCCGACCGCCGTCGAGGCGGCGGCGCAGCTCAGCCCGCCGCTGCCTGGGGGCCAGGTGTACACCGACGACAAGGCGCCCGTGGAGTGGCTCGTGGACAAGTCGATCCTCGACTACGCGGCGGGGGGCGACGATTGAGCCGCGCGCGCGACGTGGCGATCATCGGCGGTGGGATCGTCGGGTGCGTCGCCGCGGCGCTCCTGGCCGAGGCGGGCGTGTCGGTGGAGGTCTTCGAGCGGGGCGAGGTCGCGGGCGCGGCGAGCGGGCGCAACTCCGGCTCGATCCAGCATCCGTTCGACCCGGTGCTGGCCGAGCTCCACGTGGAGACCGTGCTGCTCTACCAAGCGCTCGAGGGACTCGATTTCCCCGACGAGCCGGCCGGCGTGATGATGGTGGGCGGGGAGCGCGCCGCGCTCGCGGAGGAGACGAGCCAGATCGAGAGCCTCGTGCCCGAGCTGCGCCCGGAGCTGCTGGAGGGCGAGGAGCTGCGGTCGGCCGAGCCGATGCTCGCCGACGGCCTGACCGCGTGCCGGATCGAGACCGGCTACCCGATCCGGCCCGCCGCGGCCACGCGCGCGTACGCGCGGGCGGCGCACGCGCGCGGGGCGGTGTTCCACGAGGACGAGCTGGCGTGGCCGTGGGTCGGCTCGGGACGCGCGCGCGGGGTGATCGCGGGCGGCGTGCGGCGGCCGGCGGGCGCGGTGCTCGTGACGGCCGGGCCGTGGACGCCCGAGACCGTGGACACGACCGGTGTCTGGCGGCCGATCGCGCCCGTGTGGGGCGTGGTGGTGGAGCTGGAGCTGGAGGACGCGCCGCGCAACGTGCTGGAGGAGTCGGACGTGTCTTCCGTGCACTCGGGCGAGCCGGGGACGCTGTTCAGCCTGGTGGCCGCCGACGGGCTGTGCAGCCTGGGCTCCACGTTCCTGACCAGCGAGCCCGTGCCCGGCGACTGGGTCGAGCGCCTCGTGGAGCGCGGCCGCGAGTTCGTGCCGGCCGTGGCAGGCGCCCGCGTGACGGGCACCCGGGCGTGCGCGCGACCACAGTCGTTCGACGGCAGGCCGCTGGTGGGCGAGCTGCCCGGGGTGGACGGGCTATGGGTGGCCGCGGGCCATGGCCCGTGGGGAATGTCGACCGGCCCGGCGACGGCGCGCGTGGCGGTGGACGCCATGCTGGGGCGGGGCGAGGCCGTGCCGGCGGAGCTGGCGGCGGGGCGGTTCGGGGCGGGGTAGGGCCGCTGTCGCTCGCCAGGTTGGCGCGGGCGCGGGCGCTTACGGCGGCAATGAGGGGGTGTTCGACGAAACGTCCACCGTCCTATCCAAGTGCCCCACTGGGGCACCTAAGTAGGACGCTTGCCGGACTCCCCCCGCCGAAGCCGACCGCCCCGCCCGACCCACTGCCCGTCGTTCGCCTATCCCCGAGCGCCGCCGGCGGCCCCCGCCGCCGCTCCGAAGTCCGGCAGCTCCCCCGCGTGCTCCGGCAGGTGGCGCCACCGCACCACTCCCTCGGCGTCCACCGCGAACGTCCCGGCGGGCCGCCAGCGGTTGCCGCTCGGGTGTCGGTTCCGGATCCCCGAGCGGGCCAGGCGCGCCGCCGACCTCAGCGAGCGCCGTCCCATGAAGTGGCCGAGCCCCGAGCGGCCCAGGCCCCAGGCCGCGAACCGCTCCGGGTCGGCCACCACCCTCACGCCGCCGCAGCCGCCGACGGCCTCGCACCACGAGTCCGTCGCGGCGCTCGTGCCCTGGCTGACCGCGATCCACTCCAACTCCGGCCACCGCTCCGCCTCGGTCCGCATCGCCACCATCGTCGCCTCCGCGAACGGGCACCCCACGTGCCGCAGGAACGCCACCACGGCCGCGCCGCCGGCGGCAAGGTCGTCCGGGGCCCGCTCCCCGACCCGCGGCGGATCTGGCACTGCCACCCTCCGCGGTGGTATGAAGGTGCGCGGATCCACGTGACGGACGCTACCGCCGCCGGCACGCCCAGCACAGAGGAGGCGAACGATGACGTTCAGGAAGTACGACGTCGGCTCGTACGACGAGATGTGCGCCGCGCACAGCTGGGACGTGCCCGAGCGCTACAACATCGCCCAGGACGTGTGCGACAAGCACGAGCGCGACCGCCTCGCGATGGTCTGGGAGGACTGGCAGGGGAATGAGCGGCGAGTGTCGTTCGGCGAGCTCCAGGACCTGTCGAACCGGTTCGCGAACGCGCTCGAGGCGAACGGGGTCGAGCGTGGCGACCGCGTCGCCACGCTCCTGCCCTCGCTGCCGGAGACCGCGGCCGTGTTCATCGGCACCTACAAGCGCGCGGCGATCCTGCTCTCGATGTCCGTGCTCTACGGCGACGAGGGCATCGAGCACCGGCTGCGCGACTCGCAGGCGAAGGCGGTCGTCACCGACGCGGCCAACCGGCACCGCATCCCGGAGGGCGTCGTCGAGAAGGTGTTCGTGATCGGCGGCGGGGCCGAGTCCGCCGACGTGGACTTCGACAAGGCCGTCGAGCAGGCGAGCGACCGCTACTCCGCCGTCGACACCTCCGCCGACGACCCGGCGCAGCTCTACTACTCGTCCGGCACCACAGGCCTGGCCAAGGGCATCCTCCACGCGCACCGCTACCTGCTCGCTCACGAGGAGTTCGAGTTCTGCCACGACGTGCGGGACGGCGAGCTCTTCCACGGGTCGGGCGAGTGGGCCTGGGCGGCCGGGATCTGCCCGCTGCTCGGACCGTGGCGCTACGGCGCAGTCGCGCTCGTGCAGGCGCGGAAGGGCGGCTACGACCCCGAGGAGCACCTGCGCTTCCTCTCGAAGCACGGCGTGCAGAACATGTTCACGACCCCGACGGCGCTCCGCGCCATGACGGGCGTCGCCGACGCCGGCAAGCGCTACCCGCTCGACCAGCTCAGGATCACCTGCTCAGCCGGCGAGCCGCTCAACCCCGAGGTCATCCGCTGGTTCCGCCAGCAGTACGGCATGACCGTGCTCGACTTCTACGGGCTCACCGAGAGCTATCCGCTGTGCGGCAACTACCCGACCGTCGAGGTGCGCGAGGGCTCGATGGGGCTTCCGGTGCCGGGATGGGAGGTGGCGATCCTCGACGAGGACGAGCAACCGGTCGCGACCGGCGAGCGGGGCGAGATCTGCCTCAAGGCGCGGTCGAACCCCCACTACCCGATCGGATACTGGAACCGCCCGGAGGACACCGAGGAGGTCTTCGGCGGCGACTGGTTCCACACCAAGGACGCCGCCAGCGCCGACGAGGACGGCTACATCTGGTACGCCGGCCGCGCCGATGACGTGATCATCTCCGCCGGCTATCGCATCGGGCCGTTCGAGGTCGAGTCGGCCTGCGTCGAGCACCCGGCGGTCAAGGAGGCCGCCGCGGTCGCCTCGCCCGACGCCCGCCGCGGCGAGATCGTCAAGGCGTTCATCGTGCTGGCCGCGGGACACGACGCGTCCGACGACCTCGCCGAGGAGATCAAGCGCCACGTCCGCGAGCGGCACTCGGCGTACGCGTACCCGCGCGAGATCGAGTTCGTGGACGACCTGCCCAAGACGCTCACCGGCAAGATCCGGCGCGTCGAGCTGCGCCAGCAGGAGCGCGAGCGGAAGGCGTCGGAGGCGCCGGCGTAGCTACTCCCAGTCGTCGATCGGAAGCGCCTCGCCGGCCTCGGCCAGCGAGTGCGGGTCCGTCGGCGGCAGCCCGCTCACCCGCACGCCCGAGAGTCGCTGCACGGTGCCGCGATTGGAGAGCTCGATCGGCTGGGGCAGGTCACCCCACGGGGTCATCACGATCCCGACCACCCGCAGCCCGGCGGAGCGCGCGGCCTCGACGGTCAGCAGTGTGTGGTTGATCGTGCCGAGCCCGGTGCGCGCGGCGATCACGACCGGCAGCCCGATGTCCACAGCGAGGTCGCGCACCAGGTAGCCCGGGGTCAGCGGCACGAGCAGGCCGCCGACGCCCTCGCACACGATCGCCTCGGCGGCGGTGCCCGCGGCGCGGGCGTGCTCCACGAGCCGCGCCGGCTCGATCGCCTCGCCGGCGATGTCGGCGGCGTAATGCGGCGACAGCGGCGGCCCGAACCGGTACGGCGCCACGTCCTCGGCCGATTGGGCCGCGCTCGCAGAGCGCGCGAGCAGCTCGTGATCGGGCGGCCAGTCGCCCTCCGGCTCGTCGAGCCCGGTCACCGCCGGCTTGAACGCGGCGACGGCCAGCCCGCGGGCGGCGAGCGCGGCGCACACCGCCGCGGCCACCACGGTCTTGCCGACGCCGGTGTCGGTGCCGGTCACAAACACGCCGCGCATCAGAAGCGGAGCAGCGCGAGACGCCAGCGGCGAACGCTCCAGCACGCCCGGCCGCGGCCCCGCTGCGGCACCCGCGACCAGCGCACGCGCCGTCCGGCGGGCCCCCGCCGAACGACACCCCCGCCGCCGCGCACGCTAGCGGTCGCCTCCGCTCACGCCGCGTCGCGCGACGCCCGGAGTGGCCCCGCGCCGCGCCACGCTCGCCCGGCCTCCGCTCACGCCGCGTCGCGCAGCCCGTCGTACACGCGCGGCGCCTCCGGCTCCTCGGCCGGCGCTCCGCCGGCCAGCCAGGCCGCCCCCGCGCGCCGGGCCGACGCCGGGATCACCGTGGCGAGCACCTTCGCCGCCTCGCGCAGCTCGGACTTCGTATGGGACGCCATCACGGCGAGCCGCAGCCGCGAGGTGCCGGCGGGCACGGTCGGCGGCCGGATCGCCTGCGCGAAGATGCCCCGCTCGAGCGCGCGCTCGCTGGCGCGCAGGGCGTCGCCGGCGTCGCCGACCACGAGCGGCACGATCTGCGTGCCGCCGTCCGGCACCGGCACCCCCTCGTCGGCCAGCGAGGCCCGCAGCACCTCCGCGTTCCGCTGCAGCTTCTCCACCCGCCGCGGCTGCTCGCGCAGCAGGTCCAGCGCCGCCATCGCCGCCGCGACCGACGGCGGCGGCAGCGCGGTCGAGAAGATCAGCGTGCGCGCGGTGTTGATCAGGTACTTCGCCATCGTCGTGTCGCAGCAGACGAAGGCCCCGTACGAGCCGAGCGCCTTTCCGAGCGTCCCGACGATCACGTCGACCTCGTCCTCGAGCCCGGCGTCCGCCACCGCGCCGCGGCCGTCCGGCCCGAGCGCGCCGGTGCCGTGAGCCTCGTCGACCATCACGCGCGCGTCGTAGCGCTGCGCCAGCTCGACGATGTCGAGCAGCGGCGCCACGTCGCCGTCCATCGAGAACACCCCGTCGGTGACGATCAGGCTGCCGCGGCCCTCGGCCTGCTGGAGGCCCCACTCGAGGTGGTCCACGTCGAGGTGGTCGTACACGAAGGTCTCCGCCCGCGTGAGCCGGCAGCCGTCGATGATGCTGGCGTGGTTGAGGGCGTCGGAGAACACCACGTCGCCCTCGCGCGCCAGCGCCGAGACCACGCCCGAGTTGGCGAGGTACCCCGAGCCGAACAGCAGACAGGCCTCGGAGCGCTTGAACTCGCAGAGCTGCTCCTCGAGCCGGCGATGGATCGTCATGTTGCCCGACACGAGCCGCGAGGCGCCGCCGCCCGCCCCGTAGCGCATGGCCGCCTCGGCGGCGGCCTCGCGCACGCGCGGGTGGTCGGCCAGCCCGAGGTAGTTGTTCGAGCACAGGAGCAGCACCGGCCGGCCGTCGAGCAGCACGCGCGGCCCCTGCGGCCCGGAGACCACCCGCATCCGGCGGTAGAGCCCGCGGCCGCGGATCTCCTCGAGCCGTTCCTCGATCTCGTTCATCACGCGGCCTCCGCCGGGTCGACCATGACGATCGCGGGCATCTCCTCCGTCGGCCGCTCCTCGGGGTCGAGCCCGCGGTTCGGCGCCCCGTCCGGCCGCGGCGGCACCGACGTCTTCTTGCGGTGGCGCAGCTGCGTGGCCGGGTCCCAGAAGTTCGCCTCGGCCTGATGGTCGATCAGCTCGTCCACCGGCGTGCGCGGCGCCTCCCCCTCGAGCCATCCCGAGCGGTTGTCCGGGCGCGGGTTCGACCCGTTGTCGTCCTGCCGGGCCACGTTCAGCCCGAGCCCCTCGAACATCGCCCGGTCCTGCTCCGGCTCCGAGCCGAGCGTGGTCAGGAAGTTGCCCATCATCACGCCGTTCAGCCCCGCCTTGACGGCCAGCTGCTGCAGCTCGCCGATCCCCAGGTTCTCGTTGCGCCCGCCGCACAGCCGGAACAGCGCGCCCGGGATGATCAGCCGGAAGATCGCCACCCACTTGACGACCTCCCACGGGTCCATCAGGTCCCTGTCGCCGAACTTCGTGCCCGGACGCGGGTTCAGCAGGTTGATCGGCACGCTCGTCGGCTCGATCTCGGCCAGCTGGAACGCCATCTCCACCCGCTGCTCAGGGGTCTCGCCGAGGTTGAGGATGCCGCCGACGCACGTCTCGAGCCCCGCCTCGCGCACCGCATCGATCGTGCGCAGCCGGCCCTCGTAGCGCACCGTGGTCGACACCTCCGGGTAGTAGCTCTTGGCCGTCTCGACGTTGTGGTGCACGCGCTGGATGCCCGCGTCCTTCAGCTGCCGCGCGCGGTCGCCCGAGATGTGCCCGATCGACACGCAGCGCTTGAGGTTCGTCCGCTCGGCGACGAGCCGCGCGCCCTCGAGTATGCGCTGGAAGTCCTTCTTGGAGAGCCCCTGCCCCTGCGTGACCATGCAGAACCGGTGCGCCCCGGCCGCCTCCGCCGCGCGCGCGTGCTCGAGGATCTGCTCCGGCTCCATCATCGCGTGCATGGGTGTGTCCGCCTCGGCGTAGCGGGACTGCGCGCAGAAGCCGCAGTCCTCCGCGCAACCGCCGGACTTGGCGTTGACGAGCGAGCACATGTCCGTGGAGTCGCCGAAGCGCTCGAGACGCACCTGCCAGGCGCGGTCGATCAGCTGCTCCAAATTGGCCTGGTCCTGGATCTCTCCGAGCCGGAGCGCCTCTTCCGGTGTGATGAGCGACGGCAAGCGGGGACCTCCCCATGTGGAACGCGTTCGCGGCCAAGGTATGTGGGGGGTCGGACGGAGAGCGGTGGCTAACGCCCGCGCCACACCGGCTTGCGCTTCTCGGCGAACGCGCGCACTCCCTCGCGGAAGTCCTCGGAGCGGAAGCACGACTCGCGCAGCTCGATGAGCTCGGCCTCGAGCTCGGGCGGCAGCGGCCAGTCCCGCAGCGCGCGGATCACGTGCTTGTTGCCGGACAGCGAGAGCGGGGCGTTGGCGGCGATCCCGGCCGCCATCGAGAGCACCCGCTCCTCGAGCTCCTCGGGCTCCACGACCAGGTTCACGAGA
>DASXAA010000010.1:0-31578 GCA_036407035.1 Thermoleophilaceae bacterium | reverse complement strand
TACGTGCCCGACCCGAAGGCCAAGGGCCTCGACGTGCTCTGCGCCGGCTGGGCCGCCGCCGGCCTGGGACACGGTGCGCGGCTGGCCGTGTACGGGCTCGACCGGGGCTGGGCGCGCGAACACCTGCGCCGCGCGGGGGTGCCGGAGCCGCCCGGCGTCGAGTGGCCGGGGATCGTCCCGGCTCCCGAGTTCCGCGCGGCCCTGCGCCGCGCGCGGGCGTACGTCGGCGGCGCCCGCTGGGAGGACTTCGGCCAGGCGCCGCTCGAGGCGCTCGCCGACGGCGCGTTGCTCGCCACGGTCCCGTCCGGCGGGCCATTCGAGGCGCTGGCGCTGGCGCGCGAGCTCGATCCGGCGCTGGTGGCAGGGAGCCTCGCGCCGGCCGACCTCGGCGCGGCCGTGAGGGCCGCGTTCGAGCTGCCGGACGAGCGCGTGCGCGCCTACCGCCGCCGCGCCGCCGAGCTGCTCGCGGCCTACCGCCCGGAGGCGGTGCAGGCCGTGGTCGGCGAGCGCGTGCTACCGGCCCTTCTGGGCTGAGGCACGCAGCACGGCCCGCTCCCACGCCTCCACGTCCGCCTCGAGCGGATGGCGCTCCGTCACGGCGCGGCTGCCGGCAGCGAGTCGCTCGCGCAGGTCGGGCTCGCGCACGAGCCGGCGGAGGGCGTCGGCGATCGCGCGCCGGTCGTGCGGGTCGACGAGCAACGCGTTCTCGCCGTCCACGGCCACGTCGCCCGCGGCGCCCGCGGTGCGCGTGCAGACGAGCGGCAGTCCCGCGGCGGCGCCCTCGCGCATCGTCACCCCGAACGGCTCATAGGTGCTCACGAGCCCCAGCACGTCGGCATCGGCGTAGACCGCGGGCAGCTCCTCCGTGCCCGCGAAGCCGAGGAAGCGCACGGATGCGCCCAGCCGCGCGGCCTGGGCGCGCAGCTCGCCCTCGAGCGGGCCCTCGCCGCACAGGGCCAGCTCCGCCTCGCCCTCCGCGAACCCGGCCAGCGTGAACGCCTCGAGCAGCGTGCCGAGGTTCTTGTCCGGCACGAGCCGCCCGACGCACAGCACGCGCACCGGCCCGGCCGACGACGGCTCGCGGCGCATCGCCGCCGAGCGAAACGCCGTCAGGTCCGCCGCCTGCAGGCTCACCTCCACGCGGGCGCGATCCACGCCCATGCGCTCGAGCCGCTCGACGCCCTGCGAGCTCGCCACAACGAACCCGGCCGCCCGCGGCGCCACCAGCCGGTGCAGCCGCAGCTGGGGCGGCGACAGCTCGGCATCGCTCCCCGGAGTCAGCTCGCTGAAGATGACGAGCGGCCGGCGGCGGGGCGCGCACCAGCCGAGGGCGCGCAGCGTCGCCGGGCCGTACTCCCAGCTGACCACGCAGTCGGGGGCCGCGGCGCGCA
The DNA here is from genome assembly GCA_036407035.1 of Thermoleophilaceae bacterium. Classification (GTDB taxonomy): domain Bacteria; phylum Actinomycetota; class Thermoleophilia; order Solirubrobacterales; family Thermoleophilaceae; genus JACVRW01. Next base: position 30,187 of record DASXAA010000010.1, on the reverse strand, counting down.
GGGAGGCCCCCAGCCCGCGCGGGACCGTCACCGGGGTGCGCCCGGCGCGCGGCCGCTGCCAGGCGCGCAGTACCTCGCTCTCGTAGGAGTGCGAGTCGGGGAACCAGTCCGCGCGCATGTCCCATCCCGGCTGCGCGCCGGACAGGTAGATCACCCGCGGGGAGACGCGGCCGCGCTCCGCGAGCCGCGCGAACAACGGCTCCCGGTACGGCACCGGAACGGGCGGCAGGATGGCCACTCGGGGCGGCATCGGACCGCAACTTTGCCTCAGCGGGCCGTGTCGAAGCGTTTAGGCATGAGGGAACCCGGGGCAGAACTTCCACGGTTGCGGCCGACGGGTCGCGGATCTTGGCTGCCGAAGCCCTTGCTAGCCTCCGCGCCGCGGTCGCGACGGCCTGCCCACGCCGTCCGCATAGCCTCGCCCGTAGGAGGAAATCCGCAGTGATCCGCGCCGTACCCAAGCTTCTGCTCGTAGCCGTGCTCGTCGCGCTGGTGATCCCGGCGGCGGCGACCGCCGCCAGCCCGATCCAGATCATCAGGGACTGCAACGACGACGGAGACCTCGACCACCACTACTCGAACAAGGACCTGAAGCGGGCGGTCAACGAGATCCCCTCGGATCTCGACGAGTACACGAACTGCAGCGAGATCATCGGCGGCGCGATCACGGGCGGGTCCGACAAGGGCGGCGGCCGCGGCGACGAGGGCGGCAACCCGAACTCGCCCCGCGAGCAGGCCGCACGGGCCAAGGACGCACAGAAGCTGAGCGAGCTGCAGAGCGGCGGCGGCAGCGCCGGCAGCCGCGAGAAGCCCGAGGTGGACGTGGGCGGCGAGACCGTCAAGCCGTCCGGATCGACCGGCCTCTACGACAACGTCGCGACCTCCGCGAACAGCATGCCGACCTCGCTGCTCATCGCGCTGATCGCCCTGGCCCTGCTGGCCGCGGGCGGCGCGGCGTACGCGCTCCGCGACCGCCTGCCGGCGCTCGCCAAGGTGCCGTCCCAGTTCGTGAAGAAGATCCGACCTCCACGTGTGGGGCAGCAGGGCTTCCGTCGCTAGCGCTGTCGTCCTCGGCGGCGCCGTTGCGGCCGTCGCCTTCGGCGCCGCCGGCGGCACCGAGCTCACGAGAACGTCCGTAGTCGAGGTCCTGCTGATCGTCGCCGGCGGGCTGGTCGTCGCCGCCGGCGTTCTGTACGGCCGGCGCGGGCCGCTCTACGGCGGCACGGCGGTGCTCTGCTTCGGGGTGCTCGCGGGCCTCACGGCGATCGCGATCACCTGGTCGATCGTCCCCGAGCTCACGTACATCGAGGCCGGCCGGACGCTGGCCTACTTCGCCGTGTTCGTGGCGGCCGTGGCGGCCGTCCGGCTGGCGCCGCAGGCCGCGCCGGTCGTCCTGACGGGGCTACTGCTCGGGGCCATGGCCACGGTCTGCTACGCGCTGGCCTCGCGCGTGTGGCCCGCCGCGCTGGCCGAGAACGAGCTGTCCAACCGCATCGGCGAGCCCTTCGAGTACTGGAACGCGGTCGCGACCATGGCGGCGATGTGCGCGCCCATCTGCCTCTGGCTCGCGTCGAGGCGCGGCGGCGCGACGGTCGCCCGTGCACTGGCATACCCGGCGATGGGGCTGGCGATCCTCGCGATCCTCCTGACGCAGTCGCGCGGCGCGCTCGCCGCTGCCGGGATCGCGGCGATCGTGTGGTTCGCGTTCGTGCCGCTCCGCCTGCGCAGCCTTCCGGTGCTGCTGGCGCCGGCCGCGGGCGCCGGCGCCGTTGGGGCGTGGGCGCTCTCGAAGGACGCCTTCTCGAAGAGCCTCCAGCCGCTGGCAGCCAAGCAGAGCGTGGCCGGCGAGTTCGGCCTGCTGCTGCTGCTGCTCGTGGCGGTGCTGTTCGCCGCCGGGCTCGCCGTCAACCTCGGCCTGGCCCGCGGCGCGCCGCCCGTGCGGCTGCGCCGGCGCATCGGCATCGCGGCGGTCGCGGTCGTCTGCGCGATCCCGCTCGTCCTCCTCACCTCGGTGGCCTTCAGCGACCGTGGGATCGGCGGGACCATCAGCGACCGCGTCGACGAGCTGACGAGCGAGACGGACACTGCCCCGCAGGAGGGCGCCGGGCGAATCGCGGCGGCCTCGTCCACGCGCGGCAAGTACTGGCGCGAGGCGGGCAGGGTCTTCGACGACCGGCCGTCGGTCGGCACCGGTCCCGGCACGTTCCGCATCGCCCGCCTGCGCCACCGCACCGATACGGCCGTCACGGGCCACGCGCACGGCTTCGTGCCCCAGACCCTGGCCGACATGGGCCTGGTCGGGCTTGGGGTCACGCTGGCGCTGCTCATCGCGTGGCTGGTCGCGGCCGCGAGGACCACGGCCCTCTACCCGCGCCGGCTGCGGTGGCCGTGGCGGCCGGCCAACGGCCCGCCCCCACGCCGGGACTGGGACGGCGAGCGGATCGGCTTCGTCGCGGTGGCGCTCGTCGCGATCGCGTTCGGCCTTCAGTCGGGCATCGATTGGACCTGGTTCGTGCCCGGCCCGGCGGTCGCCGCGCTGGTCGCGGCCGGGTACGTCGCCGGCCGCGGCCCGGTGCTCGCCACCCCGGGCGGCCCGGGGCTCACGGAGGGCCCGTCGTGGGGGCGCGTCCCGTCGGTTCCGCGCCTGCTCGCGGCGGCGGGCGTGGCGGTGACCGCCGTGCTGTGCGCCTGGGCGATCTGGCAGCCCGAGGCCTCCGACGAGATGTCGAACGACGCAATCGACCTGTCCGACGCGGGCGAGTACGACGCCGCCGTGGCCAAGGCGCAGGACGCCGCCGACGCCGATCCCCTGACGCCGAAGCCGTACTTCGTGGAGGCGGCCGCCGCGACGGCCGCCGGCGACGAAAAGGCCGCCGGGCACGCGCTCGAGCGCGCCGTGCTGCGGTATCCGGGCGACCCCGAGACGTGGATCCGGCTGGCCCGATTCGAGCTCGGCACGGCCGACCGGCCCGAGAGGGCGGTCGCGGTGATCCGGGGCGCGCTCTACCTCGATCCGCGTTCGTCCGAGGCGAGCCAGGTGTACCTCGAGGCGCGCTCGCGCCTGCGGGTCACGCAGAGCGGGCGCTGAGCGCCGTCTATCTGGTGGCGAGCGCGAGCAGGGCGCCGCCCCGCCGCCGCAGCGAGCGGACCTCGAATCCCATCTCCCCGAGCAGACCCCTCAGGGAGCGGCCCGTCAGGAAGCGCAGGTGGGGCGAGAGCGGGTCGAACGACGCCTCGAACCCGCGCGCCAGGATGCGCAGCCCGGTTAGGCGCCCGTGCCCCGGCGTGGTCAGCGCGAGCGTGCCGCCCGGGCGCAGCACGCGGCGCGCCTCCGACAGCAGCAGCTGCACGTCCCGCACGTGCTCGATCGTCTCCGCGCAGAGCACGAGGTCCACGCTCGCGTCCTCGAGCGGGAGTGGGGCGTCGGGCTCCAGCTCGAGCGCGCGGGCGCCGGGCACGCGCCGGCGGGCGCGCTCGAGCGCGACCGCCGACACATCCGCCGCTATCACCTCGGCCGCCCGCAGCTCGGCGGTGAGGCGGCCGTTCCCGCAGCCGAGGTCCAGCGCCCGCTCCACGCGCGGCAGCGCTCGCACGAACTCCGCCAGGGCGGCCGGCGGCGGCCCGCCGTCGTCCGGCACCAGCTCCCAGAGCTCGTCGTCGTAGCGGCTCGCCATCTATGTCCTGCGCGCGATGAGCAGCAGGGTGTGGCCGAGCGGCGCCAGGCGCGGCCGCGACCCCAGTGGATCGAGGCGGTGCAATGTTCGTTGCAGGGGCGGAGGAAGCCGCCGCCAGCCGAATGTCACCGTGTGCAACTCGGGCTCGAGGCCGGCGTCGCGCGCTTCACGCCGCAGCGCGCGCGGCGACAGCGGCAAGTCGTCCGGCGTGCCATGCACACGCGTGCCGAGACCGGCGCGGTTCGCGAGGGCCAGCCCGGCGCCCACCGGATGCCAGAGCCCCGGCTCGATCGCGACCATCGCGCCGCCCGGCCGCAGGAGCGCCGCGGCCTCCCGGAACGCCGGCGCGAGCTCCCCCTGGTAGGCGACGTGATGGAGCACCAGGCGGTAGAGCACCACGTCGAAGCTCCCGGGCGGGAACGGAAGCTCGCCGGCACGGCCTGCGATCCCTTCGTCCAGCTCGCCTGTTCCTACAAGGGCTTGCACCAGCTCATGGTCCAGATCCACGCCCGTGATGCGGAACGCCGGGGACGGGAACAGGTGCCGTCCGGGGTCGTTTCCGCAGCCCACCGCCAGAACGTCGCCGCCGGTCAGGGGCAACCGGCGCGCGAGGATCTCGTGTTCCCTTTCCTTCTCCCTGGCGTAATGAACCTGAAGAGTCGAACCGCGGGAGATACCATCAAGCAGGTTGTTGGGGTCGTAGGGCTCGCTCACGAGGCGGTCAGGATGACACTGGCACTCAATTTGACCGCGCCCCCGGCCGACACTAGAAGGGAATGAGATTGAACGCACGCCGCGGGCGTGTCGCGCAAGCGGCGGCCCTGCTAGCGATGCTTGCGGTGCCGGCCACCGGCTTGGCGGCCGACCGCGTGCTTGATCACCACCCCCACGGGAGGCTCGTCCCTGCCTCCGCGATCGCCTCCGGCGGGCAGCCGACGGTTCCTGACTTCCACCGCCGTCCGCACGCCCCGCCCGTCGACGCCGACACGCGCAGGGCCCGCACGAGGCTGAGGGAGCGCCTCGGCGGCGGCGCCGTGCTGGACGTGGACCAGCAGACGGGCACCCCCGCGCGGGTTGCGAACCGGAACGGCTTCCTCGCCGGCCCCGCACAGGGCCGCGCGCGCGACATCGCCCTCTCGTACGTGCGCCGCAACGCGTCCGCCTTCGGGGTCGACGGAAACGACCTCGACGGCGTCCGCGTCGATCGCGAGTACCGCTGGCACGGCATACGCCACGTGCAGATGCGCCAGGTCCGCGACGGCCTCCCCGTGCTGGACGCGGGCGTCGCCGCGAACGTCACGGGCGACGGGCGCCTGATCAACGTGGTCGGCTCGCCGGCTGCCGACCCGGGCGCGTCCTCGACCGCTCCCGCCGTCGGGGCCGCCGACGCCGTCCGCGACGTGCTGCGGGGCGCCGGCTCGGCCAGGCGGGTCAGCGGCGGCCGCCAGGGGAGCGGGCCGCAGCGGCTGACGACCTTCAGCGGCGGGCACGAGGCATCGCTCGGGCTCGCGGACGGCGACCGGCTCGCGTGGAGCGTGCTGGCCATGGCCGACTCCCAGCACGTCTACGACGCGCTCGTCGACGCGCGCACGGGCGAGGTGATCTCGCGCCGCAACATGGTCCAGAGCGCCAGCGGGACCGTGCTCGACTACTACCCGGGCGCGGACGCGGGCGGCACGCCGGAGGTCGAGCAGTTCCGGACCGACGGGCCCGACCCGTGGCTCACCCGGCCCGACGGCCTCGAGGGCGACAACTCGCTCGTCTACTCGGACGAGCAGGACGACATCTTCACCGGCTACGGCAGCGGGTCGGGCACTCCGCTGCCCCAGCCGGGGCCGAGCGACCTCGTGCCGCCCGACTCCGGCACCACGCTCGACGACGCGACCTGGAACTTCACGCCGACCCTGTTCCCGCTCGACGACGGCGAGACGAGGCGGTTCTGCCCCCCGAGCGGCTGCACCTGGAACAACGTCAGCCAGGACTTCAGCTGGGTTACGAACCGGGCGCAGGCGGCCACGCAGGCGTTCTACTTCGTGAACAAGTTCCACGACCACCTCCAGGACGACCCCTCGATCGCCTTCACCGACCAGATGGGGAACTTCGAGGTGACGAGCGACGGCGACCCCGAGACGGGCGGCGACCCGCTCCACGTGCAGGTCGACGACGGCGCGGACACCGACACGCACGCGGCCGGCTACCCGGACTGCGACCACACGAACAACGCGAACATGTTCACGCCGCGCGACGGCCGTTCACCCCGCATGCAGCTCTACCTGTTCTCCAACTGGTGCATGCTCGACCCGAACAAGGTCAACGACGTGAACGGCGCCGACGACGCCTCGGTCGTCTACCACGAGTACGCGCACGGGCTCACGAGCAGGATCGTCTGCTGCGACGGCACCGGCGAGTCGACGATCTCCGGCCCGGAGGGGGAGGCCATGTCGGAGGCGTGGAGCGACTGGTACGCGCTCGACTACCTCGAGTCCGAGGGGTATGTGACCGACACGCCCGGCGTCGCGAACCTCACGCTCGGCACGTACGAGAACCTCGCGCTCCGGACCCAGCCGATCGACTGCCCGCCGGGCGGCGGCGGAGCGGCCTGCCCCGCCTTCGGCACCGCGGGCGCCGGCGGCTACACGCTCGGGGACTTCGCCAAGATCGTCGACGCCGACGGCAACGGCACGCCCGACCCGGAGGTGCACGCCGACGGAGAGATCTTCGGGCAGACCCTCTGGAGCCTCCGGACGGCCCTGATCAGCGCCCACGGCAGGGACGAGGGCATCAGCAGGGCACGGCAGTTCGTGACCGGCGCGCTCGTTCTCCTCGCCGGCGAGTCGCCCGACTTCCTGGACGTCCGCGACGCGATCCTCCAGGTCAACCGCACGCTGGGGGACGACGACGAGGAGCTGATCTGGAACGTGTTCGCGGCGCGCGGGATGGGCCTGAACGCCTTCGTGGCGGGGCCGAACGACACCAGCCCGGTGGAGGACTTCGGCAGCCCGCTGGACCTCGACGGCGACGGCCTCGCGAACGGGACCGACAACTGTCCCAACCTGAGGAATCCTCAGCAGACGGACCTCGACGGGGACGGCATGGGCGACGCCTGTGACGGCGACGACGACGGCGACGGCGTGGCGGACGGCGCGGACAACTGCCCGCGGGCGGCCAACCCCGGCCAGGGTGACGTCGATCGCGACGGCATCGGCACCGCCTGCGACTCGCCCGAGACCGCGCCGGGCGGCGGCAGCGGATCAGGCGGAGGCGGCGGTGGATCCGCCGGCGGCGGGGGCGGGGGCGGTGGTGGCGGCGGCGGGACGACGCTGCAGCCGCCGAAGCGCGCGGTGCTCGCGGCGAGCAGGAAGGTTCGCGTCGACCGGAAGGGCCGCTTCCGCTACAGCTTCAGGGGCGGGTCGAACCTGAACGGGACGATCACGGTCAAGACGGCGAGCCGGGTCAAGGTGGGCTCGCGCCGACGCGTCCTCACGCTGGTGCGGCCGAAGCGCCTGCAGGTGGGGCTCGACGGCAGCGCGACGGTGCGGATGAAGCTCTCGAAGGCGAGCCTGAAGGTGTTGAAGCGCTACCGCCGCGGCCTGCGGACGAAGGTCACCGTGGTGCTCGTGAACGGGGCGGGCTCGGCGACGGCCCAGGCGAAGCTCACGCTCCTGCCGCCGAAGCGTAAGCGCTGACCCGCGGCTACCAGGCCCCGCGTGCCCGGACGACGGCGGGCACGGTCTTCAGCATGATCGTCAGGTCGAGGAACACCGACCAGCGCTCGAGGTAGAGGAAGTCCAGGCGCACGAGCTCGTCGAAGTCGAGCTCGGCCCGCCCCGACACCTGCCACAGCCCGGTCATGCCCGGCAGCACCAGGTAGCGCTTGCGGTGCCAGTCCTCGAGCCGGTCGTAGTCGCGCTGGGGCAGCGGCCGCGGGCCCACGAGCGACATCTCGCCGCGCAGGACGTTGAAGAGCTGCGGCAGCTCGTCGAGCGACCAGCGGCGCAGGAAGCGCCCGACCGGCGTCACGCGCGGGTCGGAGCGCATCTTGAAGATCGCCCCGCCGACCTCGTTCTGCTGCTCGAGGTCGTCCTGCAGGCGCTCGGCGCCGATCACCATCGTGCGGAACTTCATGCAGGCGAACGGCCTGCCGCCGATGCCCGGCCGGATCGAGCGGTAGAGCACCGGGCCGCGCGAGCTGAGCTTGATCGCCACCGCGATGGCCGCCATCACCGGCGCGAGGACGAGCGTGAGGACGGCGGCGCCGACGATGTCGAAGATGCGCTTGACGGCGAAGTCGATGCCGTCGAACACGGGCGGCTTCAACTCGAACAGCGGCAGCGCCTGGCCCGGGACGAACTCCACCCGGTCCATCAGGATCTCCATCGTCGAGGGCGCCACGCGCACGCGCACGCCCTGACGGTGGCAGCGGTCCACCAGCTCGACGGCCTCGCTCTGCGGGAAGTCCGGGTCGGTGATGAGCACCTCGTCGATCGCGTCGAAGTGCCGCTCGAGCTGCTCGAGCGAGCGGAAGTCGCGCAGCCCGTCCATCAGCATCACCCGCTGCCGCGCCACGAAGCCGTAGGGCTCGATCTCGGAGCTGTCCCGCAGCGCGTGGGCGACCGCCTGGATGTTCGTGCCCGAGCCGACCAGCACCGCCCGGCGGCGGTAGCCGGCCGCCCGCAGGACCGCGCCGCTCGCGCGCTCGAAGGCCCAGCGGAAGCCGGAGACGTACAGGAGCGCGAAGAAGAGCGAGCCGTAGAAGACGTAGTAGGAGCTGAAGTCCTCGCCCTCGATCTCCGCGTAGAGGAGGACCACGATCGTGACCTCGAACAGCGACGCGATCACCTTCGTGAAACCCGGCCGCTGCCCGCGGTCCCGGTAAAGGCCGGAGCGTGCGAACAGCAGCAGCATCACGAGGCACGCCAGCGGCGCGACGTCCTGCGCGTAGCCGAAGGTCTGGCTCAGCTCCTGCGGGTGCTGGACGGCGGTCCTGATCGCGAGCGCGGTCCAGATCGCGCAGAACAGGCCCACGACGTCGAGCCCGGCCAGGATGAGGATGCGGGCCGCGGCCCGCAGGGTGTCGAAGCGGAGGACGCTACGGAGGATCAGCGGACGGCCGGCCCTGACGTCCCGTTCGGGCAGGTCGACCGGCTCGACTTCTCTCAGCTCTCTGACCAGGCCGTTCGGCACGCTCTCCCTTCCGTGGCCTGACAGTGAAACAGGTGAGGCTACGGAATGTCGCGAAATTCAGGCGTTCACGCCCATCGTCAGCGTACCCACGTAGCCCTTCCGGCCATGCGCTCGCCTGCGCAGCCGGGGAGTGGAGCGCGCGCCGCCCTGCGCGTAGATGTTGTCCTCGGAGTGGGAGGTGTCGTACTCGCCGCGGGACGCGTAGTACCTCGTCCGGTACACGGCCCGCGTGATCCGCTCGTTGAAGAAGAGCTGGCCCGTGTGGACCTCGTCGCCGCCCACGTGGACCTTCACGTGGATGTGGGGCGTGCGCCCGGCGTACCAGCCGGGGAAGATCGTGTCGAAGCGGACCACTCCCTTGGCGTTCGTCCTCTGATGGCCGCGCAGGTACCGGGTCTCCGTCCGCCCGCCCGGCCCGCCCTCGAACCCGGAGTACTCGCCGCTCGCGTCCGCGTGCCAGAGCTCCACGTCGGCGCCCTTGATCGGCCTGCAGTTGTCCGCGTGCACTACCGCGAGCCGCAGGATCAGCGGCAGGCCGTGCCTGCCCTCGGTGATGTCGCGCCGCGTCAGCGAGTTGTCGATCCAGTACGGGCCCTCGGTCAGCTCCGGAGTGAGGACGCACTCCGCCGCGCCCTCGGAGGGCAGCAGCGAGCCGGCGGCGGCGGTCCTCGAGGCGAGCGCCCCTCCCAGAGCCAGTCCGCCGACCACGATCGCGTCGCGGCGGCGCAGTCGCACGGCCGATCCCTCTTCGCTACTCATCGGTGCCTCCTCGATCGTCGCGGGCATGGACGATGTGCACGCGGCCGTCGTCCAGGACGACCACGCCCCCGTGGGCGATCCAGCCGGTGGCCTTCCGCGGGCCGGCGAGCACGGCCGCCTTGGCGCGCATCTCGGCCTCCACCGCCGTCGGGGCGATCGCCGTCGCCTGCACGACGCCCGTGTACGCGGGCCGCCCGGTGGACGGATCGAGCAGGTGGTGCCAGGGCGCGCCGCTGTCGTCGAGCCAGCTGCGGCGGCCGATGCCGCTGGTCGCAATGCCGGCGTCACCCAGGTGGAACTCGTGCAGCGGCGGGCCGCCGAACGGGTCCTCCACCCGCACCGGCCGCGGCAGTCGCGCGGTGCCGCCCACGCGCACGTCGCCCGCGCACTCGACCGCGAAGCTCGGGTGGGTGCCGAGCCGCTCCGCAAGCACGTCGGCGAACAGGCCCTTGGCGAGGCCGCCGCTGTCGAGCATCACGCCGGGCGGGCGCCGCACCACGCCGTCGGCGACCTGCACGCGGCTCATCGCCGCGGCCGGCGAGGCGGCGGCCGGCGACCTCGCGGGCGCCACGCGCAGCGCCGCGCCGAGGTCCACGCCGCGGCCGAGGTGGTCCACGTAGCCGCCGGCCTCGATCTCGGTCAGCAGGCCGGCGTCGACCAGGCCGTCGCTCGCCTCGGCTGCATCGATCGCGGCCGAGACGAAGCGGGCCATCATCGGGCTCACCGGCACGGCCCGCCGCGGGTCGGCGTTGAGGCGAGAGAGCTCGCTGTCGGGGGAGAAGCGCGTGAAGCGGTCGTGCCAGGCGTGCAGCGTGCGGCGCGCCCAGCCGACCGCGTGGGTCGCGCGGCCGCAGTCGCCGTCGCCGATCACGAACACCGAGCACGTGGACCCGAAGCAGGAGAAGGCGTCGCCCGCCTCGAGCCGGGCCCTCATGACTGCGACGTCGTGACGGGGGCGGGCGAGGGCAGCTGCTGCGTGCTCGTGGAATCGTCGCCTGTGCTCGAGGTCGTCGTCGTGCCGAGCGCCGGGTCGCGCCCCGCCGCCATCTGCACGTAGATCCCGGCGAACAGGGCGACGAAGAGGGCGACCGCGACGACGGCCACGGCCCTGCGGATGCGGAGGATGCGCATGCGGCGCGCGGTCATGGGGCTCGCCTGATCGACGGACGGGGTTCGAGCGTGCTCGCGAGCAGCAGGCAGAGAGCCGGCAGCACCGCTATGCCGACCGCGGCGAGGAACCAGACCTGGCCGGCGTCCGTGCCCTCGCCGAGCGAGTGGACGAGCCCGGCGAGCCACGCCAGCGCCGTGAAGCGATGGAGCGCGCGCCAGCGGGCGACGCCGATGCGGCCGCGCAGGTAGTAGCTCAGCCCGAGCACGACGATCGCCCAGCCGCTGCAGATGCCGATCGCGGTCCACACCGGCTGGTAGGAGCCGGCGAATGGGACGAGCAGGTCGAGCACGCTCGGACGGACGAAGTCGTCGCCGAGGAGGATCCCGCCGTGGAAGACGATCGCGGCCATCGTGGCGATCGACAGCGCCTCGTGGACGGAGCGCAGCTCCGGGAGGCGCACCCGCAGCATGCGGCGGCTCTGAATCAGCCCCAGCGCCACCGACGCGCTCGACAGGATGAGCGCCACGATCCCCGCCGAGCGGCTCGCGATCCAGAAGAGGTGGCCGTCGGCGAGGCTCATCGCGACTGGGCCTGAGGCTCGGCCGGCCGGAACCACTGTCGCGCGCGGCGACGGCCGAAGACCCAGCTGCGGAGCGCGACGAAGCGGGTGATCGTGGCCGCCGTGCTCGCCGCGATCAGAACCGCGAGCTCGAGCGGTCGCGGCGGCTGCGGGTCGAGCCCGTGCAGCACGCCGAGCGCGCCGCTCGTGAGGCCGAGCGTGAGGAGGAAGACGGCGGCGCCGAGCGCGTGCTGGCGCACGAGCCCGCGGCGGCCGCGCACCCCGAAGGTGAAGCGCCGGTTGGCCGCCGTGTTCGCGACCGCGGTGACGGCGAGCGCCGCCGCGTTCGCGCCGGCGGCGCCGAGCGGCGACCGCAGCAGCAGGAACAGCATTGCGTAGGCGATCGTGCTCGCCGCGCCGACCGCCACGAACCGGGCCACCCGTCCGGAGACGAGCAGCCGTGCGACGCCGCGCAGGTCCTCGACCGCCGTGCGCACGACCTCGACCTTCGAGTCGGGGTCGTCGACCCAGTCGACCGGGACCTCGTGGATGCGAAGGCCTTGGCGCTGGGCGGCAACGAGCAGCTCGGTGTCGAAGAACCAGCCCTCGTCGCGGACGTTCAGGAGGAGCTGCGGCAGGACGTCGCGGCGGACGGCCTTGAAGCCGCACTGGGCGTCCGAGAAGCGCGCCCTCAGGGCGGCGCGCAGGAGCGCGTTGTAGCCGCGCGAGATGATCTCGCGGCGCAGTCCGCGGACCACGCGAGCGCCGCGCGCGAGGCGCGTGCCGATCGCCACATCGCTGTGGCCCGACACGAGCGGGGCGACCAGCGGCAGCAGGGCGCGAAGGTCGGTCGAGAGGTCCACGTCCATGTAGCAGACGACCCGCGCGCCACTGGCCCGCCAGGCGCTGCGGAGCGCGCGGCCGCGGCCCTTGCGGTCGATGCGGAGGAGCTCGACCCCGGGGAGCTCTCCGGCGAGGCGGGCGGCGACGGCGGGCGTGTCGTCGGTGCTGGCGTTGTCGGCGATCACGATGCGCCAGGTGAAGGGGAAGGCCGCGGTGAGGAAGCGGTGGAGGCGGCGCACGCTGCGCTCGAGCGCGGCCTCCTCGTTGTAGACGGGGACGACCACGTCGACCTCGGCGGGGGCCAGCGGGACGGGCCGGAGGGCTGGAGCGCGGAGCGCGGTGGTCATGGACGCCAGCGTCGCGGCGGCGTGTGGGAGGGGCGTGGGGAGGGGCTGGGAGTTGGCTGAGAGGGGGGTGCGCGGCTCCCGGCGCCGCGGCGGGCCGGTTGGTTCATTTGGGCAACCAGGTGGCGGTCCGGGCGTTGGTTTCCGGGAAGTGTCCTATCGAAGTGCCCCAGGAGGGCACCTAGGTAGGACGCTTGCGCGAAATCCGCCGCTGCGGCCGCGGAACCGGCCCCATTCCCCAGCCCAATCGCGGCCCGGCCCGCCGCGGCCCCTACTCCCGCGGCGCCACCGGCAACTCCACGACGAAAGCCGCGCCGCCGTCCGGCGCGTTCGCCGCCGACACCCGGCCTCCGTGGGCCGCCACTATCCCGGCGACGATCGCAAGGCCGAGCCCGGCGCCGCTCTTGCCGCGCTCGCGGCCGCCCTCGGCGCGCCAGAAGCGCTCGAAGAGCGTGTTCGGGTCCGTGCCCGGGATGCCGCGGCCGTGGTCGCGCACCTCCACTCGCACGAGGCTCGGGGTGGTCGCCAGGCTCACCTCCACCGGCGTGCCCGCGGGCGTGTGCACGAGCGCGTTCCGCAGCAGGTTGGCGAGCACCTGGCGCAGCTGGTGGGCGTCGCCGAGCACGACCGCGGGCCCGTTCGGCGAGAACGTGATCTCGCGGTCGGGCGCGGTGGCCCGGGCGTCGTCGGTCGCGTCGCGCGTGAGCGCCGACAGGTCGACCTTCGTGTGCGGCACATCGACCTCGCCGTCGAGCCGGGCGAGGGTCAGGAGGTCCTCCACGAGGATGCCCATCCGCGCGGCCTCGTCCTCGATGCGGCGCATCGCCTTGTCCACGGCCTCTGGGTCCCGCGCCGCTCCCATCCGATGGAGCTCGGCATACCCGCGGATCGACGCCAGCGGCGTACGCAGCTCGTGCGACGCGTCCGCGATGAACCGGCGCAGCCGGTCCTCGCTCTGCTGCCGCTCCGAGAAAGCCTCCTCGAGGCGGTCGAGCATCCCGTTGAGGGCGATCCCGAGGCGACCGACCTCCGTGCGCGGGTCGGCCGGCGAGACGCGGTGCGAGAGGTCGCCGCCGGCGATCCTGCCGGCGGTGTGGCTGATCCGGTCGAGCGGCAGCAGTCCCACGCGGACGACCACCCACGCCAGCCCGGCGAGTCCCAGCAGCACGCCCGCGATCACGAGGCCCTCGACCAGCAGCAGCCGCTCGAGTGTCTCCTGCGCCTCGGTCAGCGGGACCGCGACGACGGTCGTCCCGCCGCCGATCGGGTCCGGCGTCGCGAGCACGCGGTAGTGATGGCCGTCGCCGTTCTCGCCGTCGACAGTGATCGGCCGGTCGACCGGCGGATCGGCCGGGATGGCGGGATCCACGGTCTGGTTCTCGTCGTAGGCGATCGTCACCGGCTGCCCGACGGTGTTGCCGGAAGCGTCCCGGTACTCGCCGTAGGTGCCGGGCGGGAGGCCGAAGTCGACGCCGGGCGGCGGGCCGCCGGGTCCGCGCCCCCCGGGGCCGAACTCCGGGCCGGCGCCGTTCTCGGCCAGCGCGCGGCTCACCGGTCCGACCGCGGCGCGGGCCTGGTCGTCCACGCGGTCGTACTGGAACGAGCGCTGCTCCGCGTAGGTGATCCCGCCGAGCAGCAGCAGCCCCAGCGCCGTGAGGACCAGCACCGACGCCACCAGGCGGGCGCGGAGGGAGTGCATCACGTACGGGGAGGTCGCAGGGCGTAGCCCACACCGCGTACGGTGTGGATCAGCGGGGCGCCGTGAGCGTCGAGCTTCTTGCGCAGGTAGCTGACGTAGGTCTCGAGCACACGCGCGTCGCCGCCGAAGTCGTAGCTCCACACGTGCTCGAGCAGCTGCGCGCGCGTCAGCACGCGGCGCGGGTTCAGCATCAGGTAGCGGAGCAGGCGGTACTCGGTGGCGGTCAGCTCCACCAGCTCGCCGGCGCGGGTGACCTCGTGGGCGTCCTCGTCGAGCTCGACGTCCTCGAAGACGAGCCGACTCGACTCGGGCTCCGACTTGCCCGTGCGCCGCAGGATCGAGCGGATGCGGGCGATCAGCTCCTCGAGGCTGAACGGCTTGGTCATGTAGTCGTCGCCGCCGAGGGTGAGGCCGCGAATCTTGTCGTCGGTCGCGTCGCGCGCGGTGAGGAACAGGATCGGAACGCGGCCGCGCTCGGCGCCGAGGCGCTTGGCCACGTCGAAGCCCTCCATGTCCGGGAGCATCACGTCGAGGACGATCAGCTCCGGCTTGAACGACCCGACCGCCGCGAGCGCCTCGGCGCCGGTGCCGGCCGACTCCACCGTGAAGCCCTGGTAGCGCAGGGCGAGCGCAATGACGTCGACGATGTTGGGCTCGTCGTCCACGACGAGCACGCGGTGGCCGTTAGGGGTCTCACTCACGTCTCGGAGTATCGTCCCCGTTCCTGGGAGTTGTCTGAGAGATTCCTGGGAAGCGGGCCCGCAGCCAGTTGACCGAGTTCCGGTCGCCGCAGACCGTCTCGAGACCGTCGAGGTCGTCGCGCACCTGGTCGAGCGAGTCGCGCCGGCCGAGCACCTCCACGTGGCCGCCGCCGCGCACGCCCTCGTACTGCACGAGGTAGATCTCGCCGGTGTTCTCCACCCAGGCGGCGCGGTAGCTCGGGCCGGCGGGCTCGGTCCGCCACCAGAGGCCGAGGTCGTGCTCGCGCGACGCCGCCCGCCTCCTGTCCTTGCCGTAGAAGATCTCCAGTGAGGGATATGTGCGGGTTGTGGTCATGCGGCGCACTGTCTGCGGCCAACGTGGACGAGGCATGAGAGGAACCTAGAAAGATCCTGAGAAGGCGCCGCGCTCAGGCGACTCCCAGGTTCGTCTCAGCCCGTTCTCGCGGTCGGGCTCGATGTTTGGCGCCATGACCACTTCTTCCGCGAGGACGTTCCCCCTGCCCGCTGCAGCCGCGCGACCGCGGCTGGGCGCGCTGCGCCTGCCCCGGCCCGAGCTCCTGGCGCTCCTGGTGCTCGCCGCCGCGCTCGACCTGTGGGCGCTCGACCGCAACGGCTTCGCCAACGAGTACTACGCGGCCGCCGTGCGCTCGATGAGCACGGACTGGCATGCGTTCCTGTACGGCTCGTTCGACACGGCCGGCGTCATGACCGTCGACAAGCCGCCCCTGTTCCTCTGGGTGCAGGCGCTGTCTGCCAGGGCGTTCGGGTTCAGCTCGTGGAGCATGCTCGTGCCGCAGGCGCTGATGGGCGCGGCAAGCGTGGGGCTGCTGTACGACCTCACGCGGCGGCGCTTCGGGCGCCCCGCCGGGTTCGCGGCCGGGCTGGTGCTGGCGGTGACGCCGATCACCGTGGCTGTCTCCCGCCACAACAACCCGGATGCCCTGCTCGTGCTCTGCTGCGTCGCCGCGCTCTGGTTCCTCGTGCGGGCGCTCGAGGACGGCCGGACGCGCTGGCTGGTGCTGGCCGGGGTCTCGGTCGGGCTCGGGTTCGAGTCGAAGATGGGCGCGGCGTTGCTGGTGGTGCCGGCGATCGCGGCGGCGTGGTTCTTCGTCGCCCCGCGCGGGCGCGTGGCCGCGGCGCGACAGCTGGCTGCCGGCGGCCTCGCGATGGCGGTCGTCGGGCTGGCGTGGCCCGTGCTCGTGTGGCTGACCCCCGCCAGCGACCGGCCCTGGGTGTCCGGCACGAGCGACAACAGCATCTGGTCGCTGATCCTCGGCTACAACGGGCTCGGCCGGCTGTTCGGGCAGGACGGTGGGCCGGGTGGCGGGGGGCCGGGCGGTGGCGGCGGCGGGGGCGGGCCGTTCGGCGGCCAGCCGGGCGTCTTCCGCTTGCTGAACGAGAGCCTCGGCGGACAGGCGGGCTGGCTGCTCGGGTTCGCGGTCGTGGCCGGGATCGGGCTGGTCGTGCTGACGCGGCTGCGCCGCACCGACGCCCGCACCGGCTGGCTGATTGCGGTGGGCGGGTCGTTCGCGACGATCGCGGTGGCCTTCAGCCAGGCGGAGGGGATCTTCCACCCGTACTACGTGTCGCAGCTGGCGCCGTTCACGGCCGCCCTCGTGGGCGCCGGCGTGGGCGAGATGATGGCGAGCGGGCGGACGGCCCGCGTGATGGGACCGCTCGCGATCGCGGCCGGCCTGATCACCGAGCTGGTCGTGCTGCACGACAACCCCGGCGAGCTCGGCTGGCTGCCGCCGCTGCTGATCCTGGCGGCCGTGGTCGCGGTCATCGCGATCGCCCTCGGCGACCGCCGGACCAGGACGATCGCGATCGCCACGGTGCTCGGCGTGCTGCTGATCGCGCCCGGGGCGTGGGCGGCACAGACGCTCGGCCACGCGACGAGCGGGACCTTCCCCGCAGGCGGGCCGGTGACGGCCGGAATGGGCGGCCCAGGCGGCGGGCCGGGCGGCGGCCCACCCGGCGGGACGCGCGGGGGCGGGCCCGGACCCGCGGGCGGCGGCGCGCAGGGCGGCGGCTCATCGGGCGGCGGGTTCGCGCCGGGCGGGGGCTCCGTGCCGGGCGGCGGCTCATCGGGGGACGGCACCGCGCCAGGCGGCGGGTCCTCGGGCGGCGGCTTCGACCCCGGCGCCGGCGGCATCCCCGGCGGCGGCTCCGGCCCCGGCGCCGGCGGCGTCCCCAGCGGCGGCTCCGACCCCGGCGCAAGCGGCGGCACCGGCACCGGCGGCATTCCCGGCGGCGGCTCCGACCCCGGCGCAAGCGGCGGCACCGGCACCGGCGGCTTTCCCAGCGGCGGCTCCGACCCCGGCGCAAGCGGCGTCCCCGGCGCTGGCGGCATTCCCGGCGGCGGCCTCCCCGGCGGCGGCACCACCACCGGCTCTGGCGGCTTCCCCGGCGACGGCACCGGCACCGGCGGCATTCCCGGCGGCGGCACCACCCCCGGCTCCGGCGGCTCCCCCGGCGGCGGCTCCGGCTCCGGCGGCTTCCCCGGCGGCGGCTCCGGCCCCGGCGGCGGCTCCGGCCCCGGCATGGGCGGTGGTGGCCCCTTCGGCGGCAACGGCCAGTCCCTCGCGGAGGCGGTCGCCTACGCGAAGCGGCACGGCGGCGGCACGGTTGCGGTCGCGAGCCAGTCGGGCGCCGCGGGCCAGCTGATCGCGAAGGGCGCGGACGTGGCCGCCATCGGCGGCTTCTCCGGCCGCGAGAGTCAGGTCAGCGTCGCGTGGCTCGCGGACGCGGTCGCCGACGGGCGCATCCGGTACGTCCTCGTGGACGGCGCCGGCGGCATGCCGCAGGACAACCGCCCCGGAGCCAGCGAGGCGATGGCGGCGGCGCAGCAGGCCGGCGACCCGGTCTCGAGCGTCAGCGGCCTCTACGACCTCGCCGGCAAGGCGGACGCGCTCAGGGCGCTCGCCTGATCTCTCGGCAACGGTGGTCGATCTTGGGGCCTATGGCCCCTCAATCGACCACGGTGCGACGAAACCGGCGCGGCGATCAGCGGCTCAGCGGGACCCTCACCGTCGCGGTCGCCGTGCTCTCGTTGCCGCACGCGTCCCGGGCGTGGTAGGTCAGTTCGTACACGCGGCCGCTGCCATTGCCGGAGCGCTCCGCGCGCAGGTCGAAGCGCGTGTCGCTCAGCCGGACGACGTCGTTGACCGTGTTCCCGTCGCCACCGCCGTTGTCCGGCTCGTTCGAGCGCGCCGACACGAGCCCAACAGCCGGCGACGGGTCGTGGGCGTCGGACACCGCCACCGCCACGCTCACCCTCACGTACTTGTGGTTCGGCGGCCAGAGCACGTTCGGCGTGGCGGAGACGGACAGCGACGGCGGGTTCACGTCCGCGCAGACCGTGGCGACGAGCGGATCGTGGTCGCTCGCCTGGTCGGCGAACTCGGCGTTCACGTGCACGGGGTCGAGCCGCACGAGCCGCGCGGCCGGCGCGCCCGTGAGCAGCACGTGGTCGAGCGCCTGCGAGTTGCCCTCGAACACGTAGCTGTAGCGCTCGGACTCCGGCAGCCGCGTGATCGAGTCCTCGAGGATCGCCGGGCTCCCTACCAGGGTCCGCAGGGCGCTCGAGAAGGAGAAGTCGTTGAGGTCGCCGAGCACGACCACACGCGCCCCGGGGTCGAGCGACAGGATGCGCGCCACGAAGTCGTGCACGACCTGGGCCTGCTGGTTCCGCTGCACCTCCGACGAGCGCTCGGGCGGCTGGAAGCGGCCGAACAGCGGCTGGTCGCCGCCCTTCGAGTTCCAGTGGTTGGCGATCACGAACAGGCGGCGGCCGTCGTAGGTGAATTCGCCCGCCAGCGGCTTGCGGCTGTTCGCGAAGGCGGCGTTGGCCGGATCGATCCGGCCCGGGCTGAACGACAGCCGCGGCCCGTCGGCGTCCGACTCGATGTCCACCGGCGCCGTCGGCGTGCCGCCGGGGCGGTCGACGAAGCCGAGCCCGCGGTCGCTGCGGAACAGGAACCCGACGCGAATGTTGCCGCCGGGCTCGCCGCCGTCCTGGTCGTCCACCGGGTCGATCTGGCGGAACTCGTAACGCGGCCCGCCCGCCGCCGCGATCGCGTCGATGAGCGCCGCGTACGTGGCGCCGGCGTCGACGGTGGCGTCGTTCGTCGCGCCGTTGTCGTCCTGCACCTCTTCGAGCGAGATCACGTCGGGCGCGCGCAGGTTGTCCACGATCAGCGCCGCCAGCCGCGCGACCTTGTCCGGCGGGTCGCCCGGATCGAGGTTCTCGACGTTGAACGTGGCGAAGGTCAGCTCGCCTGGGCCAGGGGCCTCCGTCACCTCGCGGCTCAACCCGCCCGGCGCGCGGTCCGGGAGGGACGCGACCTGGAGCTTGAAGTTGCCGAACGAGTAGTCGATCACCCCGACGGTGGCGCCGGGGAACGCGTCGCCCGTGTCCGCGCCGGGAAGGTCCGGCCCACCGGCAACGAGGTCGTTGAGGATCACCCGCTCGGGGTTGAAGTCGTCCGGCCGCACGACGATCCCGCCGCGCGGGGTGCGCAGCGCCGCGTCCGCCCCGCCGTCGGCGAGCACGGGGATCTCGCGGTTCGAGCCGAAATCGGACGTCGGCCCGGCCGTGACGGCGTCGTTCACCTGCACCCGCATGCCCTCGAGCGACTCGTAGAAGTCGATCCCGTCGCTCGACGCGTCGAAGACGCCGCTCGTCTCCGCGTCGCCGGTCGCGTCGTCCTCGATCACGGTGCCGGGCGGCACCCGGCCGCCGCGGCCGATCACGACCGGCGCGGGCAGCGGGACGCCGCTCGCCACGACCGAGATCGACGGCCCGGTCAGCTCGGTCGTCGTGAG
This sequence comes from Thermoleophilaceae bacterium, assembly GCA_036407035.1. Lineage (GTDB taxonomy): Bacteria > Actinomycetota > Thermoleophilia > Solirubrobacterales > Thermoleophilaceae > JACVRW01. Next base: position 10,465 of record DASXAA010000010.1, on the reverse strand, counting down.
GTTCGTTGAGCTCGCCCCGCCCGCCCGGAACTCGCTGACCGTGCCGGTGACCGAGACCGAGTCGCCCACCGCGACCGCCGGCGCCGAGCTCGTGAAGACGAAGATCCCCTCGGAGGTCCGGTCCTCGCCGTCCGGGTTCGGATCCTCCATCCAGAAGCCATTGGAGGCCCGGGCGACAACCACGCCGGAGGTGCTCACCCGCAGGCCGGCCAGCGGTGACCGGTGCGACGCGCCCTGGATCGTGTGGATCGGGGTCGGCGGCAGGACGGTCGTGAACGTGAAGGAGCGGTCGGCCGCCATCGAGTCGGGCGGATCGTCCGCGTCCTGGTCGCTCACCTCCGCCGCGAACACGGTCACCGTGCAGGACTCCCCCGCGGCGAAGTCCTCGTCGGGGTCGAGCGTGAACGTGGTCGGGCCGCCGGCGGCGGCGGCGTCGTGCGCCCCGGTCGCCGTGCACTCGATCGAGAACCAGTCGCCCGCGACGTCGACCGGCTCGCTGAACGTGATCGAGACGTCCGAGTCGAGCGCGGCGCCGTCGCCGGGCGAGGTGCTCGCGACCGTGGGCGCGGCGTCGCCGCCGCACGGCGCCGAGGCCGACGCCGCGTTGCGCGGATCGGGCGCGCCGGCGGCGAAGTCGGCGCCGTTCTGGTCGGTGTCGGCACAGCCGCCGCCCCCGCGCAGGACCGCCGTGGCGTTCGAGGCGGCGGGGGCCGGAGCGGCGCCCTCGAAGAAGTTCGCGTTCCCGTACCCGACCAGGTCGACGATCGTCGCGAGCGCCGCCGGCGAGCAGGGCGCGGAGCCGCCGTTGCAGCCGAGCGGCGTCGTGGTGTTCACGAGCGCCACCTTGCCGGCGGTGGCGCTCATGTTGATAGGCGTGGCGTCCACGAGGTCGGCCGCGAGCGGCGAGCCGAACACGCCTCCCGACGCCTCCTGCACGAGCAGGTGGCGCCCCGGCTCGAGCGAGCCGGACAGCTCCGTGAGCTGGCCGGAGTTCGCGCCGAGGTTGCCGGTGCCGGTCGCGCTCGCGTACTGGAGCGACCAGCCGTCCAGCGAGACGTCGGCGGCGCCGCGATTGAAGAGCTCCACGTAGTCGTTCGTGAACGGCGCGCCGCTGTTACCGCCGCCGCCGTAGACCTGCGAGATGACCGCGTCCGGCGAGGCCGCCTGCGCTCCCGGGGCGACCAGTAGCAGCAGGGTCAGGGCGAGGAGCAGGTCTCGACGCACTCGGGCGTTGTTTACCAGAGTGGCGGGCGACACGGCGACCCCGCCGCGCCGGCCGCTTCGCGCGCGTTCCCTAACGCGTCTGCCGCTTCGCCGCCCGCGGCGGGAAGCACACGTGCTGGTGCACGGCCGTCGGACGGCCTCCCCGCAGCCGGACGAGGTAGCTCTCCCCGACCGTCATGCGGCGATGACACACGGCGCACGTTGGGCAATGGGTGTGATCTGCGGTCACGTTGCTCATTCCTCCTGTGCACATCAGACCGCGGATCGCGGACGGATTGGGTGCGTTTGAGCACATAACGGCCGCATTTTGCAGGCGGCCACCGCGCGAGGAAGTGCCCGCATTTTGCGGAATACGCCGCTCCCCTGCGGGGCGAGTCTCTGCAGGATGGCGACTGATCGCTATGGCGATGCTGACGAGGAAGAGCCCTCCCCCGCGCGGTGAGATCGACGAGGCTGCTCTCGCGCTCCTCTCGCGGCACGGCGCCCAGATCCTCGCGACCGCGCGGCGATACGCGGCCACGCCCGAGGACGCCGAGGACGCCTACCAGCGCGGCCTCGAGATCCTGCTGACGAAGGCGCCGACCACGAGCGACGAGGAGCTCGTCCCGTGGCTCAAGACGGTCGTCAAGCACGAGGCCTTCTCGCTGCGCCGCCAGCGCGAGCGCCACTCGCCGGTCACCGACGACGGCTCGCTCGGCGACCGCCCAACGCCGTCCGCGATCACGCACGATGAGGCCGAGCGGTACGAGCGCCTCCACCAGGGCGCCGAGGCGCTCCACCAGCTGAAGCCGCAGGAGATCCGGGCGCTGCTGCTGAAGGCGCAGGGCTACACGTACCGGGAGATCGGCGAGATCACCGGATGGACCTACACGAAGGTGAACAGGTGCCTGACCGAGGGCCGGCGCGCGTTTTTGCGCCGGGTGGCGGGAATCGAAGCGGGCTCCGAGTGCGAGCGGCTCGCGCCGCTGTTGTCCGCCTTGGCGGACGGCGAGGCGAGCGCCGACCAGCTGGCGACCCTCCGTCCGCACCTCAAGACGTGCCTCAGCTGCCGGGCGGCCCTGCGCGAGTTCCGCTCGGCGCCCACGCGGGTGGCCGCACTCGCGCCCCCGGCGCTGGTCGCGGCCGGCGGCGGCGGTCGCGTGCGGGCGTGGCTCGAGTCGATGGTCGGCGCGGCGCAGCACAAGGCCGCGGCGATGGGCGACCGCGCACACGCGGTCGCGGAGCTCGCGACGGGCCAGAAGGTCGCGGCAGTCGCCGCCTCGGCGGCGGCGCTGGCCGGCGGCGGCACCGCCGTCGACGAGTTCGCGAACCACCAGGGACCGCCGCTGCCGGCGATCGAGCAGGCCGAGGCCGACCAGCCGCCGGCGCCCGAGAAGACGGCGCCGGAGCCCGACGTTACGCCGGTGCCGGCGCCCGCACCGACGCCCGTGGCCGACCCCACGCCGGCGCCCGCACCGGCCCCGGCGCCGTCGCCACCGCCCGCGCCGCCACCGCCACCGCCCGAGCCCGCGGCCGAATTCGCGCCGCCCGCGCCGGCGCCCGCGGCGACGCCGCCCGCAACGAGCCTCGCGCCGAGCGGCGGTGGAGGCGGAGGCGGAGGAGGAGGCGCCGCCGGCGAGTTCGGCCCGTAGAGCCGGGCGTCCGCGGCCGCGCGGCAGCCGCGCCAGTGCGCGCGCTACGCGCGCTGTGGCCAGTGGTCGCCCCGCGCCTGCGCGCGCCGGCCGCGCCGCCATGTCGTCCCCGCGCGCGCCGCTCCACACAGTCGAGTGTCGACTTCGTCGGGCTCAGCTCGACAAACTCGACACTCGACCTGGTCGACGCTCCGGCGGACCCGCGCGGGTGCCGGGACCTGCCCTGGTTGCCCGTCGTTCGCCCGCTGGGCGGCGAAGCGCGCCCGTCGTTCGCCCGCTGGGCAGGGGCTCGACGCTGGGCGGGCGCACGTGCCCCGGGCGCGCCGGCGCCCCGCCGCCCTACCCCGCCGCCCGAAGCACCTCCTCCGCCTCCCGCCTCCCGGCGTGCGCCGCCCAGTCGGCCGGCGTCCCGCCGTGGTTCGCGTCGCGGATGCTCGGGTCGGCGCCGCCGTCGAGCAGGGCGCGGATCGCGTCGAGCGACCCGCTCTCGGCCGCCAGGTGGAGCGCCGTCACACCCTCGCCGTGGGACGGCCCGCCGAAGGTTCCGCGGCGGTTCGGGTCCGCTCCGAGCGCCAGCAGCCTCTCGATCGCGGCCACCCGGCCGCACGCCGCCGCCCACGTCAGGGCCGTGCCGCGGTACACGTCGGCGTCGAGCGCCGCCCCGTGCGCCGTGAGCGCCTCGATCGCATCCGGGCGGTCGTTGCGCGCCGCCCATGAGAGCGCCTCGTCCAGCACCTCCTGCGGGTCGCCCGACGGTCGCCACGGCGGGAAGCCGCTGTGCGGCCGGTAGAAGGCACGGTGGGCGCCGGCAGGCGATTCACCGGTGCCGCCGGCGAGCTCCTCGACCAGCTCCACCCGCCCGAGCCCCGCCGCCGCCCGCAGGTTGCGCGGCGCCACGCCGCCCTCGGCCAGCAGCTCGGCCGTCTCCCGGTGCCCCCAGAACAGCGCGACGATCAGCGGGGTGCCGCCGTCGCCGCGGGCCGAGACCTCCACCGGCGCCCCCGCATCGAGCAGCGTGCGCGCCAGCCTCGGCAAGCCTACGTACGCCGCCTGGTGCAGCGCCGTCCAGCCGTGGGAGTTGGCGGCGGACGGGTCGGAGCCACGCTCCAACAAGAGCTCCACGAGCCGCTCGTCGCACGTCGCGCCCGCCATGCCGAGCAGGTCGTTCCCGTTCGTCCCGCGCTCGCCGGGCAGCTGCGGGAATTCGTCGAGCAGCGACCGCAGCCCGTCGACGTCGTGCGCCTCGACCGCCCGGTACGCCCGGACGAAGGGGTCGTCGCCCAGGCCCGCCAGATGCGCGCGGAACATCTCCCAGTCCGGCAGCCCGTGCTCCCGCGCGACCACCAGGCGCGCCCCCTCGGCGCTCACGGGCGCTCCCCACCGCTCGAAGGCGGCGACCGCGGCCTCGGTCCCGTCGGACGCCGAGGCGAGCAGACCGTCGGCGCGCTCCGAGTGGTACTCGAGATCCGGCCGGTACGCGCGCTGAACGGCGGCGGTCACTCCAGATACCCCATCTCGCGCCCGGCCTGCGACAGCTCGTCGCGGAACTTCGGATGCGCGATCGCGATCAGCCGCTCGGTCCGCTCGCGGATCGACGAACCGCGCAGCTCAGCCACCCCGTACTCGGTGACCACGCGATCCACGAGGTTCTTGAACGTGGTCACGGCTGCCCCGGGTTGCAGGCGGGGCACGATCCGGGAGATCGACTCGTCGTGCGTCGTCGAGTGCAGCACGATGAACGACTGGCCGTTCCTCGCCCTGACCGCGCCGCGGGCGAAGTCCGGCTGCCCTCCCGACGAGGACCAGTACTCGCTGCCGAGCGACTCGGACGCGCACTGCCCGAGGAAGTCGACCTCCAGCGTGGCGTTGACCGCCACGAAGCCGTCCTCCTGCGCGAGGAGCAGGGGATCGTTGACCTTGTCCACCGGGAAGAAGGCGACGCCCGCGTTGTCGGCGAGGAACTCGTACAGGCGCTGCGTGCCCATCGCCGTGGAGGTGACGCTCTTGTTGCGGTGGCTGCGCTTGCGCGTGTTGTTCACGGCGCCGCTCTCGATCACGTCGATGAACCCGTCCGAGAACAACTCCGTGTGCACGCCGAGGTCGCGGTGGCCGACGAGCAGCTTCAGCACCTCGGTCGGGATCGAGCCGATCCCGATCTGCAGGGTCGCGCCGTCGGGGATCCGCTCGGCGATCAGCTCGGCGATCCTGCGATCGGTGTCGCGCGGCTCGCGCGCCGGCAGCTCCGCGAGCGGGTAGTCGGCCTCGCACCAACCCGCGACCTGGCTGACGTGGATCTGGTTCTCGCCGAACGTCCGCGGCATCCGGTGGTTGACCTCGACGAAGAACGGCACCTCGCCGACGAACGTGGCGATGTAGTCCGCGTTCGTCCCGAACGAGAACCACCCGTGCGGGTCCGGCGGCGCTACGACGGCGACCACGAGCGAGCACTTCGTCGAGCGGCGCATGAGCGCGGGGACGTCGCCGAAGTTGTTCGGCACGAGGTCGCACGCCCCGTGGTGGAAGGCCTCCCTGTCGTGCGGCGACAGGAACCACGACACGTGCCGCAGCCCCGACACCTCGCCGTCGATGGAGGGCCTGTCGCGCAGCGGGAACATCTGGTGCAGGCGCACGTCGCGAAAGGTCCCGCGCTCCAAGGCGTCCACCACGGTGACCGGTTCGCTGAGCCCCATGCCGACGATCACGTCGTCGCCGTCGCTCACGTGTTCGAGCACGGCCTCCGCCGGGCGGCGAAGCGTCTCCGCGAAGGGCGTCCGGACCTCCATTCCACCGAGTGTCCCAACCGGCGGCGCGGGTGTGAAGTCCACGTCTTGCACTAGCCGTCGAGCGGCGCGAATGAGACCGTTGGACCATGGCCACCAGAGCGCAACCGCCACTGCCCGGCTTCTGCGGCGAGCTGATCGCCCCGGGCGACTCCTCCTACGACGACGCCCGCCAGATCTGGAACGGCGCCATCGACCGCCGCCCCGGCCTGATCGCCCGCTGCGCGAGCGCCGCGGACGTCGCGGCCGCCGTGCGCTTCGCCCGCGAGCGCGAGCTGCCCGTGGCGGTCCGCGGCGGCGGCCACGGCGTGGCCGGCCACGCCGTCTGCGACGACGGCCTGGTCGTGGACCTCTCCCCGATGAAATCGATCGCGGTGGACCCGCAGGCCCGCACCGCGCGCGCCGAGGCGGGCGTTCTCTGGGGCGAGCTCGACGGCGCCGCGCAGGCGCATGGGCTCGCCACCGTGGGCGGGATCGTCACCCACACCGGCATCTCCGGGCTCACGCTCGGCGGCGGCATCGGCTGGCTGATGCGCAAGCACGGCGCGACGGTGGACAACCTGCGCTCGGCGGAGGTGGTGACCGCGGACGGCGAGACGCTCACGGCGAGCGAGGACGAGCGTCCCGAGCTCCTATGGGGCCTCCGCGGCGGCGGCGGCAACTTCGGCGTCGTCACGTCGTTCGAGTACCGGCTGCACGCGGTCGGCCCGACCGTCCTCGCGGGCCCGATCTACCACGGGCTCGACGACGCACCGCAGGCGCTCCGGTTCTACCGCGACTTCATCGCGGACTCGCCCGACGAGCTCACTACGATCGTGCGCCTCGGCCGCGCGCCGGCTCTGCCGTTCCTGCCGGAGCACGTGCACGGGCGGCCGGTCGTCACGATCGCCTGCTGCTGGGCCGGCGACCCTCAGTCGGGCGAGAGCGCCCTGCGGCCGCTGCGGAGCTTCGGCAACCCGCTGGCGGACGCGCTCGCCCCACGCGCCTACTCGGAGCTCCAGCGCATGTTCGACCCGAGCGTGCCCCACGGCTGGCACTACTACTGGAAGTCCTGGGAGCTGCCGCCGCTCGCGGACGCCGCGATCGACGCGCTCGTCGAGCAGGCCGGTCGCCTCACCTCGCCGCGCTCGTACATCATCGTGTTCCAGCTCGGCGGCGCGGTCGGGCGCGTGCCCGCCGACGCCACGGCCTTCGGACAGCGCCACGCGGGCCACGACGTGAACATCAACGCGGTATGGCTCGCCGACGACCCCGATCCCGACCGCCACGTCCAGTGGACGCGCGAGGCCTACGCGGCGCTCGAGCCGTTCTCGTCGGGGCGCACGTACGTGAACTTCATCGGCGACGAGGGACGCGACCGGGTGCGCGCCGCCTACGGCGAGGAGAAGTACGCGCGGCTCGTGGAGCTGAAGCGGACCTACGACCCGGACAACGTCTTCCGGCTGAACCAGAACATCGACCCCGCCTAACTCGTCGCGCGCACGCGCCGCCGCGGGCTCGAGCAGGCCACGACCAGCGCGACGGCGCCCGCGACGATCACGAGGTCGCCCACGCTCGCGACGTTCCCGAGCGGCGCCGGCAGCGGCACCGGGATCACGTCGCCGAGGAACAGCATGTGCGGGTCGGCTACCGCGGCCGAGTTCTGGAAGCCGTCCGTCGCCTCCACGCCGGCGGTCCTCATCGCGGCCGCGGAGGCCGGCATCACGCCGTCGTTCGCTGCGATCGCGATCAGGTTGAGCGCGCCGCCCGCGGCGATCAGGACGAGGCCGGGGATCGCCCGGTTCGCGAACACGAACCAGCCGGCGAGCGCGTAGCTCGCGAGGTGCAGCACGGCGCCGGCGGCGTCGCCCACGGAGGCGACGGAGAGCACGACGAACTGGATCGCCAGCGCCGCGAGCGCCGCCCAGCCGGCACGCAGGCGGATCTCGGCCAGGCGGTCGAACCGCCTGCCGGCGATCAGCGCGCCAGCGACAGCGGCGGCGAACGCGGCGAGCAACAGCACGGCTAGCGGCCCTCCCCGAGGCGCCGGCGCGCGTCGAGCGGCGTGACCGTCGCGGAGCGCTCGCGGTGGCGGGAGAGCCACGGGCCGAGCTCCGGGGCCGGCATGGGCCGGGCGATGTAGAAGCCCTGGGCCTCGTCACAGCCGAGCTCGCGCAAGAGCGCCAGCGCGTCCGCGTCCTCCACGCCCTCCGCCACCACCCGCAGCCCGAGGTTGTGCCCGAGGTCGATCGTCGAGCGCACGATCGCGGCGTCGCCGGCGGTGGAGCCCATGCGGAGCACGAACCCCTTGTCGATCTTCAGCTCGCTCACCGGCAGGCTGCGCAGGTGCGCGAGCGACGAGTACCCCGTGCCGAAGTCGTCCACGCCGAACTCGATCCCGAGCGTCCGCAGTTCGCCGATGGTCGCCGTGGCGGCGATCGGGTCGGCCATGATCGAGCTCTCGGTGATCTCGAGCTTCAGCGCGCCGGGCCGCAGCTCGTACCGCTCGAGCAGCCGCGCCACCTCGCCGGGGAAGCGGCGGTCGAGCAGCGAGCGCGCCGATACGTTCACCGCGACCAGCAGGTCGAGGCCCTCCGCGAGCCAGGCCCGGCGCTGCGTGAGCGCCAGCTCGAGGACGCGGTGGGTGAGCGGCTTGATCAGCCCGGTGCGCTCCGCGAGGTCGATGAACGCCGACGGCTGGAGCATCCCGAGCGTCGGGTGCTCCCAGCGCACGAGCGCCTCGACGCCCGACACGGCGCCGGTCGCCAGGTCGAGCTTCGGCTGGTACCAGAGCTCGATCCCGCCGCGATCGAGCGCCTGGCGCAGGTCGCTAACGAGCGCGAGCCGCGCCGGACTGTGGTGGTCGTAGTCGCTGTTGTAGAGCAGGTAGTCGCTGTGGGTCTCCTTGGCGCGGTACATGGCGACGTCGGCGCGCTGGAGGAGGGTCTCGATGTCGCGGCCGTCCTCGGGGCACATGGCGATGCCGATGCTCGAGTCCACCTCGACGACGAACCCGTCGAGGTCGAACGGCTGCGACAGCGCCGCCCGGATGCGCTCCGCCCCCTCGAGCGCCGTGCGCGACCCGGCGGGCAGGTCGCGCATCAGCACGCCGAACTCGTCGCCGCCGAGCCGCGCGACCACGTCGGTGCTGCGCACGGCCAGGCTGAGCCGCGGCCCGACCTGCGCGAGCAGGTGGTCGCCGTAGTGGTGGCCGAGGGTGTCGTTGATCTCTTTGAAGCGGTCGAGGTCGAGCAGCAGCACCGCGAAGTGGGCGCGCTCGCCGCGGTCCTCGATCGTGGCGCTGACGAGCTCCTGGAAGCGCTCCCGGTTGGCGAGCGACGTGAGCGAATCGTGTGTGGCCGCGTGCTGCGCGCGAGAGGACTGGCGCACGAAGCGGTGGACGAGGACGAAGGGTGCGATCAGCAGCGGCACCATCGCTGGGCTGTAGCTGATCGATGCGATCACGACCGGCGCGAGCGACAGCAGAACGGCGGCGAGCATCGCGATGAAGGCGGCGTCGCTGCGGAGGTACTCGACGACGGTGGCCTGCCGGTAGAGGGCGACGGCGATGCCGACGACCGTCGCGTTCACGAGGAAGTACGCGGCCGCGCCGACCACCACCGCCGGGAAGTCGGCGGTCTCGAGCGAGGAGCCCTGCAGCCCGTGCATGACCGGCAGCGCGGCGAACGCGTGGAGCACGAGCGCAGCGGCGCCGAGCGACAGCGTGTACTGGCCGACGTTGAAGAGGATCCGCCAGACCGGCTTACGGACGAGCGCGTCCTGGATCACGGACGCGGCCGCCTGTACGACGATCGCCGCCGGCAGGCCGGAGGTGATGAGCAGCGCGTAGGAGAAGGTCGTGGCGATCGTGACCGCCTCGTCGTCGCCCCTGCGCGGGATCCGCAGCGGGAACAGCTCCGCGACGACGACGCCCGCGGTCAGGAGCCAGAACGTCGCGTCCTCGACGGGCAGCGCCGGCGCCGCGGCGAGCACGGCCGCGAACACGGCCATACCTGCGAGGCTGATCGCCCAGCAGAACCTGAGCACGCCCTTGGGGGTCCGCGAGTTCATCGTGATGTCCGAGGGCCACGGAGGGGGAGACGGGCCGGCAGGCGCCGGCCCTCCCCGTCAAACGCTGAACTTGTGACCGGCGCCCAGCTCGAACACGACCGCCGCGAGAACGGCGAGAGTGCCTGCGAGCCTGAACAGCCGAGGCTTGGCGTACCCCATGGTTGATCTCCTCGGGACTGGGTTGCAGAGCCATGCGATGCATCGGCTCTGGTGAGCATGTGTTTAGCGTCCGTGCAACGGATAGAACAGCCGTCCAAACAGCGAATCCATTTGGTGAAGAACGAGTCACCATAGTGAACGTCTTTCGACGTTTTGGCGATTTCGGGCGCATAGGCTTGGCACGTGGCGGAACCGGCCTACACGCGCATGCAGGTCGACGAGCGGCGACGGGAGCTGCTCGAGCTCGCCGCGAGCCTGTTCGCGCGCCACTCCTACGCCGAGCTCTCGATGGCCCGGATCGCCCGCGAGGCGGGCATCTCGAAGGCCCTGCTCTACCACTACTTTCCCGGTAAGCGGGAGCTCTTCGTCGCCACGCTGCAGCAGGCCGCGGAGGAGTTGGGCGCGCTCACCGAGCCGGACCCGTCGCTGCCGCCGCGCGAGGCGCTCGCCGGGAGCCTCGACGCGTTCCTCGGCTGGATCGAGTCGAACGAGATCGCCTACCGCAAGCTGATGGAGAGCGCCGGCAACGTGGCGGAGGTCGGGGCGCTCGTGAACGAGGTGCGCGACCGCACCTCGCTGCGCATCCTCGAAGGCCTAGGGCAGGGACCCCAGGCTCCGCCG
>DASXAA010000009.1:0-22093 GCA_036407035.1 Thermoleophilaceae bacterium | reverse complement strand
TACTCGCTCACGAGCGTCATCCGCATCCGGCCGGCGCCGGGCCAGCTGGCGAACGTCGCCGAGCTCGCGCAGCGCACTGCCGAGGTGGTGGAGTGCCACCGCATCACCGGCGAGGACTGCTACTTCATGAAGGCCCACGTGCGCGACGTGGAGCACCTCGAGGAGGTGATCGACCGCTTCGTGGTGCTGGGCCAGACGACCACCTCGATCGTGCAGTCGTCGCCGGTGCCGCGGCGGGCGGTGGCGCTAGAGTCGGCGGCGCCGTGAGAGAGGGCGACGAGGCACCCGACTTCGAGCTGCCGGACCAGGACGGCAACCCGGTCCGGCTGTCCGGCCTGCGCGGCCGGCCGGTGGTCCTCTACTTCTATCCGAAGGCCGATACGCCGGGGTGCACGACGCAGGCGTGCGGGGTGCGGGACTCGATCAGCGACTTCAACGATGTCGGCGCGGCCGTCCTCGGCGTCTCGCCCGACCCGGTCGAGCGCGTGAAGAAGTTCCACGACGGCCAGGGTCTGAACTTCACGCTGCTCGCCGACGAGGACCACGCGGTCTGCGACCTGTACGGCGTCTGGGCCGAGAAGTCGATGTACGGCAAGAAGTACTGGGGCGCGATGCGCTCGACCTTCGTGATCGACCCCGACGGCACCGTCGTGCACGTGATCGAGAAGGCGTCGCCGAAGACGCACGCCGCCGACGTGCTCGCCGCGCTCGAGGAGCTCGACGCCGCGGCCTGAGCCGGCGAGCAGGAACTAGGCCGCCGCGACCTGCTCATGCGCCGCCGGCACAACCTCGTCGCGGGTGCCCGAGCGTGAAGTCGGAGGCCTTCTGCCGATGAGCGGCGCGCTGCGCTACGTGGACCCGCTCGCGCGGCGCGGCCCGCTCTACGGGCTGTACGTGAGGCTCGTCAGCACCGGGCTCGCCGCGTGGCTGTCGCGCAACGTCGTCTGGAAGCTCGATCCGCACGTGCTGCGGCTGACCGGCGGCCGCCTCGGGCTGGGCCTCCCTCTGCCGACCGCGCTGCTCGAGACGCGTGGCGCGCGCACGGGGCGCGTGCGGCGGAACGGCGTCATCTACTTCCACGACGGCGAGCGCGTGACGATCGTGGCCTCTCGACTCGGCGACCCGCGGCACCCGTCGTGGTTCCACAACGCGACGGCGAACCCCGACGTGCTGTTCGCGGGACGGCCGTTCCGTGCCGAGGTCGTGGAGGATGAGGCCGAGCGCGCGCGACTGTGGGAGCTGGCCGACCGGGTGTTCCCGGCCTTCGCCGCCTATCGCGAGCGCGCGGCCCGCGCCGGGCGCACGATCCCGATCGTGCAGCTCGTGCCGCGCTAGCCGGGGCGCCGGCCCCAGGCCATGATCTTGGACGGCCCGTGGAACCACTGTCCGGGGTCCTCGAGCGCCGCCCGGGCGCTGTCCACGAGGTCGGCGGGCACGCCCGCCGCCACCACCCGCTCGCGCGTCTGCAGCCAGCTGAGGCTCCAGAAGCGAGCTGGGTCGGAGCGGCCGCGGAACAGCTGGGCCACCACCTCGGCGTCCACGTCGTCGAGCCCGAGAGAGTCGAGCCGCCGCGGCAGGTCGCGCGCCCATGCGGGGTCCGTGCCCGCGGCGCTCATCACCTCCACGAAGGCGTGCCACGCCTCCCGATAGGGGCCGTCGGGCGACATCTGGACGGTGAGGCTGTCGTCCTCCTCGACCATGAGGAGACCGCCGGGGCGGAGCGCCTCGGTCAGCCGGCGCAGCACCTCGTCTCGGGAGGGGATGTGCATGAGCACGAGCCGGCTGTGGGCGAAGTCGAACGCCTCGCGCGGCAGCTCGTCGGCGGCGAGGTCCATCCGCCTGACCTCCACGCCCTCGATGCCCTCGAGCAGCCGGGTGTCGATGTCGACGGCGAGCACGCTGCCGCTCTCTCCCACCCGCGAGGCGAGCCAGCGCGCGAACGACCCGTGCCCGGCGCCGGCCTCGAGGCAGTCCCATCCCGGCCCCACGCCGAGCGCGGTCGCGCGCTGGATGCTCGAGGGGTCGTGGCTGGCCTCGAGCAGCTCCAGGCGGGTCTCCGCGAGCTCCCACTCATTGGGGAGTCCCCAGTCCTGCCGGTCGGCCGTGCTCACCCCCAGGATGGTTGCACGGGACGCCTGGCAGACTGCGGCCGATGGACCTCGCGCTGATCGATTTCGACCACCCGGCGGAGACGCGCACCTTCGAGAAGGGCAGGTTCGAGCTCTACCGCGTGGGGCCGTCCGTGATCGGCCGCGCGACGTACGAGCCGGGCTGGAGGTGGTCGGAGCACGTCGGTCCGGAGCTGGGGCAGGCGTCGTGCCCGGTGGAGCACGTGGGGCTCGTCCTCAGCGGCCGGGCCGCGGTCAGGATGGACGACGGCCGCGAGGTCGTGATGGAGCCGGGGCAGTTCTTCTACGTCCCGCCCGGGCACGACAGCTGGGTCGTCGGGGACGAGCCCTACGTGTCGCTGCACATCCTCGGCGGCGAGGACTACGCCGCTAATTGACGGTCAGCGTGCCCTTCATGCCGCCGGCCTTGTGGCCGTCCACCGGGCAGTAGAACTCGTACGTGCCGGGCTTCAGGTCGGCGCTCGCCTTCGAGACGCCGCCCTTGTTGACGGTTTCGCCCTCGGTCTCCACGCCGTTGCCCTCGATCTCCACGGCGTGCGGCAGCGAGGACGGGTTGTCCATCACGATCGTCACCTTGCCCGCCTTGGCGGTCAGCTTGTCCTTGTCGAACTTGAGCGCCCCGCCGGGGTCGGCCGCGATGTTCAGCGTCTGAGCCGGGCCGCCGCTGCCACCGCCGCCGCCGCCCGAGGACTCCTCCTGGGTCGTCGTGCCGGTCGACGCGCCGCCGCCGCCGTTGTCGTCGTCACCGCCGCCGCAGCCCGCGACCGCGAACACCGCGGCGGCTGCCAGGGCGGCCAGGGAAACAAGCAGCCTGTTCATCTCGTGGTACCTCCGAACTTCGGGTGTTGTAGGCAGGGTCCGGTTCGATGCGTCAGTAGCGCAGGCTTCCGTGCAGTACGGACGGGCCCCTCTTGTGCTCGCCCGCCCTGACGGTGACCACCATCTCGTGGTAGTCGCCGGCCCGCACGGCGGCCGTGAGGTTCACGTCCGCGCGCCCGCGGTCGGCGTGGAAGGTGCCGCCGCTGATCCACTCGCCGTCGGCGCGTATGCACCACAGCTCGTAGACGGTCCGCTTCGCGGGGGCGAGCCCGCGGGCCTCCAGGTGCACCTGCGTGCCCGCGTCCTTCGAGGCCAGCTCCGCCTCGGCCCACGCGCCCTGGGCGCCGCGCAGGTTCGCGCGCGCGTAGGCGCTCGTGTCGCCTCCGCCCGGCAGCACGAGAACCAGCGCGAGCGCCGCGGCGGCGGCCATCGCGGCCGCGCCGGCGAGCAGGCGCCGTGGGCGCCAGAACCCGGCGCGTGCGCGGGCGACCCGGCGGCGGACCTGCGGGCGCCGGCCGGCCTCCTTCGCCACGCGGTCGAGCACCGCCTCCTCGAGCTCGGGCGGCGGCAGCGGGGGCGGCACGCGGTCGGGCTCGACCTGGTCGAGCAGCGCCGGCAGCGCGGCGAACGACCGGTGCTCCCTGGCGCACGCCGCGCAGGTCGGCAGGTGGCGCTGCATCTCCTCCTTCTCATCCGGCTCGAGGGCGCCGAGCACGTAGCCGGCGACCAGCTCGGTGCGGTCGCAGTCGGTCATGCGCTCACCCCCATCTCGTCGAGGATGAGGCGCAGGCTGCGCAGCGCGTAGGACACGCGGCTCTTGACGGTCCCCAGTGGGATCCCCTTGTGGTCGCTGATCTCGCGCAGGGTGAGGCCGCGGTAGTGGGCGAGCCGGATCACGTCGCGATGCTCGGGGCTGAGCTTGGACAGCGCGGCGGCGAGCTGCCAGGCGAGCGCCGCCTGCTCGAGCGACTCGTCCGACGGCGCCTGCTCCGGCGCCTCGGCGCCCCCGGCCAGCGGCGGGCGCACCGCGGCGCGCCGGCGCAGGTCCACGATCCGGTTGCGCGCGATCGCGTAGAGCCACGTGCGTACGCTCGCCTTGTCCACGTCGTAGTTGGCGGCGTTGCTCCACGCGCGCGCGAAGACGTCCTGCACGACCTCCTCGGCGGCCTCGGCGTCGCCGAGCGCGTTGCACGCGAAGCCGAACAGCTCACCGGAGTAGCGGCGGTACAGCTCGCGCAGCACGTCGCCGCTGCGGTCGTCGGGCAGCCGCTCGATGAGGCTCGCGTCGGTTCGGCTCAACACCATCCAACGGTAGTACGTGCCGATCAGGCGGGCGGTTCGGGGCGCCGCGGCAGCACGAGCGCGAAGCCGAGCGTCTCGCGGCCGCCCGGCGTGTACAGGGTCAGGTCCCCGTGGGCGATCCGGGACGCGGCCGCGCGGTCCACGGCCGGGACCGTACCTTTAGAGCGTGCCCCCTGCGGCGACCATCGGCGAGTCGTTTCAGTCGTTCTTCGACGCGGTCGACGAGTTCTTCTCGAACCTGGCCTCCGTGCGCCTGCTGCCACTGCTGCTCGCGTGCATCCTGTTCACGACCTACCTGACCCTGCGCGCCCGCGCGAGCTACAACATCCTGCGAGCGGCCTATCCCACCGAGCGCTTCCCGTTCTGGCCGATCTGGGGCGCCTACTTCGCCGGGTACGGGTTCAACGCCGTGATCCCGGCGCGCGGCGGCGACGTGGTGCGGCTGTTCCTCACGAAGTCCTCGGTCCCGAACTCGAGCTACCCGGCCGTGGCCGCGAGCTTCGTCGTGGAGCTGGGGTTCGACGTCGCGATGGGCTCGGTGATCCTGCTGTTCGCGTTCACGCAAGGCGTGTTCCCGAAGCCGCCGGACTTCGCCAAGCTGAACGCC
The DNA here is from genome assembly GCA_036407035.1 of Thermoleophilaceae bacterium. Taxonomy (GTDB): domain Bacteria; phylum Actinomycetota; class Thermoleophilia; order Solirubrobacterales; family Thermoleophilaceae; genus JACVRW01. The sequence goes on along the minus strand of DASXAA010000009.1, from coordinate 17,236 downwards.
TTCGACCTCTCGCTCTTCGCCCAGCACCCGCGCTTCACGCTGTTCGTGCTGACGGCTCTGGCGGTGGGCACGCTGGTCGCGTTCGCGTTGCTCTCGGCGCGGGCCAGGGCGTTCTGGGACCGGGTGCGCCAGGGCTTCACGATCCTGGCCGACCGCCGCCGCTACTTCCGCGAGGTGTTCGGCGTGCAGTTCGCCGGGTGGCTGTTCCGCTTCGGCGCGTTCTGGATGCTGCTCGAGGCGTTCAACGTCGGCGGCTCGGTGAAGAACGTGCTGCTGGTGCTCGGGGTGAACGCGGTCTCGGCGGCGGTGCCGTTCACGCCGCAGGGCGCCGGGGTGCAGCAGGCCCTGCTCGTGAAGGTGTTCGGCGGCGGGGCGATCGCGGCGTCGACCGTCGCCGCCTACTCGGTCGGCCAGCAGATCACGATCGGCGTGCTGACGTTCGCGATCGGGTTCGCCGCGCTCGTGTTCATCTTCCGCGTGCGAAGCTTCAAGGAGGTCATCCGGCTCGGCCGCGAGGACCGCGCCGCGGAGGGAGGGGGACGCGAGGCGGTGCGCCCGGGGGAGGCCGCCTAGCTAGGTCCCGAAGCCCTCGCGCGCCTCGCGCACGAGGATCACTGCCTCGGGGAACAGCGTGCGCATCGCCGCGAGCAGGTCCTGCGTCTGCTGCTCGTTGTTCCCCTGCAGGTTCAGGCGCTCGATCCCGGCAACGGTCATGTCGACCGCGAGCTTGATCGCATTGTCCGCCCACGCCACCCGCTGGGCGCCCTGCATCTGCTCGGCGAACTCGGCCATGCGACGCCGGAGCTCGTCCGGGTCGCCGAAGAGTCCGCCGAATGGGTCTTCCGAGGACATGCCCCCATGGTAGACGCACCGCCGCGCGCGCCTGGACCGCGGGCGAGCCGATACAGTCGCGCCCGTGAAGATCAGCGAGGTGATGACCCAGGGGGTGGTCACCGCCGACACGCGCCACACCCTGCTCCACGTCGGCGAGCTCATGCGCGACCGCAACGTGGGCTCGGTCGTCATCTGCGAGCACGAGCGGCCGGTCGGCGTGATCACGGACCGCGACCTGGCGCTCGCCGTCGTGGCGGACGGGGTCAGCCGCGAGGACCGCGCCGGCGAGCACGCGTCACGTCCTCTCGTCACCGGCGAGGTGGAGATGGTCATCGAGGAGGCCGTCGCGCTGATGGTCCAGCACCGCATCCGCCGGCTGCCGGTGATGGGAGGCGAGGCGCTGGTCGGGATCGTGACGATCGACGACCTCGCGGTCCGCGCCGGCGACCTGCACCAGGCCCAGCAGATCACGGCAGAGGTCGCGAAGGCCGCGCTGCCCGAGTTCTACTTCCATCAGCGGGGCGGCTGATGCTGACGCCCGACCAGCTGCGCACGCGCGAGCGCGTGGAGGGAGTCATCCGGCTGATGGCGCCGGCGCTCGACCTGATGCTGGCGGCGGGCGACCGCGTCTCGCGGCTGATAGAGCCGGAGGACACCGAGTACTACCCGCCGCGGGTGACCACACCGGAGCCGCCGCCCCGGATCGCGGCCGAGCGCGCAGAGAGTTGACGGTCCCGACCGTGGAGCACGAGGCCCAGCTCCAGTGGGAGCGGCGGATGGGGCGCCCGGCGGCGGCCGCGGCGATCGTGGCGTGCATCCTCCTGATCACGCAGGTCGTGGTGCTCCAGTCGGTCGTGTTCTCGGATCACCCGGACACGGACCGCGGCGCGCTACGCGACATCCACGAGGAGTCGGGCGCCTGGATCGCGGCCAACCTCGCGCAGGCGGTCAGCGTGCTCGCCGTCGGCTTCGTGCTCTGGTACCTGTTCAAGGTCACGCGCTACCGGCGGCCGCAGCTGCCTCCGTGGCTCGTCTGGGTCGTGATCGTCGGTTCGATCCTGTTCGCGGCCGGCCTCGCCTTCGGGGCCTTCGAGCGCGTGAACGTGGCCGACAAGTTCATGGCCGGCGACTACGGCGAGTTCGGGGAGAAGGCCGCCGACGACGCGATCAAGGACATCTCCGTCGGCCCGACGGCGCTCGACTCGGCCGGCCGGCTCGCGGTCGCGCTCTCCTTCGTGCTGGTGTCGATCAACGCGATGCGCGCCGGAATGCTTAGCCGCTTCCTCGGCATCATCGGCGTGATCGTCGGAGGCCTCTACGTGCTGCCGCTCTTCGGCGGCCCGCAGATCGTGCAGCTGTTCTGGCTCGGCGCGCTCGCCATGCTCGTCCTCGGGTTCTGGCCCGGCGGCCGCGGACCGGCCTGGGAGACCGGCGAGGCCGCCCCGTGGCCGACGGCCGCCGAGCGGCGCGGACTGGCGCCGCGGGGGCGGGACGGCGAGGACGAGGCGCCGGCCGAGGCGGATGACGCGCCGGACGAGGAGCCGGACGAGGAGCCGGAGCCGGCCGAGCCGGAGCCGGTTCCGGAGCGGCCGGCGTCGCGGAAGCGGAAGCGCAAGCGGGGGCGGTAGGCGGCACCTCGACCTCAAGTCGACGGTACGCCTTGCCTCTCGGCGGCCGCACATCGCGCATGGGGGACGAATTACGGTCGCGGTCGCGCGCCAAGCCGCGGCCGCAGCGGATACGCTGCCCCCCACGTGAGCCGAAGCCGGCGCTATCTGCGCGCGGCAACCGCCGCCCCTTCGCTCGTCGTGGCTGTCGCCATGGCGCTTGGCGTCGCGCCCGCGGCCGCTCAGGAGGCCGACCAGGGAACGCCGCCGGCCGACACGACCACAACCCCGACCACGACCACCGAGCAGGCCACGCCGCCGCCGGCCACCACGACGCCGGCGCCGCCCGCGCAACCGCCCCCGGCCCCGCCGGTGGAGCCCACGCCGCCGCCGGCCGCGCCGCCCGCGCCGCCCGCGACCGAGCCGACGCCACCCGCCTCGAAGCCGGCGCCGAAGCGCCGCGCCCGCAAGCAGGTGACGCGGCAGCTGCACGAGGACCCGCCCACGCCGCGCGAGCACAAGAAAGCGAAGAAGCCGAAGAAGCCCAAGGAGCCGAAGCCGAAGCGGAAGCGCAAGGACGACGACAAGGCGGACTGCAAGCTGCGCGCGGAGCTCAGGCACGTCGGCGAGAAGCGGGACGATCGGGACAAGCGCGCCGAGAAGCGCTGCAAGAAACACAAGAAGAAGAAGCACAAGAAGAAGAAGCACAACCGCCACCACGCCGGCGCCCCGCCGGTCATGGCCCCCGCGCCCGGCACGCTGCCCGGCTTCATCGGCCTCCCCGGCCCCTCGACCGCGATCGGCGTGCCGAACTTCATCATCCGCAAGTTCAGGGTGCCGCCGTTCCTGCTGCCGATCTACCAGGCCGCGGGGATGCAGTACGGCGTGCGCTGGGAGGTGCTGGCGGCGATCAACGAGATCGAGACGGACTACGGGCGCAACCTGAACGTCTCGTCCGCGGGCGCCGTCGGGTGGATGCAGTTCCTGCCGTCCAGCTGGCGCCGCTACGGCACCGACGCGAACCGAGACGGGCGCAGGGATCCCTACAACCCGGTCGACGCGATCTTCGCCGCCGCCCGCTACCTGAAGGCGGCCGGCTACGGCCAGGACGTGCGGCGGGCGATCTTCGCCTACAACCACGCCGACTGGTACGTCGACTCTGTGATGCTTCGCGCCCGCCTGATCGCCGGCGTGCCGGCCGACCTGGTCGGCTCGCTGACCGGCCTGACCGAGGGCCGCTTCCCCGTCTACGCGCGCGCGAGGTACTCGCGCACGCACTCGGAGGACCGGCGCGGCATCGACATCTTCGCGCGCGAGGGCTCGCCGGTCGTGGCGGTGAACGACGGCGTGATCAAGAAGATCGGCCGCAACGAGCGGCTCGGCCTCTACGTGCAGCTGCAGGACGCCTACGGCAACCGCTACACCTACGCGCGGCTCGGGTCCGTCTCACGGGTCCACCCGGTCCTCCGCGCCGACGCGCTGGCGCACCGGCGCGCGGAGCGCCCGGCCCGCGACCGGCACGACCCGGCGCCGACGGCGCCCGCCAGCGCCGGGCGGCAGCGGACGACGAGGCCGGCCGCCACCGTGCCGCTCAAGCGGCGCCTGTTCGCGCATCCGGAGCGGCGCGTCGGCGGTCCGCGCGCGCACGACCGGCGCTTCCAGATCTACGACCAGTACTTCTCGCGGCCGTTCGGCGTCGACTCGTCGAAGGTGCGGCTGAAGCGCCTGCGGGTCGGCTCGCGGGTGATCGGCGGCACGATCCTCGGCCGCGTCGCCCACGCCGAAGGGGCCGCACTCGCCGACCGTGCCGCGGACGCGCCCGCCGGCCGCCGCGCCCGGGCGCACCTCTACTTCGAGATCCGCCCCGCCGGTCGCGGCGCCCCGCGGATCGACCCGAAGCCGATCCTCGACGGCTGGCGGCTGCTCGAGGCGAGCGCCCTTCTGCGGGCGTCCGGCCGCAACCTCTCGATCGGCCAGATCATGCTCATGCCTAAACCTCTGCTCGAGCGTCGAGTGCTCTCCGACGACCGCATCGAGATGTACCAGTGCGGCCGCGACGACCTTCTCTCTGGCCAGATCGACCGTCGCGTGCTCGCGACCCTCGAGTACCTGGCCGAGTCCGGGCTGAACCCCACGATCACCTCGCTCAAGTGCGGCCACGGGTTCTTCACGGCGTCGGGCAACGTGTCGGAGCACAGCTCGGGCAACGCGGTGGACATCGCCGCGATCAACGGCGTTCCGATCCTCGGCCACCAGGAGTCCGGAGGTCTCGCCGAGCAAACGGTCAGACGCCTCATGCTGCTGCAGGGCACCATGCGCCCGCACCAGATCATCTCGCTGCTCGACCTGGGCGGGAACACGATGGCGCTGGGCGACCACGCGGACCACATCCACGTCGGCTTCTCGCCCACGTTCGTGGAGGGCGGGCTGCGGCCGACCCAGTGGTCCGACCTGATCGGCCGGCTGGGGCAGATAGAGAACCCGAGGGTGCCGACCAGACCCTCGCGGTACGCGATCGCCGTCGATCGCGGCCACGAGCGCGGCCCGCCGGACGACTAACGCAACAACAGCAGTAGGTCGCCGAACTCGTGGCGGAGGTAGCCCGCCTCGGCGGCGGCGCGGTAGGCGCCCGCCAGCCGCTTCGGGCCCCCCACCTGCTCCAGCAGCATCAGGTGCGACGAGTCGGCGTCGTGGAAGCCGGTGATCACGCCGTCGAGGGCGCGGATCGGCCGCTCGGGCCCGATCACGAGTCCGGTCCAGCCGGACGCGGCGCGCGTGACACCGTCCTCGCCGGTGGCCGACTCGAGCGCGCGCACGACCGTGGTGCCGACGGCGATCACGCGGCCGCCCAGCCGGCGGGCGAGGCCCACGCGCTCGGCCGTCCACTCGGGCACGCCGAAGCGCTCGGGGTAGGGCGCCTCGCCGCGCTCGAGCGACGACACGCCCGTGTGCAGCAAGAGCGGCGCGACGTCCACGCCGGACGCCATCAGCCGCACGATCAGCTCGTGCGTGAACGGCCTGCCGGCGCTCGGCATCTCGGCGCTGCCCGGCTCGGTGGCGTACACGTTCTGGTAGGCGTCGAGCGGCCACTCGCGCTCGGTGTGCGCGTAGCGGATCGCCCGTCCATGGCGCTCGAGGTAGCCGAGCAGCGGCTCGCCCAGGTCGAGCCGCGCCACCCACAGCCGCGAGCCGAGGTGCGGGGCGAGCAGCTCCGCGCTCGCGCCGTCCGGCAGCGAGAGCCGCTCACCGGCGCGCGCGTATCGCACGCGCGCGCCGGCGCGGCGGATCTCGACGACCCACCGGTCGCCGTCCGTGTCGAGGAGGGAGCGGCCGCGGGACGCCCGGGGGGACGGGGCGTCGGCGGCCGCGGTCGGCACGGGGGTGGAGAGGTGAAGGTCCACGACGTCGCCCGCCGGGCGGCGCGCGGACAGCGCCGCGGGCAGGGTGCGGGAGGTGTTCACCACCAGCAGGTCGCCGGGGGCGAGCAGGGAGGGAAGGTCGCGAAAGCGGGCGTGCGCGAGCTCGTCACCCGCGACCAGCAGCCGCACGCCGTCGCGCGTGAGGCCGCGCGTCTCCGGCGGCGCGCCGGCCTCGGGCAGCTCGATCAGCGGAGCGGCGCCGGCCGTGGTCACGCGGCGGCCCCCGCGGCCAGCTCGTTCGCCCGGTAGCGGCCGCTCGGCAGGTCACCCTCGATCAGCGCGAGCAGCCCGGGCACGCTCTCCTCGGGCGGCGGCCGGTCCGAGATGTCCTCGCCCGGGAAGGCGTCCTGGTGCATCCTCGTGCGCATGTCGCCCGGGTCGACGGCGTACACGCGGAGGTCCGGCCGCTCGGCGGCGAAGATCCTCGTGAGCTGCTCGAGCGCAGCCTTCGAGGAGCCGTAGCCGCCCCAGCCCTCGTAGGCCTCGGTCGCCGCGTCGGAGGTCACGTTCAGCACGCGGCCGCCGGGCCGCAGCAGCGGCAGAGCGAGCTGGATCAGCCGCAGGGGGGCGAGCGCGTTCGCGCGGTACACGGCCTCCAACTCGTCGAGCGGGTAGCTCGCGAGCGCCGGCATCGGGCTCGGGCCGAGCAGGCTCGCGTTGTTCACGAGCAGGTCGAGCTCGGCCCCCACGGAGGCCACGAGCTCGCGGCGGTGCCGCTCATCGGACACGTCGCCGGGCACGGCCGAGACGTCGGTCAGGTGCGCGAGCTCGGCGCGGGCGGCGGCGAGCTCGTCCGCCCCGCGGGCGTCGATCACGAGCCGCCAGCCGCGGGCCGCCAGCTCGCGCGAGAGCGCCAATCCGAGTCCGCGGGAGGCGCCGGTCACAAGTGCTGTGGTCATGCCTCGCAGCGTAGGCACGGGTCCCGCCGGGGACCATCGGGAATTGGGCCTAGGACCAGCGGCGTAGTCAGTCCAGCTCGACCCAGCCCTCCCGCACCGCCTGGAGCGCCGCCTGCGTGCGGTCGCTGACGCCGAGCTTGCCGAGGATGCTGCTCACGTGCGCCTTCACGGTCTTCTCCGAGATCGAGAGGTCGAGCGCGATGCGCTTGTTCGACAGCCCGCGCGCGATCAGGCCGAGCACCTCGCGCTCGCGGGCGGTCAGCGAGTCGGGCGAGCTCGGGTGCGGCCGCCCCGCGAGCTCCTCCATCACGCGCGCGGTCACGGCGGGGTGGAGCAGCGCCTCGCCGCCGTAGACGGTCCGGATCGCCTTGACCAGCTCCTGCGGCTCCACGTCCTTCAGCAGATAGCCGGCGGCGCCGGCGCGCACCGCCGGCAGCACCTTGTCGTCGTCGAGGAAGCTCGTGAGCGCGATCACGCGTGTTGAGGGGCGCTCGGCGAGGATGCGGCGGGTTGCCTCCACGCCGTCGAGCCGCGGCATCACGAGGTCCATCAGCACGACGTCGGGATGATGGCCGGCGACGGCGGCGACCGCCTCGTCGCCGTCTCCAACGTCGGCCACCACCTCGACGTCGTCCTGCAGCTCGAGGAACGTCCGCAGCCCCTGGCGCACGACCGCGTGGTCATCGGCGATCAGCACGCGAATCTTCGCCAAGGGGCACCTCCAGCCCGATCGTCGTTCCCTCGCCGCGCGTCGAGCGGATCTCGAGCCGGCCGCCGAGCGCCCGCGCGCGCTCCTCCATCGACGTGAGCCCGAGCCGGCGCGAGCGGAGCGCGCGGGCGCCGGGGTCGAACCCGCGCCCGTCGTCCTCGACCGACAGCGAGAGCGTTTCGGGGCGCTCGTGCAGCCGCACGCGGATGTGGCCGGCGTCCGCGTGCCGGATGGCGTTGTGGAGCGCCTCCTGCGCGATCCGGAACACCTCGTCATCGAGCTTCGGGCGCAGGCGGGTCTCGCCCGTGGCCTCCAGCTCGATCTGCTGGCGGTGCACGCGCCGCAGGACCTCCACGTGCTTGCGCAGGGCCGCGGCGAGCCCGTCGGTCTCGACGGCGGCGGGGCGCAGCTGGAACACGAGCGAGCGCAGCTCCTGGATCGCGTCCTGCGCCAGCTCCTGGAGCTTGTCCACCTGCACGCGTGCCTCGCCAGGGTCGCGCTCGAGCAGCGTGGCGGCCGACTGCGCCGTCAGCACCACGCCGAAGAGCTTCTGCACCACGGAGTCGTGGAGGTCGCGGGCGAGGCGGTTGCGCTCCTCGACCGCACTCAGCTCGCGGCTGCGCTCGTAGAGGCGCGCGTTCTCGATCGCGATCGCGGCGTGGCCGGCCAGCATCTCGATCAGACGCTGGTCGTCGGGCGTGAACTCGTCGGCGGCCTCCTTGTCGGTCAGGTAGAAGGCAGCGACGATCCCGGTACGCGACACGATCGGCACGCCGAGGAACGAGCTCATCAGCGGGTGCGCGCGCGGCCACCAGCCGCGGAAGCGCGGATCCTGCTTGATGTCGCCCGTGCGGTACGGCTCCTCCGAGGTGAGCATCGCGCCGAGCAGCCCGTGCGTGCGCGGCAGCGGGCCCATCGCGGCGACCTCCTCCTCGGTCATGCCCGAGGTGATGAACTGGGCGAAGTTGCCCTCGCCGTCCGGGATGCCGAGCGCGGCGTAGCGCGCGCCGGCGAGCTCCCGCGCCACGTGCACGATCCGCTGCAGCACGCTCTCCACCGAGCGCTCGGCGGCGATCGCCATCACGGCCTCGTTCATGGCATCGAGGGCGCTGGTGGTGCGGTCCGTCATCGCATACGGACGATACGGACCTAGGATGCGCCCGTGATCTGCACGCTCGGGGACCTGCTGCTGGACGTGGTGGTGCGGCTGGACGGGCCGATCGTGGAGGACACCGACAGCTACGGTCGCACACGCGCGGGCGCCGGCGGCCAGGCCGCCAACGTCGCCGCCTGGGTGGCGGCGCTCGGCGGCCGCGCCCGGTTCATCGGCAAGCGGGCGCGCGACCCGGCGGGCCGGCTGGTGGCCGAGCAGATCTCCGCGGCGGGCGTGGAGGTCGCGGGGCCGGAGGTCGACGAGGGCACCGGCACTGTGGTCTCGATCGCCACGCCGGACGGGCGGCGCACGATGCTGAGCGACCGCGGTGTGGCGCCCGAGTTGGCCCCCGACGAGCTTGAGCCCGCTTGGCTCGACGGCTGCGAGTGGCTGCACGTGCCCGGCTACAGCCTGGTGCGGGCGCCGATCCGCGAGGCCGCTTTCGCGGCGGCGCGCCGGGCGCCGCGGGTGAGCCTCGACGTGTCGTCCACGGCGGCGATCGAGGAGATCGGCGTCGAGCGGTTCCGCGCGCTGGTCGCGGAGCTCCGGCCGAAGCTCGTGTTCGCGAACGAGGACGAGGCGGCGCTGGTCGGGCCGCTGAACGGCGAGCTGGTGGAGAAGCTCGGCCCGCGCGGCTGCCGCGTCGACGGCCGCGAGCACCCCGCACGGGCGGTGAGAGTGCTCGACTCCACCGGCGCCGGTGACGCGTTCGCAGCCGGCTATCTCCTCGGCGGCGTCGAGCCGGCGCTCGAGGCTGCCGCGCGCTGCGTCGGGAGGATGGGGGCACTGCCGTGAACCCCGAGACGCCGCTGCGGGTGGCGCCGGAGGTGGACGAGGCGCTGCGCTCGGGGCGCGCCGTGGTCGCGCTCGAGACGACGCTCGTGTCGCACGGGTTCCCGGCCGGTGAGGGAGCGCGGGTGGCGCTCGACGCGGAGCGGCTCGTCCGCGAGGCGGGCGCGGTCCCGGCAACCGTCGGCGTGGTGGAGGGCGCGATCCGGGTCGGGCTGGACGAGGCCGAGCTCGAGCGGTTCTCCGCGGCGCCCGACGCGCGCAAGGTCGGGCCGAGGGACCTGGCGGCGTGCGCCGTGCAGGGCGCGCTCGGCGCGACGACCGTGGGCGGCACGCTCGCGGTGTGCCGCGCGGCCGGGATCTCGTTCATGGGCACGGGCGGGCTCGGGGGGGTGCACCGCGGGTTCGCCGAGTCGCTCGACGTGTCCGCCGACCTCGGGGAGCTGGCCCGCGCCGAGGCGCTCGTGGTGGCCTCGGGTGCGAAGTCGATCCTCGACACCGCCGCCACGGCTGAGGTGCTCGAGACGCTCGGCGTGCCGGTGCTCGGCTGGCGCACCGGCACGGTGCCGCTCTTCTACTCGGCCGCGGGCGGGCCGCCCGTGTCGGCGCGGGTCGAGTCGGCGGCCGAGGCCGCGGAGGTGGCGCGGCTCCACTGGGGGCTCGGGCGCCCGGGCGCGATCGTGCTGGCGCGCCCGCCGGACGAGAGCATCGACGTCGAGCCGCTGATCGCCGAGGGCCTCCGCGAGGCGGACCGGCGCGGCGTGCGGGGCCAGGAGGTGACCCCGTTCGTGCTGGCCTTCCTGCACGAGCGGAGCGGCGGCGAGACCCTGCGCGTCAACCGCGACCTGATCGTCGCGAACGCGGGGCTGGCGGCGGAGGTGGCGGTCAGGTTCGCCGCAGCTCGCGGGCCGCGCTGAGGGCGTCCTCGCGGCCGAGGAACGCCTGCACCCGGGCGATCCTGCCGCCGCGCACGACGGACACGATGAACGTCGTCCATTCGAACGGGGCGCCGCTGCCCTGCCCGGCACCGCGGCCTATGAGCTCCGAGACGACGACGTCCCCGTCCGCGCGGGCGCCCACGGTCTCGAAGCGGATGCCGCCGGTGTCGCGGAGGTTGGAGAACCACCGGCGGATGCCGTCGTGGCCGCGGTATCCGTCCGTGGGCGTGTCCGGCATCTCAGGCGGCTCGAGCACCACGCAGTCGGCGTCGAACGCGGCCACGACGCCGGCCGTGTCGCCCTCGTTGAAGGCATCGAGCATCCGCCTCACGACTTCGATGCTCGGGTCGAGGGGTGGCTCGGAGATCGGCCCATCGTAGCCGCGTCCCGGTTGGCGCTATTTTGGTGTTGACATGACATCACAGTGATGCCATCATGGCGCCATGAACCTCACGCCCTACGCCGAGAACCTCCGCCGCGAGCTCGCCGTGGCCGCCGAGGCCGGCGGCGAGGACGCCCGTGTTCTCGCCGAGCGCCTGTCCGCTCCGCTCGAGTCGGCGGTACGGCTGACGTTGCTCGACGCGCTGTCGGCCGCCGCGGACGAGATCACCGGCGAGATGGCGCCCGGCTCGGTCGAGCTGCGCCTGCGCTCGGGTGAGCCCGAGTTCGTCGTCACGCCGGCACCGTCCGACCCCCCGGCCGACCCGGAGCGCGAGGCGGCTCCTCCGCCTGACGAGGAGGAGGGGCCGATGGCGCGCATCAGCTTCCGGCTTCCGGAGCAGCTGAAGGCGGCCATCGAGCAGGCGGCGAACGGCGAGCGGCTGTCCGTCAACGCCTGGCTCGTCCGGATCGCCGCCGCGGCGGTGGCCCACGGCGGCCCCGACCGCCCGCGTCAGCGGGGCCCGCGGGTCGGCCAGGCGTTCACCGGCTGGGTGCGCTGAGGCCCAGGTCTTCGAGCCCGAACAGAGAGGAGGGCATCCCATGCCTGCTTTCGAGACACCCGACCCCATCTCCGCCACGATCGAGCTCGCCGTCGGCGCGGTCCGCCTGACCGCGGGCGACGAGGACACGACGCTCGTGGACGTCCAGCCGAGCGACCCGTCGAACGGCGAAGACGTGAAGGCCGCCGCGCAGACGCGAGTCGAGCTGCAGGACGGCCGCCTGCTCGTGAAGGGGCCAAGGGGCCGCTGGAGGAGCCGAAGCGGCGGCGGGTCCATCGACGTCACCGTCGAGTTGCCGGCCGGCTCCGAGCTGACCGGCACCGGCGGCCTCGCCGACTTCCGGTGCGACGGCGAGCTGGGCGACTGCCGGGTCAGGATCGGCCTCGGCCACGTCGGCGTCGAGCGGGCCGGCGCCCTGAACGTGAGGACGGGCCACGGGGACGTCACCGTGGACCGTGCGACGGCTCACGCCGACATCAAGGTCGCGTCGGGTGACGTACGCGTGCGCGAGCTGGACGCGACCGCCGTCGTCAAGAACTCGAACGGCGACACCTGGGTCGGCGTGGCGGGCGGCGAGCTCCGGGTGAGCTCCGCAAACGGCTCCATCGCGGTGGACGTCGCCCGCGCCGGCGTCGACGCCAAGACCGCGCGGGGCGACATCCGCCTCGGCGAGGTCGAGCGCGGCTCGGTCGCGCTGGTGACGAGCCTCGGCGACGTGCAGGTCGGCATCCCCGAGGGGACCGCCGCATGGCTCGACGTGAGCGCCGCCGCCGGCCGGGTACAGAACGCGCTCGACGAGGCCGACGCGCCCGCCTCCGGCACGGAGACGGTGGAGGTGCGCGCCCGCACGTCGTTCGGCGGCGTCGTGATCGGCCGCCCGCCGGCGGGCGCTCCCGCCCGCTGAGGCGCGGCAGGACCCGCGATTCCCATGCTGCGGCCCGGGTACCAATGAACTCCCCAAGCGAGAGGAGCGAGATGGCCGCCAACGTTCGTGAGGTGATGACCTCGGGCGCCGAGTGCATCGGCCCGCAGCAGACCGTGACCGAGGCCGCCCAGCGGCTTGCGGAGCTGGACGTCGGCGCGATGCCGGTGTGCGGCGAGGACGAGCAGGTTCAGGGCATGATCACCGACCGGGACATCGTGGTGAAGGTGCTCGCCCAGGGCAAGAACCCGTCGAGCACGACCGTCGCCGACCTCGGCGGAGGCGAGCCGGCCACGATCGGGCCGGACGACTCCGCGGACGACGCGCTGCGGACCATGACCGACAGGAAGGTCCGGCGCCTGCCCGTGGTCGAGGACGGAAAGGTGATCGGGATCGTCAGCCAGGCGGACATCGCCACACACGTCGACGAGGAGAAGGTCGGCGAGCTCGTGAAGGCGATCTCAGCGGCGCCGTAGCCGCACCGCCCGAACCGATCAGGCGATAGCCGGCGCCTCGGGCAGCCGCTCGAGCGCCGCCTCCATGTCCGCTTCCGAGAACTCCGGGTCCTCGAGGTCGCCTGCCATGTAGGCCTCGTAGGCGGACATGTCGAAGTGGCCGTGGCCCGAGAGGCCCAGCAGGATCACGCGCTGCTCGCCGGCCTCCTTCGCGCGCTCCGCCTCCTCGATCACCGCGCGGATCGCGTGGGCGGGCTCGGGGCCCGGCACGATCGCCTCGCAGCGCGCGAACCGCACCGCGGCGGCGAACGTCTCGTTCTGCTTGTAGGCGCGCGCCTCGATCAGGCCGTGCTTGACGAGGCCGCAGAGGAGCGGCGAGTCGCCGTGGTAGCGCAGCCCACCGGCGTGCACCGGCGGCGGCACGAAGTCGTGGCCGAGCGTGAACATCGGCATCAGCGGCGTGAGCCCGACCGTGTCGCCGAAGTCGTAGCGGTAGGCGCCGCGGGTGAGCGTCGGGCACGCCGCCGGCTCGGCGGCCACGAACCTGGTCTTCGCCTCGCCGCGCAGCACCCTCCGCACGAACGGGAAGCTGAGCCCGGCGAAGTTGGAGCCGCCGCCGACGCAGCCGATCACCACGTCCGGCTCCTCGCCCGCCATCTCCATCTGGGCCATCGCCTCCTGCCCGATCACGGTCTGGTGCAGGCACACGTGGTTCAGCACCGAGCCGAGCGCGTAGTTGGTGCCGCCGTCCTTCGCGGCCACCTCCACCGCCTCCGAGATCGCGATGCCGAGCGAGCCGGTCGGGTGGCCCTGCTGGCTGCGCCCGGCGTCGGTCGTGTCGCTCGGCGAGCGGATGACGGTGGCGCCCCAGGTCTCCATCATCGCCCGGCGGTAGGGCTTCTGGTCGTAGCTCGCGCCGACCATGTACACCACGCACTCGAGCCCGAACATGCTGCAGGCGAGCGCCAGCGCCGAGCCCCACTGGCCGGCGCCCGTCTCGGTCGAGAGGCGCTCGATGCCCGCCTCCTTGTTGGCGTACGCCTGCGCCACGGCGCTGTTCGGCTTGTGCGAGCCCGCCGGTGAGACGCCCTCGTACTTGTAATAGATGTGCGCCGGGGTATCGAGCTCGCGCTCGAGGCGGTGCGCCCGGTAGAGCGGCGTGGGCCGCCAGAGCTTGTACGCCTCGCGCACCGGCTCGGGGATCTCCACCTCCGGGTCCGGCGACACCTCCTGCCCGATCAGCGACATCGGGAAGATCGGCGTCAGGTCGTCGGGGCCGGCCGGCTGCATCGTCCCCGGGTTGAGCGGCGGCAGCGGCTCGCCGGGGAGGTCGGGCATCAGGTTGATCCAGTGGGTCGGGATCCGATCCTCGGTCAGCAGGTACTTCACGGGCTCAGCGCTCATGGCGGGCATCCTATGCGGAGGCGGGCGGGCTCATCGAGCCCTCATCCACGGGGTGTCCACTGGTCGGATGACCACACGTGAGGCATTCGAGAGAGGAACGGAGACCTTCAACGCCCACGACCTCGCGGGCTTCGGGGAGGTGGTCGCGGACGACGTCGTCTTCAGGGCGCCCGGCGGCCTCGAGGGCCGGGGCCGCGAGGCCTGCGTGGCGTTCTTCGGCGGCTGGATGGAGGCGTACCCCGACGCACACGTGGAGGTCACCGCGCTGCACCTCGACGGCGACGTGGCGATCGAGGAGGGCACCTTCACCGGGACGCACGACGGCACGCTGCACACGCCGGCCGGCGACATCGCGGCGACGGGCCGGCCCGTCGAGGTCGACTACGTGCAGGTGCTGCGCTTCCGCGACGGCCGGCACGTGGCCTTCAACCTGATGTTCGACAGGCTGGCGATGCTCGAGCAGCTCGGCGTCGTGCCCGGCGCGGCGCCCGCTCAGACGGCGCCGGCGGCGGCGGAGATCTCCGAGTAGGCGGCCGCCGGGTCGTCCGCGCCGAAGATCGAGCTGCCCGCCACGAACAGCGTCGCGCCGGCTGCGGCGGAGGCCGCCGCCGTCTCCGCGTCGATGCCGCCGTCGACCTCGATCGGCATGTCCGGGCCGAGCAGCTCGCGCAGGCGCGCCACCTTCGCCGTCGAGGTCTCGATGTAGGGCTGCCCGCCCCAGCCGGGGTTGACCGTCATGCAGAGCAGGTGGTCGAACATCTCGGCCAGCCCGACGATCGACTCCGGCGGCGTGCCCGGGTTGATCGCGAGCCCGGAGTGCAGCCCGGCGTCGCGGACGGCCTTCAGCGCGTAGTGCACGTGCGGGGTCGCCTCCCAGTGGACGATGATCGTGTCGGCGCCGGCCGCGGCGAAGTCGTCGACCCGCCGCTCGGGCCGCTCCACCATCAGGTGCACGTCGAGCACGCCGCCGGCCGACCGCACCTGGTCGCGCAGCGCGTCCACGATCAGCGCCCCGATCGAGATCGGCGGCACGAAGTGGCCGTCCATGACGTCCACGTGGATCACGCGCGCGCCGGCGCCCATCACCTGCTCGACCTGGTCGCCCAGCCGTGCGAAGTCGGCCGCCAGGATCGAGGGGCACACGCGCACGTCGCGCATGAGGTCGTGACGGGCCACGGGCCGACGCTATCGGAAAAGACGGGGGGCCCATCCCTGGGCCCCCCTGTTTCTCCCCATCGAGGACTGCTACTAGCCCTCTTCGTTGTCCTGCGGCGGCGACTCCTCCCGGTTCTCCGGCCCGTCCTGCACCTGGTCGAGGGAGGTCACGTCGCGGCGGATGACCCGCTCGCAGTCCGGGTCGACCGCGTCGAACTGGTCCGCCAGCACGGCGTCGCGGCCGTCGCCGCAGTGGACCTTGTCGACCTCGCCGTCCCGCACGCGGAACAGGTCGTTGCCCGCGCCGCCCGTGAGCTCGTCGCCGACCGGGTCGCCGATCGCCGTGACGTCCACGCGGGCGAGCGCCCACAGCACGTCGTTGCCATCGCCGCCGTCGTCCTTGTCGGCGCCCGGGTTGGCCATGATCAGGTCGGCGCCGGGACCGCCGCTCTGCACGTCGTCGCCCTTGCCGCCCGACATCTTGTCGCGGCCCGCCCCGCCGGTGATGGTGTCGTTGCCCTCACCGCCGTGGAGGCGGTCGCAGTTGCGCCGGACGAAGCTGAAGCCCGGGCCACCGTCGACCGTGTCGTTGCCCGGACCGGCGAAGATGCCGTCGCATCCCGGCCCGCCGGACAGGTTGTCGTCGCCGGCATTGCCCGTGATCAGGTCGAACCCGAGGCCGCCGGAGATCGTGTCGTTGCCGGCGTTGCCGAACAGGCGGTCCCCGAAGCGGCCGCCCCAGCGCCAGTGGCGCGGGAAGTGCCGCCGGTGGACCCGTGCGTGCCTGGCGGAGACGACCTCGTCACCGCCCCTGATCGTGTCGTCGCCGTCGCCGCCCCGCACCCGGTCGCGGCCGAGGCCGCCGTTCAGGTTGTCGGGATCGGCGCCGCCGACGATGTCGTCCCAGCCGGGGCCGCCGTCGGCCGTGTCACTGCCGGCGCCGCCCGCGATGCGGTCCCGCTTCGGCCCGCCGTTCAGCTGGTCGTCCCCGAGCCCGCCGAGCAGCAGGTCGCGGCCGAGCTCCCCGTTCAGCACGTCGTTCCCGGCCGCGCCCTGAAGCAGGTCGCCGCCCGGTCCTCCGTTGACGGTGTCGTTGTCGGCCCCTGCCTGGACCCGGTCGCGCCCGGCGAGCGCGTTGACCGTGTCGTTCCCCGCCTTCGCGAAGATCCGGTCCCCGGCGCTCGTCCCTGTGAGGTTGTTCGGACCGTTGTCCCCGATGATCGTCGCGGCCATCGCGGCCGCGGCCGTCAGGAGACCCAGTCCCATCGCAGCCACCAGGGCTATCAAGAGCCTGTTGCTACGCTGCTTCAAGGGGCATCCTCCTTGTGGTGGTGGGTGCCCCTGTAACAGTTCTGGCGCGGGTGAGTTGCGCGATGGGCGACTACGTGCGCGCGCTCTGGCGCGCATGCGCCCGAATTTCCGAGAGGATGCGCTCGAGCCGCGGCTCGGTGTCGCTGTCCACGAACGTCATCGCCGCCGCCACCGACGGGTGCACGCGCGCGATCTCCGCGTGGAGCGCGTGCGCCACGGCGCGGTAGGCGGGGTGGCCCTCGCGCCCCGAGCGCAGCTCGATCAGGTGCATCGCCTCGCGCGCGTTCATGTCGAGCACGTAGCGGATCCGGTAGCCGAGGCAGAGCGCGTACGGCGCGGCGTCGGCCAGCCCGGCGGCGCTCAGCCGCTCGTACTCGGTGCGTGAGCGGTCGAGCGCGCGGGCGTAGAGGTCGCCGCAGCCGGCGGCGCTGACCTCTTCCGGGACCGCGGCGCCGAGGTCGGGCGTAAGCGCCTGCCACTGCACGGTCAGCATGCGGTGGCGCTGCAGGTCGCGGAACGCGCCGTAGTCGGACACGATCTCGAAGCGGTAGCGCAGCGCCTCGAACCCGCGACCGGGGCGGTGGCGGCGGTTGCGACGCTCGCCCACGAGGTCGGCCAGCGCGCGGACGCGCTCGTCGTCGGACATCGCGCGGACCGCCTCCAGCGTCTCGTCCTCGCCGACGCTGGCCTCCTCGAACAG
>DASXAA010000008.1:0-7489 GCA_036407035.1 Thermoleophilaceae bacterium | reverse complement strand
ACGTCTTCCACCAAAAACGCGCCGCCGGCAAAACCCTCGTGCTCGTCACCCACGACATGGCCACCGTCCAAAGCTTCTGCGACCAAGCCACCCTCCTCCACGACGGCAAACAGCTCTACACCGGCAACCCAGAAGAAGCGGTGCTCCGCTACTTCCGGCTGAACTTCGGGCGCGACGACCGCGAGGCGGCGGCCGACGACGTCGAGCTGAAGCTGGTCGACGTCTGGCTCGAGGACGGCGCCCACGCGCGGGTCGATCACGCGCGCTACGGCGAGGACTTCACGTTCAACGTGATCGTCGAGGCCCGGCGGAACGTCGAGGACCTGATGTTCAACTTCGAGTTCCTGAACGTGGACGGCGTGCCGGTGTTCGGATTCGCGAAGGTGCTCGCCGAGGACCGCGCCCCCGCCGCGGCCGACGGCGGCGGTCGCGTGCGCGTCTCGGCCCGGATCGACAACCGGCTGGTGCCGGGTCGCTACTCGGTCCGCGCCTCGGTGTCGCGAGAGCACGCCCGAGGGGTGCTCCTGATGCGGAACGTCCCGCTGGTGGACTTCGTCGTCAAGGGCACCGAGCCGGACCCGGGCATGGTCGCGGTGCACACGGACCTGGTGGCGAGGGTTGAGCGCTAGCCACGCGGGTGAGGCGGACGAGGTCGAGCTCCGGGACGTCCGCGGTCCGGGCGCGCTCGGCGGCGGCTGGCGGCGCTTCGTCGATCTCGTCTACCTGATCTCGGTCACCGAGTTCAAGCGCACGTACTTCGGCACGGCGCTCGGTTACCTGTGGACGATCGCGCGGCCGCTGATGCTCTTCGGAGTGCTGCTGGCGGTCTTCACACAGGTGTTCAGGATCGGCTCGCAGGTCCCCAACTATCCCGTGCTCCTCCTCTTCAACCTCGTGCTGATCGGGTTCTTCAGCGAGGCCACCGGCATCGCGGTCAACTCGGTCGTCAACAACGAGGGAATCGTCCGGAAGACCCAGTTCCCGCGCCTTGTCATCCCGGTCTCGGTCGTGGTCACGAGCCTCATCAACCTGGCCCTCAACCTCGTCGTCGTGTTCGTCTTCATCCTCGCCTGGGGCGTCGATCCCACCTGGTCGTGGCTCCTCTTCCCCGTCTTCCTGCTGCTGCTGTTCGTGATCACGACCGCGGTGTCGATGATCGTCTCGTCGCTGCTCCCGCGGTATCGCGACGTGGGGATCATCTGGACCGTGGTCTCGACGGTGCTGTTCTACGCGACGCCCGTCCTGTACCCGATCGAGAAGGTCCCCGACACGCTCAGGGACGTGCTGATGCTGAATCCGCTCACGCCGATGTTCGAGGCCGCGCGGGTGTGGGTGATCGATCCGAGTGCCCCCGGTCCCGCCGCCGCGGCGGGCGGTTACGACCGCCTGATTGCGCCCACCGCGATCTACCTGGCGGTCTGCGTGCTGGCCGTCTGGGTCTTCAACCGCGAGGCACCGCGTATCGCGGAGGAGCTCTGAGCTACGAGCCCCTCCTCCTCTGACCCTCGATCAGGCGCTCGCCGAGCTGTGGATTCAGGCGCTTGACCTCGCGCAGGGCCCGCGCGCGGAGGGCTCTGTCATGTGTCACGGTCGCAGCCAGGGAGAGCGCGATCCAGCCCTCGAGGTCATCGGGCTCCCGCGCGACAAGCCGCTTCGCGACGGCGGCCGCCTCCCGATCCCGGCCCGCCGCGACGAGAAGCTGGACCTCCGCCAGCAGCGGCTCCGCGTCGGCGTTGAAGCTCCGCGCTCGGCGCAGCGCGTCGAGTCCGCGGCTCACCTCCGCATCGCCGATGTGGCCGAGCTGGGCGTGGTCCAGCACCTCCCTGCCCTCGGCCTCCTGATGGAACGCGCGCAGGCTCAACGCGAGCCACGCCAGGACGAGCAGCGCGACGCCGGCGAGCACTGCGCGGAGTGGCCATTGGACGGGCAAGCGCGCTGAGTTTAGGGGCGGGCCGACCGCTAGTGTGCCGCACGATGCGGAGATGGGTGCTGGCCGGCGGCGCGACGGCCCTGATCGTCATGCCGGCGGCGCTGGCGTTCTTCTCCGGCGGGTTCTTCGACGAGGCCCGGATCATCGCCGCGCTCGCGGCCTGGGCGCTTGTGCTGGCCGCGGCCGTATTCGCCCCGCGGCCGCTGCCGCGCTCGACGTCCGCCCGTCTGGCGCTCGTCGGACTGGCGCTGCTGGCGGCCTGGACGGCGCTCTCGAGCGCCTGGGCGCCCCTCGGCGGGCTCGCCCAGGACGACGCACAACGGGCGCTCCTGTACCTCGGCTACTTCACCGCCGCCGTCGCCCTGATGCGGGACGCGAGGGTGCGGCCCGTGCTGGAGCCGGCGCTGGCGCTACTCGCCTTCGCCGTCGTCGCCTACGCCCTCTCCGAGCGCCTGCTTCCGGGCCTCTTCGAGCTCGAGCGCAGCCGCTCGGCGGCCGGGCGGCTCGAGCAGCCGTTCACCTACTGGAACGCGGCCGGGATCGCCGCGGCGATCGGATTCGTGCTGGCCACCAGGGTGGTGGGCGACCCCGGTCGGCCGCGGCCGCTGCGCGGTGTGCTCGCAGCCGCGGCCGTGCCGCTCGGCCTGGGCGTCTATCTGAGCTTCTCGCGCGGAGCGCTGGCGGCGGTCGCCGTCGGCGTGCTGGTGCTCGTGGCGCTGGCGCCGGACGGGCGCGCCCAGCTGCGGAGCGTCGTCGTGCTGGTCTGCACGGGCGCGGTCGCCGCACTGGTGGCAAATCGCCTGCCGACCGTGAAGTCGCTCGCCGACAACGACGCGGGCGAGGGCCTCCTCATGCTCGCCGTCCTCGTGCTGCTGGCGGGCGCCGCCGCGTTCCTGGCTCCGCGGACCCCGCGGCGGCGAATCGAGCTGCCGTCCCTACCCGGGTCGAGGCCCGCGGTGGTCGCCGTGGCCGCGATCGGGATCGCGGTCGCGGTGGGCGTCATCGTCGCGGCGAGCGAAGGCAAGCCGGAGGCAGTCTCGCCCACCGCGGGCGCCAATCCCGGGCGCCTCGGCTCGATCGAGAGCAACCGCTACCGCTACTGGGAGGTGGCCCTCGACACCTTCGCCGATCACCCCTTCGCGGGAGTGGGATCGGGAGGCTTCGCGGTCGAGTGGCTGAAGGTTCGCGACCGCGCCGACGCCGTCCGCGACGCCCACTCGCTCTACCTCGAGACCGCCGCGGAGCTCGGCGTGGTGGGCGTAGCGCTGCTCCTCCTCTTCCTCGGGGGAATCGCCGCCGCCGCGGTGCGGCTCTACCGGCTCGATCCGCGCGCCGCGGCCGGTCCCGTCGCCGGCGCGGCGGCATGGGCCTTCCACGCCGCGCTCGACTGGGACTGGGAGATGCCGGCGGTGAGTCTCACGGCGCTGTTGCTGGCGGCCGCCGTGGTCGCCTGGAGCGAGGAGGCCGCTTAGCCTGGATCCACCGGGACTGGCACGCATTTCCGCGCCGGAGGCCGAGCCAGGCGACGACGGCGAGCGGAGCGAGGGTGAACCCTCGCGAGCGAGTCGGTGGCGCCTGGCGACGGCATTCCGGCGAGGAAATGCCGTCAGGATCGGTGGATCCAGGCTCAGCCGAGCCGTGGGTGGCGCGCCCCGCCCCGGCCCAGCACCGGCCGCCGTACGGGCGCGGGTCGGCGCGCGATCCGGGGCCACACCTCGAGGCGCTCGGCCGGACCCTCGCGGAGCGCCTTGTCGACCTCGCGGGGGAACGTCTCGCGGAAGATCTTGGTGTCGAAGCGGCGCGCGTTCTCTACGCAGGCACGCGGATCGACGGCGTCCGTGTCGAAGCCGAGGACGGCCGCCGCAAGCTCGTCGGGACCTCCCTGCCACCAGCAGCCGGTCTCGCCGTCCACGACGTTCTCGAGCAGGCCGCCCATGCCCCGTGCGATCACCGGGCGCCCGGCGGCCTGCGCCTCGACCGCGGCGATGCCGAACTCCTCGCCCGCCGTCACCACGAGCGCGCGGCAGCCGGCCATCAGCTCGGCCGCCTGCTCGTCGGTGATCCGACCCAGGAAGCGGACGGTGGGGCCGGCGAGCTGCTCCAGGCGGCGGCGCGCGGGCCCGTCGCCCGCGATCAGGAGCGGCAGCCGCAGCTTGTTGAAGGCCTCGACCGCGATGTCGATCCGCTTGTGGGACACGAGCTCGGAGACCATCAGGTAGCTGTCGCCCCGGCGACCGGGGCGGAAGCGCGCGGTCTCCACCGGCGGGTAGACGATGCGCGACTCGCGGCCGAAGTAGCTGCGGATGCGCGCCTGCGTCGTGCGCGAGTTCGTGATGTAGCGGTCCACGCGCTGGGCGGCGATCCAGTCCCACTCGCGCCAGCGGCGGAAGAGGGCGCGCAGCAGGGCCCGGGAGACGGGGTCGCTGCGCTCGGCCAGCGTGCGGTGGCGTTCGTTCCACGCGTACCGGAACGGGTTGTGGCAGTAGGACACGTGCACGCTCTGCTCGTCGCAGACCACCGCGTGGGCCCAGGCGCTCGAGCTCGAGATGACGAGGTCGTAGCCGGACAGGTCGAAGGACTCGATCGCGGTGGGATAGAGCGGGAGCAGCGCGCGGAAGCTGCGTGCGCTCGGGCGCACGCGCTGTAGAAAGGACGTGTAGATGCGACGGTGGGCAAAGCGGCCCTCGGTTCCGCGCTCGTCGTACACCGGCGTGTAGACGTCCGCGTCGGGCCACAGGTTGCAGATCTCGAGGAAGACGCGGTCCGCCCCCCGCACGCTGACCAGGAAATCGTGGACCAGCGCGGTCCTCGGTGTGCCCTCCTCGCCGACGTTCACCGCGGGCAGTCTATGGGCGGTCGCCGGTGTGCGCACCGACGACCGCCCCGCGCCCCGCCGAATACGATGCCCGCCCATGCGCACGGGCGCGGCCCGCCATCTCCTGCCCGCGGCCCTGCCCTTCGTGCTGGCGCTGATCCTGCTCGCCCCCGCCACCCTCGGCGGCAAGGTCCTCTCCGCGAGCGACATCCCGCTCTTCTCCGCGCCGTTCCCGCCTCCGCCGGCGGGCGCCCGGCCCGAGAACCCGCTCCAGTTCGACTCGGCGTACGTCTTCGAGCCGGACGGCCTGAAGGTCAGGGAGGCGCTGCGCGACGGGCGGCTGCCTGTGTGGGCGCCGGAGCTCGGAGCGGGCATGCCGCTGCTCGCCGCGCAGCAGAGCGCTCCGCTCTTCCCGCTCACGTGGCTCGGGGTGATCTTCCCGTACTGGCAGGCGCAGGCCTGGATCGCCGTGCTCAAGCTGGCGCTGGCGGCGCTCGGCACCTACCTGTTCGCGACGGCGCTCGGGCTCCGGCGGGGCCCCGCGCTGCTGGGCGGCATCACGTTCGGCCTCGGGATGTACCTGGTCGTCTGGCTCATGCACCCGCACGTCAACGCCTATGTCGTGCTGCCCTGGATCCTGCTGCTCGCCGAGCGGCTCTGCCGCAGCGGCAAGATCCCCGACTCCGCCGCGCTCGCCGCCGCGCTGGGCGTGGCCTACCTCGGCGGGCAGCCGGAGAGCAGCCTGTTCGTGTCGCTCGCGGCGGCCGGCTGGTTCGTGTACCGGCTGGCGGCGATGCGGCCCGCGCGCCGGGAGGTGCTGCGCCGCGGCGCGCTCGCGCTCGGCGCCGCGCTGCTCGGCGGGGCCGTGGCCGCGGTCATGCTCGTGCCGTTCGCCGAGGCGCTCGGCGAGTCGACGAACGTCTCGCGCTCGCAGCCGGCGCTCCCGCTGAAGACCGTGCTCGGCCTCGTCTTCCCGGAGTACTGGGGCCGGCCGGACCGCACGGACATCGGCATCACGGGCGTCTCGAACTTCACGGAGCGAACCGGCTACGTGGGGGCGCTCCCGCTCATCCTGGGCGCCGCCGGTCTCGTGGCCCGTCGCCCCTCGGGCCCCCAGCTCTTCTTCGCCGGAATGGTCGCGATCTCGCTCGTCGTGGCGTTCGACACGGGGCCGGCGGCGAGCGCCGCGAGGGACCTGCCGGTTCTCGACCTGATCCAGCTCAACCGTATTTTCGTGCTGGCGGCGTTCGGCCTCGCGATGCTGGCGGCGTTCGGGCTCGAGCGTCTGCTGGACGGCGCGCCGGCGGAGCGAAGACGCATGCTGCTCGCGGCCGCAGCGATCGCGTTCGCGCCGGCGCTGCTGGTCCTCGCCGCGCACGCGTCGGCCCTCGGCGAGCTGCCGGACGCGCTGAAGCGCGTGCTCGGCCGGGACACGGTCGCGACCGCCAACGCGGTGCTGCTCCAGTCCACGCTGCGCTGGCTCCTCCCCGCCGCCGCCGCCGTCGGCCTCGTCGCGCTCGCCGCCCGCGGGCGGGTGGCCGGCCGCGGGCTCGCCGCGGCGTGCCTCGCCGTCGCGGCCGTCGACCTGCTCGCCATGGGCTGGGGCTACAACCCCGCGATCCCGCTGGAGCAGGCGGATCCGCCGGCGCCGGCGCCGGTGGACGTGATGCGGCGGGTGACCGAGGGTGGCGGCCGGGTCGTGGGCGTGAACGGGCTGCTGCCCAACACGGCGTCGCGCTGGGACCTGCGCGACGCCCGCGGACACGAGCAGCCGGTGGTGGAGCGCACCGTCTCGCTGTGGCTCACACTGGGAGGGATATCCGGCGACGGCTCGGTCGCCGTCGACCCCTCGAACACCCGCACGGACGAGCTGCTCGACGTGTTCGGCGTCAGCGGCGTGCTGCTCCCGGCGGGCGGGGGCCCGCCGAAGTCCCTGCACTTCGGCACCGCCGGCGTCGCGTACCAGGGCGCCGGCGGGATCGTGCTCGAGCGGACCTCGCCACTGCCTGCCGCGTTCGTGGCGTACGGCTGGCGGCAGAGCGGCGGTCTCCAGGAGTCGCTGGCCCGGATGGCCGGCGGCACGGTCGCGCAGGCGCGCGACGCCCCGGTCATCGAGGGCGCCGGGCCGCCACCTGCCGCGGAGGCGCCGCGCGCCACGCCGGCCGCCGTGACCTCGCGCTCCGACACGGAGGTGGTGGTCGACGTGCGCGCCCGCCGGGCGGGGCAGCTCGTGCTGCTCGACACCTTCTACCCAGGCTGGCACGCCGAGGTCGACGGGCGGGGGCGGCCGATCCGCGCCGCGGACGCGGCGTTCCGCGCCGTCGAGGTAGGCCCCGGCCGGCACGAGGTGCGCTTCCGCTACCGACCCGCGAGCGTGATCGCCGGCGGGGCCGTCAGCCTGGCCGCGTCGGCGGTGCTCCTCTGTGGGCTTCTCATCCCGCGCTTCAGGCGAGCAGCCCCTCCACCCGCTCCATCAGGTCGTCCCCGAACGACTGGTCCCAGTCCCGGCTCCAGTTGACGCGGCTGCCGCGGACGCGGCGCTCGGCGTCGCCGGCCCCGGCGGCCGCCTCGCGCAGGCCGTCCGCGATCGCCTCCACGGTCGGCTCGGCCGTGATCAGGTTGGTCGAGATCTCGGACATCGCCTCGGGGGTCTTGTTCTCGAAGCTGTTCGTCACGGTGAGCATGCCGGCCGACGCCATCTCGATCGGCACGAGGCTCGGGTGCGGCGTGTACATGAGCGCGAG
>DASXAA010000007.1:0-2343 GCA_036407035.1 Thermoleophilaceae bacterium | reverse complement strand
ATGTCCGCCCGAGAGCGATCCCGGACGCTGCTTGGCCCGCGGCGCGAGGCCCACGCGGTTCAGCGCGGCCTCGACGCGCGACTTGCGCTCGCCGGCGGCCACGCCGCGCACGGTCAAGGGATACTCGACGTTCTCGTAGACCGTCATGTCGCCAATCAGGTTGAAGCTCTGGAAGATGAGCCCGACATCGACGTTGCGCACCCGCGCCTTGTCCGCCGGAGGCAGCTGATCCACACGGCGGCCGTTGAACCAGTAGCGGCCGCTCGTCGGCGCGTCCAGCATCCCCAGAATCGACAGGAAGGTGGACTTTCCGCATCCGGATGGCCCTGATACCGAGACGTACTCTCCCTGCGCAATATCGACGGTTACGCCGTCGAGCGCCCTGGTCTCCTCGTCCGCGTCGCCCTTGAAGATCTTCGTGACCCCCTCCAGGCGGATGAGGGGGAACGTCGGATCCGGCTGACTCTCTGCAGGCTTGCTGCGCGACCACCAGGCCATCTGTGGCTGCCTCCCCGGTATTGGACGTAGGCGGCGGTCCGGACGTTGGGACAATCGCGTGACGCCCCCAACCAGCCGTATCTGCCGTGATACCATCGCGACTTTCGCCAGCCGAGCCGAAGGAAGGTATGTCGATGACCCCGCGGAGGTTCCTGCCCGCCCTGCTGCTCCTCTTCGTCGGCAGCGGATGCGCCGCCCTCATTTACGAAGTCGTCTGGTTCCAGCTCCTGCAACTCGTGATCGGCTCGTCGGCCGTCTCCATCGGCGTCCTGCTCGGGACGTTCATGGGGGGGATGTGTCTCGGGAGCCTACTGCTCCCGCGGCTCCGCTTCGCGCAAGACCGGCATCCGCTGCGGGTCTATGCGGCGCTCGAACTCGGGATTGGCCTGATTGGCCTTCTGGTGCTGTTTGGCATGCCCGTCGTGAGCGGCGTGTACACGGCATGGGCGGGCTCGGGCGTGACGGGGATCCTGCTCCGCGGGATCGCGGCCGGGATCTGCCTGCTCCCGCCGACGCTCCTGATGGGAGCGACGCTGCCCGCGATCTCCCGATGGGTCGAATCCACGCCGGAAGGCGTCTCCTGGCTCGGCTTCTTCTATGGCGGCAACATCGCCGGGGGTGTGCTCGGCAGCCTCCTTGCCGGCTTCTACCTGCTCCGCGTCTTCGACATGGCGATTGCCACTTACGCCGCGGTCGCGCTCAACGTGACCGTGGCGCTGCTCGCGATCGCGATCGCCCGAATCGCGCCGGCCCTGGAAGGGTCGGCGGCCGCCGCACCGGTGTCCGCACCGGCGATCCAGGCGACCGCCAGGTGGGCCGTGTACGTGGCCATCGCGCTGTCGGGCATGACGGCGCTTGGCGCCGAGGTGATCTGGACGCGTCTGCTCTCGCTGCTGTTTGGCGCAACCGTCTATACCTTCTCGCTCATTCTGGCCGTGTTCCTCTTCGGGCTCGGCATCGGCAGCAGTCTGGGATCCGCGATCGGCCGGAGCGTTTCGCGACCGCGCCTGGCGCTCGGGTGGTGCCAGATGCTCCTGTGCGCGGCGATCGCATGGGCCTCGTTCATGCTGACGGATTCGCTGCCGTACTGGCCGATCAATCCGTCGATCACGACCGACGCGTGGTTCAACTTCCAGCTCGATCTCGTGCGATGCCTGTGGGTCGTGCTGCCCGGCGCGATTCTGTGGGGGGCCAGCTTTCCGCTGGCGCTCGCCGCGGTCGCCACGCGCGGGCAGGATCCGGCGCGCCTGGTGGGCGGCGTCTACGCGGCGAACACGATCGGCGCCATCCTGGGCTCGCTGATCATGAGCCTGGTGCTCGTCGTGTGGCTGGGCAGCCAGCACGCACAACAGGCCTTGATCCTCACCTCGGCGCTGTCAGGGCTCCTGATCCTCTCCACGGGCATGGAAGAAGCTCCCGTCAAGCGGCTGCAGTTCGCGGGCACCGTGATCATCATCGCGGCCGCCGCGGGCGCGGGCCTGCTGTCGCGCGGAATCCATCCCGTGCCGGGCATCTTCGTCGCCTACGGGCGCTATACCGCCACGCGGCTCGGCCAGGCGGACATCATCTATATGGGTGAGGGCTGGAACGCGTCGGTAGCCGTGTCACGCCTGCCGGGCGGCGTGCTCAATTATCACAATGCCGGGAAGGTGCAGGCGTCGAGCGAGCCGCAGGACATGCGGCTGCAGCGCATGCTCGGCCACATGACGACGCTGATTCCCCAGCATCCATCGTCCGTGCTCGTGATCGGCTGCGGCGCGGGCGTCACGGCGGGCGCGGTGTCGATCGACCCGGCGGTGGAGCACGAGACGATCGCCGAGATCGAGCCGCTGGTGCCCAAGGTCG
>DASXAA010000006.1:0-9196 GCA_036407035.1 Thermoleophilaceae bacterium | reverse complement strand
TAGCTGACGGCCATCGTCGTGAGGCCGACGGCGAGCGTGCGGACAAGGGTGCGCGGCAGGTTGGTGTGGCCGGTGCGGGCCCCGATGGCCGACGTCACGATCAGCGAGACGAGCACCGCACCGAGGATCAACCAGCTCTCGACCGCCACCGGCACGGCCACGGTCACGATCAATGGGATCGAGGCCCCGAGCAGGAACGCGATCGCCGCCCCGATCCCGGCCCGCACCGTCGCGGCCGGCGACATGATCTCGAGGATGCCGTGCTCGCTCTCCAGCTGCGCGTCGAGGGCGTCGTGCGCCATCAGCTGGTCGGCCACCTCGCGGGCGAGCTCCGGCGTGAGTCCCTTCGCCTCGTAGTAGGCGACCACCTCCGCCTGCTCGACACCGGGCTGGCGCGCGAGCTCGGCCGCCTCCTCCTCGGCGGCCGTGAGCTGGGCCTCGCGCTCGGCGGCAGCCTCCGCCCACTCCGCGCCGCCGACGCTGAGCATGCCCGCGATGGTCGCCGTGGTGGCCGCCGTGATCAGCGTCTGGTTGCCGGCCCCCGCGCCCGCGAACCCCTCGAGGATGCCGGCGGTCGCGATGATCCCGTCGTTCGACACCAGCGTCCACGACCGCAACGACTCCCGATCGGCCAGGGCCGCGCGCAGCCACCCGCGGGCTTGCGGCCGCCGACGATCTGCAGCGGATCCTGCACCGTAGGGGCTTTTGTTCCGGGGCGAGCAGCCGATACGTGAGGGAGAGTGACACTTTCGATCCTGGATGCGCTCGCGCGCACGGCGGCTCGGCGGTTCCAGAGCTTTGCGGACGCCGCCACCTCCGTGCTCGACCTGCTTCACGCCGCGGCACCCGCCGAGCGGATCGCCCTTGCCCAAATCGACTGGGAGGAGGGCACCTGCCGAGTGATCGATGCTCGCGGCGACGACGGTGCGCTGCGCGGCGCGATCGTCCCGCTCGCCGCGCGGTTCCCGAGCGCCGGCGACGCGTCCGAGTTGCTCGACCCGCAGGCGCTCACGGCCCTCGGAATCGGCCGTCCGTCCGCCGCGTCGCTCGACGCCAGCGACGGGTCGACCGTCGGCATGCTGCTCGCCACCGGCGCGGGCGCCCACCTCGCCCTACTCCCCGTGGCGGCGCGCCTGCTCAGCTACGAGTGGGAGAGCGTCTCGACCCGGGCCGAGCTGCGCCGCCTCAGTGAGATCGCACGTGACCGCGAGCGGACCGACCCCGTCACCGGGCTCGCGAATCGCCGCAGCCTGCTCGACGCGATCGACCGCGAATGGGAGCTCGGAAGGCGCGGCACCGTCGTGTCCCACCTCGTCGTATGCCGCATCGCCGGGCGCGACGCCGTGCGCGAGCGGGCGGGCGACGCCGCCGCCGACCTCCTGCTGAAGGACGTCGCCGAGGTGTTCGGCGGAGGCATCCGGCGAACCGACCACCTCGGCCGCGTGGATGACAACCTGCTCGCCGCCGTGCTGGTCGGCTGCAAGGAGCCCGCCGGCGCGCTCGCGTTCGTGGCCCGCTGCGAGCGCGTCCTGGCGGGCCTGACCGGCGGCCGGCCGGCCCCGATCGAGCTCGCCTATGGCTTCCAGGCGCTGGTCGACGCGCCCTCCCCCGAGGAGGGGCTGGTCGCCGCCGAGCAGGCCGCCCGCAGCGCGGTGGCGCGCGAGGCAGGGGCAACCGAGATCAGGGGTGAGGCGGCATGAGCATCGAGCCGGCATCGATCCCGGCCATGGAGGAGCCGGCAGAGGCCCCGCCCCCGCCCGAGCACGGCCCGCCCCCGCCCGAGCCGCGCAGCACCGACGGGCTGACCCCTCCCTCCCTCACCGGCGCCGGCAGGCGCTTCCTGTCCGACCTGATCGTCGAGTTGGGCTTCGTGGACGCCGACACCGTGGCCGCGGCGGTCGAGGCGGCCCGGCGCCCCGGGATGACCGTCGAGCGGGTCCTGCTCGAACAGGGTGCGCTGAGCGAGGACCAGCTCGCCCGAGCGCTCGCGGAGCGCTACGCGCTCGACCACATCGACCTGCCGGTGTACGAGGTCGACCGGTCCGCCGCCGGACTTCTCCAGGAGGACCTGGCCCGCCGCTACCACGCCGTCCCGGTCGGGTTCAGCGGCGACGGCTCGCTGATCGTCGCCGTGGCCGACCCCTCGGATTCGCTCGGCCTGAGCGACATCGCCGTCATGACCAAGCTGGCGCTGCGCCCGGCCGTGGCCGCGCGCTCCCAGATCGAGGCGCTGATGGACACGCTCGACTTCATGGAGGAGCCCGTCCGCCCCGCGGCACAGACGGTCGGAACCGTGATCTCACCCCCCTCCGAGGTGGAGGGCGAGCCCGCCCCCCTCATGGTCGCGGCCCCCGCCGCCGACGAGATCGGCGCCGAGCAGCTGGAGGCCGAGCGCGAGCGCCACTCGCGTGAGCGGGAGGCGCTGGTCGCGGGGCACGCGGACGAGCTCGAGGCGCAGCGGACCAAGCACACCGAAGAGCTGGCCGGCGAGCGGACCAGGCACGCCGAGGAGCTGGAGGCCGAGCGCGTCCGTCTGACCGCCGAGCTCGAGGCCGAGCGCGCCCGACGGCAGGACGAGCTCGAGGCCGAGCGCGAGCGGCTCATGCGCGAGCTCGAGGCCCAGCGCGAGCGCCACTCGGGCGACGTCCAGGCCGAGCGCGACCGCCGGCAGGAGGAGCTCGAGGCCGAGCGCGAGCGGAGGATCGACGCCGAGTCCGAACGCGGCCGGCTGGCGGGCGAGCTCGAGGCCGAGCGCGAGCGGCGCGCTCGCGAGATCGAGGAGGGTCGCGAGCGCCACGCCCGCGAGCTGGACGAGCTGCGGGGGAGCCTCGAGGGAGGCTCCGGGGAGGCCGCGGCCAAGGCCGCCGAGCTGCAGGCCGCGCTCGACGAGGAGCGCGCCGCGCACGCCGCCGAGGTGGGCGAGCTGCGAGCCGCGATGGAGGCCGCCGCCTCCGAGCATGCGCGGGTGGTGGGCGAGCTGCGCGACGCCGCCGAGGCGGCCGGTGCGGAGCACGCGCGCGCGCTGGGCGAGCTGCGGGACGCCGCCAACGCGGCCGCCGCCGAGCACGCCCGCGAGCTGGCCGAGGTCCGCGACGCCGCGAACGCCGGAGCCGCGCAACTGCGCGACGCCATGAGCGCCGCCGCGGCGGATCACGCCCGCGAGCTGAGCGAGCTGCGCGACGCCGCGAACGCGGCCGCCGCCGAGCACGCCCGCCAGCTGGCGGAGGCACACGAGGCCGCCGCCGCCGCTCCCGCGGAGCACCTGCGCGAGCTGGCCGAGCTGCGCGACGCGGCACAGGCGGCGGCCACCGCCCACGCCAGGGAGATCGCCGAGCTGCGCGACGACGCCGAGGCCGCCGCGGCCGAACGCGCGCGCGAGGTGGCCGAGCTGCGCACGCTGGCCGATGCGGCGGAGAGTCGCAGCGCGCGTGAGGTCGCCGAGCTGCGGGACATCCTCGAGACCGAGCGCGCCAAGCACGACCAGACGGTCACGGAGCTGCGCTCGACCGTCGAGACCGAGCGGGCGGCCTACGACGAGTCGGTCGCCGAGCTGCGCGCGAGCCTGAGCGAGGAGTCCGCGCGCCACGGCGAGGAGGTCGCCGAGCTGCGGCGCATTCTGGAAGCCGAGCAGGCGAAGCGCACCGAGGAGCTGGCCGGGCTGCAGGAGCGCCATGCCGGCGAGCTGGTGCGCCTGCGCGAGCAGCTCGACGGCGAGCAGGCCAGGCACTCCGGAGAGGTGACGAAGCTCGCCGATGCGCTCAAGGGCGAGAAGACGAAGCACGTCGAAGAGATCGCCGAGCTCAGGGGAGCGCTCGAGTCCGAGCGCGAGAAGCGCAAGGAGAAGCTCGCCGCGCTACGCGAGGAGAACGACGCCGCCCGCACGGAGCAGGCCCAGGAGATCGCCCGCCTCGAGGGCGAGCTCGAGGGCGAACGAGCGGCCAAGGAGCACGAGCTGGCCGAGCAGCGCGACGCGCTCGCGGCGGCGACCGATGAGCACGAGCGGACCGCCGCCGGCCTCAGGAGCTCCCTGGAGGCCGAGCGTGCCCGCCGCGAGCAGGCGGAGGCGATCTCGGCCGAGGACGACGCCCTTCAGGAGCGCGTGGCAGCGCTCCAGGCTCAGCTCGACCAGTCGGCGGCCCGCATCGAGGACCTCGAGTCGCAGCGGGCCGAGGCCGACGCGCGAGTGCGATCCCTCGAGGAGGAGCTCGAGGGCGCGGCCGAGGCCGGTGCGGACCCCGCGGAGGTCGAGCGGCTTCATGCCGACCTGAGCGAGGCGCGGGCGGCGGCCGGCGAGGCGGAGGAGCTCCGGGGCGAGGTCGAGCGCCTGCGCGCCGAGGTCGAGGACGCCGAGGAGCTGCGTGCCGAGCTGCAGGACCTGCGCGCCACGGCCGCCGCGGCCGAGTCGGCGCAGGCCGAGGTGGACTCCCTGCGCGCGGAGCTCGAGCCGCTGCGCTCCGCCGCCGGCGACGCCGCCCTGCTGCGCGCCGAGCTCGATGGGCTACGGGCGACCGCGACGGAGGCCGACGACCTGCGCAGCGCGCTCGAGGAGACGCACGAGCGGCTCGAGGAGCTCGAGGACGCGGACCGCCGCGCCGAGCACGCGCGCCAGGCGCTGTTGGAGCTGCGCGCGGAGTCGGAGCTCCAGGCGGAGCAGGGCGCCCAGGCCGAGCGCGACCTGCGCGAGAAGCTGGCGACGGCGGAGAGCGAGCTGGAGGCGATGTCCAAGCGCTTCGAGGACCTCGCCGACGCCATCGCGAGCGCTCGCCGCGGCGGGCACTGAGCAGCCGCGCCGCTACGCGTAGAGCGATTCGATCTCGCTCGCGTACTTGCGTTCAATCGGCTTGCGCTTGAGCTTCATCGTGGCGGTCAGCTCGTCCGAGTCGGGCAGCCAGTCGGTCGGCAGGATCGTGAAGCGCTTGATCTGCTCGACGCGGGAGAGATGGGTGTTGGCCTCCTCGACCCCCTCGGCGACCAGCGCCTGCACGGCCTCGTCGTCGGCGAGCGCGGCGGCCGAGCCGTCGGCCAGCCCGCGGGCGCCGGCGTGGGCGGCGCAGGCGTCCGGGTCGAGCACGATCAGCGCGACGTTGTACGGCCGTCGATCCCCGATGCATATGCACTGGCCGATCAGCGGGCTCGCCGCCTTGAGGCGCGACTCGATGTTCGCGGGCGACATGTTCTTGCCGGCCGCGTTGATGATCAGCTCCTTCTTGCGGTCGACGATCGTCAGGTAGCCGTCGCCGTCGAGCTCGCCGATGTCGCCGGTGTGGAGCCACCCGTCGGCGTCGATCGTCTGCGCCGTCATCTCCGGATCGTTGCGATAGCCCGCCATCACCAGCGAACCGCGCACCAGCACCTCGCCGTCGCCGGCGATGCGCAGCTCGGCGCCCTCGACCGCAGGGCCGCAGGTGCCGATCCTGATCCGCTCGGGCGGGTTGATCGTCACGCAGCAGGAGAGCTCGGACATCCCCCACAGCTCGCAGATCGGCAGCCCGAGCGCGTCGAAGTACTCCAGCACCTCGCGGGCGCTCGGAGCCGCCCCGGCGACGCTCCATTCCGCCTGGTCGAGGCCGAGCTTCGTCCGGATCGCGGCGCGCTGCTCCTCCGAGAGCGTGCCCGGGTCGAGGAGCCCCTGGGCCTCGAGCGCGGCCTTGATCTTCTCCCAGATCCGCGGCACGGCGCCCCAGGCCGTCGGCCGTACCTCGGGCAGGTGCTGCACGACCGTTCGCAGGTCGGCGACACAGGTGACGGTGAAGCCGAGGCAGTGCGAGGACAGATAGTGGGTCGACCACCGGTCGGCGACGTGGGCGGACGGAAGGAAGGAGATGACCCGCCCGCCGGGGCGAGTGGGGAGCCGGTCGACCGTGCCCCGCACCTCGGCCATCATGTTCGCGTGGGTCAGCTGGACCCCCTTCGGCGGTCCGGTCGTGCCCGACGTGTAGATCAGCGTCAGGACGTCGTCCGGCCCGACGGCCCGCCAGGCGGCCTCGAAGTCGAAGCCCCCGGGCTCCGACTCCTCGAGCGCTTCCAGCGAGATCGTCCCCTCCTCCGCGCCGTCGACGAGCACGATCCGCTCGAGCGAGACCGCGCCGCGGCGAACGGCGGCCTGGATCTGAGGCAGCAGGGCGCGCTCTGTCACCGCCACGCGGTTGCCCGCGTTCGAGAAGAGGTACTCGACCTGCTCCGGCGCGGAGGTGTTGTAGATCGAGAACGGGACCGCACCGAGGTGGATCGCGGCCGAGTCGACGAGGTTGAACTCGGGCCGGTTGACCAGCATCAGCGCGACCGTGTCGCCGCGCCCGACACCGAGCGACGCCAGGCCGCCGGCGATCCGGCGCACCCGCTCCGCATACTCCCGCCAGGTGATCGCCACCCCGTCGCCCGGGGTGCGAAGCGCGACCTGGTCGGGACGCTCCGCCGCCGTCAGCTGAAATGCCTCGCAGAGCGTGCCGGCGGCCAGCGCCGGCGCGGCCGCGAGGGCTTCAGCAGCCGTGGTCTCCATGGGGTACCTCCTCAGACAGGGCGATCCTCCCAGCCCCTCCCCTCGAAGGCAAGACGAGCGCGCGCACTACGCGAGCACGGGTGAAATTCTCGCCCGGCGATTCGGAATTTTCGCGGGCTGCGACACGTCGAAACAGACGATCGCCACCGAACGAGGAGCACCATGTCGATTTTCGCCCGCAGCCTCATGCCCGTCCTCCTGCTCGCACTGCTGGGTCTTGCCGCGCCGCGGGCGATGGCGTCGGGCACGCCCGACTTGCAGTGGGTGGCGTGCTACGAGGGGTTCGAGTGCGCGACCGCGCACGTGCCGCGCGACTACGCGCGGCCGCACGGCGCCGAGTTCGAGCTGGCGCTGATCCGCAAGCCGGCGAGCGACCGGGAGCATCGCCTGGGATCGCTGTTCTTCAACCCCGGCGGCCCCGGCGGCTCGGGCGTCGACTTCGTGCGTTTCGCGCCCCCCGCGGCGCTGGAGCGGTTCAGCGAGCGCTACGACCTCGTCGGGTTCGACCCGCGCGGCGTCGGCGCGAGCACGCCGGCGGCGACCGATTGCCTGCCGAGCTACGGACCCCACTTCATCCGGCCCGAGACGCTCGACGTCCATGCCCTGCGCGCGAGCGCTCGCGACCACGTCCGAAGCTGCCTGGCGGCCAACGGCGAGTTCCTCCCGTGGCTGACGACCGCCAACGTCGCCCGTGACCTGGACCGGCTCAGGATCGGGGTCGGCGACGCGAAGCTCAACTACCTCGGGCTGTCCTACGGCGGCCTCATCGGGGAGACCTACACCACCCTGTTCCCCAGACGCACGGGCGCGATCGTGATCGACTCCCCGTCCGACGGCGAGGCCTGGATCAAGCATCCGCTCGAGGGAGTGCGCGAGCAGGAGGCGAGCTTCGAGCTCTCGCTCGACCGCTTCGAGCGCTGGTGCGCGCTCGACTACCCCGGCTGTCCGCTCGGCGCCGACGACCCCGAGACGGACCTCGACGCGCTGGTCGAGCGGCTCAACGCAGCCCCGATCCCCGACGGCGCCGGCGGCACCGTCCACGGCGACGACGTTCTGCTCGCAGCCGAGGAGTCGCTCTACAGCCGCTTCGCCTGGTCACCGCTTGCGGGGGCGCTCGCGAGCGCGGCCGGGGGCGATGGGAGCGGCGTGCGCGCGCTGGCCGGCGAGAGCGCAGGTGCCCTCGCCTCCGCCTACCCGGCCTACATGATGAACGAGGGGCGCTACCCGCGCCGCCTCGCGCCGTTCCTGGACGCCAACGAGCACGCGTACGCGCTCTCGCCGCACTTCTGGTGGGCGCGCGGCTACGAGTGGGCCGGCGTGACCCGCTATCCGCTGGCGCCCCGCGGCGCGTTCTACGGCCCGTTTCGGCATTCGCCGAAGGCACGCACCGCGCTGGTGATCGGCGGGACGCACGACCCGGCAGCGCCGTACCTCTGGGCCCGCCGCTACGTCGCCGACCTCGGCAACGCGCGCCTGCTCACCTACGAGAGCGACGGTCACGGCGCGATCACCGACCTCAACCCGTGCATCGTCGGCGCGGTGCTCGCCTACCTCGAAACCGAGAGCCTGCCCGCCGAGGGGGCGAGCTGCACGCAAGCGGTCCAGCCGGCGGCCGCCGCGCTGCGGGCGCCGGGCGACGACGCGCGCCGCGAGGCGTGGAAGCGCATGACGCGGTTTTGAGGTGGGTCAGGCCGCGGCGTCGGCTTCCTGCGTGGAGGCCGCGAACGCCTCGGGGCCCTGCTCCGCCGCCACCGGGTCCATCCACATGACCTGCCAGCCGTGGCCGTCGGGGTCGAAGAAGCTGCGCGAGTACATGAAGCCGTAGTCCTCGGCGTCATCCGCCTCGGAGCCGCCCGCCGCGAGCGCTGCGGCGCTGACCGCATCGACCTCATCGCGGGATGACGCGCTGAAGCAGTACAGCGCCAGCGCGTGCGTGGTGGGATCGGCGATCGGCAGCTTCGAGAACTCCGCGAACTTCTCGCGGCTGAGCAGCATCACGTAGGCGTGCTCGCCGACCAGCATGCAGGCGGCGGTCTCGTCCGTGAACCCCGGGTGGTAGCTGAACCCGAGCTCAGCGAAGAACGCCTTGCTCCGTTCGAGGTCGGCTACGGGGATGTTCACGAACAGCATGCGGCCGGGGTGTGCGGGATTGGCCATGCGGGTCTCCAGTCGGTCGCTCGACGGCGTACGTCCTGGTAGACCGGCCCAGCCGCCGAAACTCATCGGACGCCCCCACCCGGGCTCACCGCACGCCGAGCAGACGCTGCGCGTTTCCCGCGTAGACGGCGGCCAGCTCCGCCTCCGACAGCCCGGCGGCGCCGAGGTCCGCGATTGTGGCGTCGATCGCGTTGGGCGGTCCCAGCGGCGTGTCGGTGCCGAACAGGACGTGCTCCGGGCCGAAGAACTCGATCACGCAGCGCACCGCGTGGGGAGCTCCGAACAGCGCCGTGTCCGCGTAGAAGCGACGGAAGTAGTCGAGCGGCGGGCGCGGGAGGCTCTCCTTCGTCTGCCGGTGTCCCGGCCCCATCGCCAGCCGCGCCGAGAAGTGCGGCACCATGCCGCCGCCGTGGTGGGCGATCACCCGCAGCCGCGGGTGGCGTTCCATCTGACCCGAGTAGACGAGCCGCGAGAGGGCCGCCGCCGTCTCGTACGGCCAGCCGAGCGACCACCAGATCCCGAAGTCGGACTCGCGCTCGG
>DASXAA010000005.1:0-13908 GCA_036407035.1 Thermoleophilaceae bacterium | reverse complement strand
GCGCCACGGTGGACGGCCCGAGCGCCGACATCGCGTCCAGTCAGAGCGTGGCGGTCGACGTCGCGCCGGACGGCACGGCCGCCATCGCGTATCTCAAGGGCGCCGGGGTGTACGTGTCGCAGCTCGTGAACGGCGCGTGGTCGACCGGCCAGCGCGTGGACAACCTCGCCACTGGACACGCCGAGCGGCCGGACGTCGCTGTCTCGAACGGCGGAAAGATCGTGGTGGTTTTCCTCAACCGGACCGACATGAACCCGGCGGGCATCTACGCCGTCGTCAAGCCGGCCGGCCAGCCCTTCCCGTCGGGGGCGGCGCCGCTCCTGCTGCCCGGCTTGACGGGGGACAACGTGCAGGTGCAGATCGCACCGAACGGCGACGGCTACGCGGCGTTCACGGCCAGCGCGGGGCAGATCCGGGCCGCACAGCTGACGGGCACCACCTGGGCGCCGGTCGGTGGAGGGCTCATGACGGCTGACGGCATCCTGAACTCGGATCCCACGCACGCCGCGGGCGACTCGATGCACGAGCCGCGCGTGGCGACGAACGGCAACGGCAGCTCGGCCGTCGTGGCGTGGGGCGAGTACGACGCCGCGATGGTGTCTCAGGTGTTCGCCCGCCGGTTGACCGGCACTGACAAGGGCCCGGCCCCGGCGCGAGCGGATCTGGACTCATTTGGTGGCGCGGATGGAACCGGCAAGAACGCGGACCAGTTGGACATCGCCTCGGACGCCGCCGGCAACGCCTGGGTGGGGTTCCGCGACAACTTCGCCTACGGGGCCACCGACAAGGGGCGGGCGATCCTCCGGCGCTTCGTGGGCACGGCCTTCGAGCCGGCCCAACTCGCCGACGCGCTCGGCGACCCGCCGCCCGAGTCGATCGAGTTCCCGCGCTTGGCCGTGAACGCCGCCGGCCAGGGCCTCATGGGCGCATACCGCCAGATGACGCACAGCACACACGCGGCGGCCCTCGACGGCTCGATCTGGGCGCCGCTCGGCGATATCAACGTCACCCCGAATCCGGGCGCGGCGTTCAGCGTCCCTGCCATTGCCGAGAGCGGCAACGGCCTGGTCGCCTGGGTCGGGGCGGACGGCCTCGTCCGAGCGCGGGTGCGCGGCAATGGGAGCCTCGGCGGCGAGATCGTGCTGTCGCAGCCGGCGGCGGGCGCCTCCGACGTGTTCAACCTCCAGGCGACCGCCGACCAGCAGAACTTCGCGGTGGTGGCCTTCCCGCAGGGCCCGAACGGCGGCGCACGGATCGTGGCCGCCGTCGTGGACCTGCCACGCCAGCCGACCGGCGGCGGCGCCGGCGGCGGCGGGGCGCCCGACACGCTCGCTCCGACCGTCAGCCGCGTCCGCCTCTCGCGCCGTACGTTCGCCGTCGGCCGGGCGCGGACGCCCGTGGCCGCCAAGCTCCGCACAGGCACGACGATCTCGTACTCGCTGAGCGAGGCGGCCGGCGTGCGCTTCAAGATCGAGCGCACCCTGCCCGGCCGCCGCTCCGGCGGCCGCTGCAGGAAGCCGACGAAGCGGCTGCGCAAGCACCGCAGGTGCACGCGCTACAGGACGGCGGGAACGCTCCGGCGGAGCGGCGCCGCGGGCGCGAACCGGCTCGCCTTCTCGGGGCGGATCGGGCGCAGGGCGCTGAAGCGCGGCCCCTACCGCCTGACGGTCGCGGCCAAGGACGCGGCCGGCAACGCCTCGAAGGCCAAGCGGGCCAACTTCAGGATCGTGCGCGCGCCGAAGCGCCGCGGCCGCGGGTAGAAGCGGGCGCGCTCGGCTCGCGAGGGCGGCTGCGGCTCGCGGCGGCTGGCGAGGCCGGCTCCGGCTCGCGGCGCCCGGGCCTACAGCCCCGGCAGCCCCAGCCCGCCCAGCGCGCCGCCCAACCCGCCGGTGGCCGCCCCCATCTTGTTGGCGGCCAGCTCCTGCGCCGAGCGGATCGCCTCGTTGACGGCGGCCTGGACCATGTCCTGGAGCATCTCGACGTCCTCGGGGTCGACCGCGTCCGGGTCGATGCGCAGCTCGCGCAACTCGAGGTCGCCGGTCATCTTGACGGTGACCATCCCGCCGCCCACGCTGGCCTCGACGACCTCGTTCTTCAGCTCCTCCTGCGCCTTCACCATCTCGGCCTGCATCTGCTGGACCTGGCGCATCATCTGGTTCAGGTTGGGCTGCTGCGGCATCAGGGCTCGCCTTCCTCGTCGTCGAAGACCTCTTCGGCGCCCAGCTCCTCCTTCAGGCGCGCGATCAGCTCGTCCTCGCTCAGCGTAGCCTGCGCCGCCGGCGCGGCCTCGCCGTTCAGCTCGTAGCCGATCGAGAGGGGTTGGCCGGTGAGCCCGCGCACCACCCGCTCCACGAGCTCGCGGTTCGCCTCGACCTTCTTCTTCGAGAACGCCTTCTCCTCGGGGAACGCGACCGTCAAACGGCTGCCCTCGAGAGCGTGCGGTCGCGCCTCGCCCAGCGCCGCGCCCAGCATCGCGTTCTCCTCGCGCACCGCCTGCGCCACCCCGGGCCAGAGCGCCTGGATCTGCCCG
Organism: Thermoleophilaceae bacterium; assembly: GCA_036407035.1. GTDB lineage: Bacteria > Actinomycetota > Thermoleophilia > Solirubrobacterales > Thermoleophilaceae > JACVRW01. Next base: position 11,378 of record DASXAA010000005.1, on the reverse strand, counting down.
AGCTCGAGCGCCGCCTCGGGCTGCTCGCTCGGCTGGGCGACCGCCGGCGCCGCGGCCGCTGAGGCCCCGCTGCCGCGCCCGCCCGCCGTGCGCGCCGGAGGCGCCGTGCCCGACTCCGGTTCCTCAACGACCTCCTCGCCGGCCGCCGGCGGCGCCGCCTCGCCGCCCATCCGCCCTTCGAGCTGCTCGATCCGGAACATCAGCGCCTGGAGCGAGAGGTCGGCCTGCGGCTGGGTCGTCTTCAGCAGCGCGAGCTCGAGCTGGATCCGCGGGTCCGAGCCGTCCTTCACCGCGGCGATCGCGGTGGCGAGGAACTCGATCGCCCGCACGATCTCGCCCTGCGAGAGGCGCTCGGCCTGGCTCGCCAGCCGGTCCGTGTGCTCGGCAGTGACGGAGAACGAGTCGGGCACGTCGCCGAGCGTCTGCACGACGAAGAGGTGCCGCAGATGCGCGGAGAGGTCGCGCATGAACTGCGTGAAGTCGCGGCCGGAGTCGGACAGCCGCTGCACCGCGAGCAGCGCCGCCTTCGGATCGTGCTCGACGATCGCCTGCGCGGTGTCGAGCACCAGCTCGGCGTCGGCGACGCCGAGGATGTCGAGCACGTCCTCGAGCTTGACCTCCTTACCGCCGTAGGTCACGAGCTGCTCGAGCGTGCCGAGCGCGTCCCGGAAGCTGCCGGTGGCCGAGCGGGCGATCATCCCCACGGCGGGATCGGGCACGTCGATGCCGTCCTGCTCGGCGACCCGCCGCAGCACGCCCGCCACCTGCTCCAGCGACGGCCGGTGGAAGTCGAAGCGGTGGCAGCGGTCCACGATCGTGGCGGGCACCTTGTGGGCCTCGGTGGTCGCCAGCACGAACACCACGTGCGACGGTGGCTCCTCCAAGGTCTTCAGGAACGCGTTCCAGGCGGCCGCCGACAGCATGTGCGCCTCGTCCAGGATGTACACGCGCTTGTGGCCCTGCATCGGGGCCAGCGCGACGTTCTCGCGCAGCTCGCGGATGTCGTCGACCGAGTTGTTCGACGCGGCGTCCATCTCCACCACGTCGAGGGAGGTGCCGGCGCGGATCGCCTGCGCGGCCGGCTCCTCGGGATCGAAGTCCGCGGTCGGGCCGCCCTCGGCGTTGAGCGCGCAGGCGAGCAGCTTCGCCATCGACGTCTTGCCGGTGCCGCGCGAGCCCACGAACAGATAGGCGTGGTGGACCTTGTCGAGCTCGATCGCGTTCCGCAGCGTGCGGACGATGTGCTCCTGGCCGACCACCTCGTCGAAGGTGCGCGGGCGGTGGCGGCGGTAGAGGGAGAGCATCGGCCCGACCATGCTAGCCGTCGCCCCCGAGGGCACGGCTACTCGATCAGATCGAGCGCCGCGCCCACGATCGACTCGGCGTCGATCTCGTGGTGGCGGTACACGTCCTCGAGCTCGCCCGACTGCCCGAACTGCGTGACACCGAGCGGCGTGACGGGCATTGCGTTCACCCCGCCGAGGAAGGAGAGCGCCAGCGGGTGGCCGTCGAGCACGGTCACGAGCGGCGCCGCGCGCTCGGGCGGGAAGAGCTCGGACAGCGCGTCCGCCGCCGCCTCGCCGAACCCGGCGCGGGCGCGCAGGGCACGGAAGAGCAGGTCGGCGCTCGTGACGCAGACGGCGTCGACCTGGTCGCCGAGCACGTCGGCCGCCTCCAGCAGCTCGGGCATCACGGCGCCCATTCCGACGAGCGTGGCGCGCGGCGCGCCGTCCGCACGCCGCAGCGCGTAGCCGCCCGCCAGCGACTGGCGGCGGCGCTCCTCGCTCGGCTCCCCCGCCAGCGACTGCTCGATCGGCCGCGTGGAGAGCCGGAAGTAGGCCGAGGAGCCGCCGTCGCGGCCCAGCCGCGAGAGCGCGTCGAGCAGCGCCCACTCGAAGTCCTTGCCGAACGCCGGCTCCCAGAACGTGCAGCCCGGCTGGCCGATCCCGATCGACGGCGTGACGATCGACTGGTGCGCGCCGCCCTCGGGGGCGAGCGAGACGCCGCTCGGCGTGCCGATCAGGATCGACTGCCCGCCTGCGTAGATGCCGAACGCCCAGGGCTCGAGCGCGCGGCCGACGAACGGGTCGTAGATCGTGCCGATCGGCAGCAGCGGCTGGCCGTAGCGGCTCCAGGTGGCGCCCAGCTCGCCCAGCAGCCCGACCAGGTTCGTCTCGGCGATGCCCAGCTCGATGTGGCGCCCGCGCTGCGACTCGTGCCAGTGCACGAGCGTCTGCGTGTCGTCCTCGAACCAGTCGCGGCGGTCGCCCACCGACCAGATCTCCGCCTTGTTGATCCACCCGCCGAGGTTGGTGGACGAGGCGACGTCGGGGCTGACCGTGACCACGCGCTCGGCCACGTCCGGCGCCTCGTGCACGAGGTCGACGAAGAAGCGCCCGAACGCCTGCTGGGTCGACTCGCGGCCGCGGTGGGCGCGACCGAGCTCCGGCGGCACCGGCGGCGGGTCGCGCGGCGGGGGGTCGTCGCGGCGCAGCCGCTCCGCGGCGGCGGCGCACAGCTCCGCCTCGGGACTGCCGCCGGGGAACGGCGCCCACGGGTCGGCCGGGTCCGCGCCGAGCGCCTCGCCCAGCCCGGCGAACTGGTCGTTCGTCAGCAGCGCCGAGTGGTTCTCCGGGTGGCCCTCGATCGGCAGCGACCAGCCCTTGATCGTGTAGGCGAAGATCACCGTCGGCCGGTCGTGCTCCACCGCGCGGTACGCCTGGAGCAGCTTGCCGAGGTCGTGGCCGCCGAGGTCGCGCACCGCCGCGCGCAGCTCGGCATCCTCGAGCTCGGACACGAGGCGCCCGAGCTCCTTCGAGCCGCCGGGCACCCGCTCCCGCAGCTCCTCGGGGCTCGCACGCAGGAGGCGCTGGTACTCCTCGTTCGGCATCTCGTCGATGCGGCGCTTGAGCGCCTCGCCACCGTCGCGCTCGAACAGCTCGCCCAGCAGCCGGCCGTACTTGACGGTCAGGCACTGCCAGCCGGCCGCCTCGAACATCTCGGCCAAGCGGCCGGCCGCGATGTCCGGCACCACGCGGTCGAGCGACTGGCGATTCAGGTCCACCACCCACATCACCTCGCCGAGCTTCGCCACGCTCGGGTCGGCGATCGCCTCCCAGCACGCGCCCTCGTCCAGCTCGGCGTCGCCCACCAAGGCGATCTGCCGCCCCATCGGCGGCGCCTCGAGGCGGTGGCTGTCGAGGTACCGGCGCGCGATCGCGCCCCAGATCGGCGCGGTGGCGCCGATGCCGACCGACCCGGTCGAGTAGTCCACCGGGTCCGGGTCCTTCGTGCGGCTCGGGTAGCTCTGAAGGCCGCCGTAGGCGCGCAGGGTCTCGAGGTAGGGCCGGTCGAGGCGGCCGAGCAGGTGGTTGATCGCATGCAGGACCGGCGACGCGTGCGGCTTGACCGACACCTGGTCCGGCGCCTGGAGCTCGCTGAACCAGAGCGCGGTCATGAGCGACACCATCGACGCGCTCGACGCCTGGTGGCCGCCCACCTTCACCCCGGACCTGTTCTCGCGCACGCGGTTGGCGTGGTGCACGATCGCCGTCGAGAGCCAGAGCACCCTGCGCTCGATCGACTCGAGCGTGGCGAGGTCGACCACGGACTGTCTCGGGGCGGTGGCGGGCTCGGTCGCCATGGCTGCTAATGATCCTCCACGATGTCGGGACTCGCAGAGGCGGTCGCCGCGGGCCGGTTCGTCCTGACCACCAGCCTCGGCACGCTCGGCGGGGTCGGCCCCGACGAGCTGCGCCGGCGCCTGCGGACCGTCCGCGAGGGCTTCGCGTTCGTCAAGTTCGGCGACAACCCGCGCGCCCGCGCGCGCCCGTCACCGTGGGCGGCGGCCGCGGTCGCCCTGGCGGAGGGGCTCGAGCCGGTGGTGCACGTGACGTGCCGCGACCGCAACCGGCTTGCGCTCCGGTCCGATCTCGCCGGCGGCCGCCTGCTCGGCGTCGCGAACGTGCTGTGCCTGCGCGGCGACGAGATCGAGACCTCGGACGACCCCGATGCCCGCGCGGTCCGCGACCTCGACGTGCTCGATCTGATCCGCCTCGCGCGCGAGGACTACCACGTGATCGCCGCCTGCGACCCGAACGCCGGCGACGCGCAGTTCGACCGGCTGCGCGCGAAGCTCGATGCGGGCGCGGCCATGCTCGAGTCCCAGCCGGTGTTCGACGGCGAGCGCTTCGCCGAGTGGCTCGGGCGGCTGCGCGCGGCCGGGATCGAGGCGCCCGTGCTGGTGGACGTCTCCGTCGTGACGACGCCCGAGGAGGCCGAGCTGCTCGGGCGGATCCCGTTCATCCGTCCGCCCGACGGGCTCGAGGCCGCGGTCCGCCGCGACCCGGAGGCCGGGATCGCGCTCGCGGCCGAGGTCGCGGCGGCGGTGCGGAAGCTTCCGGGCGTGGCCGGCTGCCACCTGTCGACCATCCGCGGCGACCCGGAGGCCGTGCTCGCCGTCGCCGAGATGCTCTAGAGGCCGGCAGCGCGCAGGGCGTCGTCGTGGTCGTCGAACCACTCGACGCGCACGACCTTGCCGTCCCGCAGGGTGAGGAGCATGCTGAACGGCAGCACGCCCTCCACGCCGCTCACACGACCGCGCGACTCCCAGGCGCCCCTGGCCGCCACCTTGTCGCCGTTCGCCCGCACGTCGTGGGAATGGAGCTCCGAGACGTCCCATAGGGCGCGCCACTCGTGCATCCAGCCGCGGACCGCGTCCTTTCCCACCACGTCGCGCTGCTCGGGCCAGCTCGGCGACGTCACCATGACGATGTCGTCGTCGTAGAACTCGAGCACACCCTCCGTGTCGCCGGCGTTCCAGCGCTCGGTCAGAAGGTCGACTGTCTCGAGGTTGCGCTCCGTCTCCATCGGCGTGGTGAGCGGACCGTGCACCCGCCGTCGAAGCAGGTCCCCGGGCGTGCCCGCCGCCTCTCGACTCCGGCCAGGCTGGTCCGCGGCGCACGGACGGTATCGCTTAAGGCTGCTTCCTCCCGGATCTGACCTGGTTCGCGAGCGTCCGCCGCGCGGGACCCGGCCATCGACGCCTCGAGACGGCGTACTGGCCCCGAAGACCAAACCCCTCAGACGGGAGTTCAGCCCCGCTAGAGCGGATTGCGGGTGACAGGGCACCGCTACCTCCCCGCCTAGCACGGTCCACCGCGAAGGCTAGCGCCTTGCGCGTGTACTTTCCCGGTCCCCGACCCGGAGCTTTGCATGGCACTTCGCACCGCAGTCTCCACGGAGGACGCGCCCGCGGCGATCGGCCCCTACAGCCAGGCGATCCGCACGGGCTCGCTCCTCTTCTGCTCAGGCCAGATCCCGCTCGACCCGTCGACCGGCGAGCTCGTCAAGGAGGACGTCGTGGGCCAGGCGCGCCGCTGCCTCGAGAACCTCGAGGCCGTGTGCAGCGCGGCCGGCACCAGCCTCGCCGAGGCGGTGCGCTGCACGGTCTACCTGACCGACATGGGCGACTTCGCGCGCGTCAACGACGTGTACGGCGAGTTCTTCGCGGACGCCGAGCCGCCCGCCCGCGTGGCGATCCAGGCCGCCGGGCTGCCGCGCGGCGCGGACGTGGAGATCGACGCGATCGTGGCTCTCTGAGAGCCTGTCTCAGAACCTCTCGCGGTCGGGTTCTGAGACAGGCTCTAGGTCCGCAGCTTCGAGTGGCGGAACCCGTACGCCGCGTACAGCACCAGGCCGAGCGCCAGCCAGACGCCGAACCGCAACCAGGTCTCGCCCGGCAGCTTCGTCATCAGGTAGATGCAGAGCGCGGCGCCGATCATCGGGAAGACCGGCACGAACGGGACGCGGAAGCCGCGCTCCATCTCCGGCTTCGTGCGCCTCAGCCAGATCACCGCGATGTTCACGATCAGGAAGGCGAAGAGCGTCCCGATGTTGACCAGCTGGGCGATCTCGGTGAGCGGCACCAGCGCGGCCAGCACCGCGATCGGCACTGCGAACAGCACGGTCAGGAGGACCGGGGTCTGGGTGCGCTCCCACACGGTGCCGAGCCGCTGCGGCAGCAGGCCGTCGCGGCACATCGAGAACGCCACGCGCGTCTGGCCGAAGAGGATCGTGATCACCACGCTCGTGATCGCCACGACGCCGCCGAACGCGACCACGTCGGCGCCCCAAGTGATGCCCGCGCCCTCGCTGAGGGCGGTGGCGAGCGGCGCGTCGTCCCCGGCCAGCTTCGAGGGGTCGAGCGCCCCGACCGCGGCCACCGAGACGAGGATGTAGAGCACGGTCGCTATGACCAGCGAGCCGATGATCGCGATCGGGAGGTCGCGCTGGGGCCTGCGGCACTCCTCGCTGCCGGTCGAGACCGCGTCGAAGCCGATGTAGGCGAAGAAGATCAGCGCCGCCGCGGACTCGATGCCGCTCCAGCCGTTCGGCGCGAAGTTCGAGAAGTGGTCGCCGTTGAACGCGGAGAGGGCGACCACGATGAAGAACAGCAGTACCGCGATCTTGGTGATGACCAGGACGGTGTTCGTGCGGGCGCTCTGGCGCACGCCGGCGACCAGCAGGGCCGCCACCCCGAGCACGACCGCCACCGCCGGGATGTTCACCTTGCCGCCGTCGCCCGGCGGCAGCGTGATGGCGTCGCTGAGCGTGGTCCCGAAGACCGACTCGAGCAGCTGTACGAAGTAGGCGCCCCAGCCGACGGAGATGGCCGCGACCGAGACGCCGTACTCGAGGATCAGGTCCCACCCGATGATCCACGCGAGCAGCTCGCCCATCGTGGCGTACGCGTAGGTGTAGGCGCTCCCGGACACGGGCAGCGCGGAGGCCAGCTCCGCGTAGCAGAGCGCGGAGAAGACGCAGGTCACCCCCGCGAGCACGAACGAGATCACGATCGCCGGGCCGGAGTCCGTGATCCCCTCGCCGATGATCACGAAGATGCCCGTGCCGATGATGGCCCCGATGCCGAGCGCGGTCAGGTCGAGCGCGCCGACGGCCTTCCTCAGGCCGGACTTCTCGGACACTTCGATGAGCTCTTCGCTCGGCTTGGTGGAGAACGGTCCTGGTGTGGCGACGGTTGCCATGCCGCGCGCGTACCCGAGATGGGGCGCCGCGAACGTGACTACGTGATGCGCGCCGGCGTCGGGTCGAACCGCTCGTGTTCCCCGCCCGCGACGAGCGCGCGGACGCGGTCGAGCGCCTCGTACACGTCGGCAAAACGCGTGTAGAGGGGCGGCACCCCGAGCCGGATCGAGTCGGGGCCGCGGAAGTCGGGGATCACGCGCGCGCTCTCGATCATGGCGCGCGTGATCTGCCACGCCTGCGGGTGGCGCAGCGACACGTGACCGCCTCGCCTCGCCGGGTCGCGCGGGGTGCCGAGCTCGAAGCCGAGCGGCGCGAGCCACTCGTCGTGGAGGTCCACGATCAGGCTCGTGAGCGCGGTCGCCTTGCGGGCGCAGCCCTCGATGCCGGCCTCGGCGAGCAGCTCCACGCCGCACTCGACAGCCGTCAGGTCGAGCACCGGCGGCGTGCCCGCGAGGAAGGCGCGGATGCCGGGCTCGGGGTCGTAGTCGCGCTCCATCGCGAACTGGTCGCGTTGCCCGAACCATCCTTGGATCGGGGTGGCGAGCTGCCGCTGCAGCTCGTGGTCGAGGAACAGGAACGCCGGCGCTCCCGGGCCGGCGTTCAGGTACTTGTAGGTGCAGCCGACGGCGAGCTCCGCGCACGCCTCTTTCAGGCGAATCGGAACGGCGCCGACCGAGTGGGAGAGGTCCCACAGCACGCGCGCGCCGTGGTCGCGCGCCATCGCCGTGATCCTTTCGAGGTCCGCCAGTGCGCCCGAGCGGTAGGACACGTGGGATAGCGAGACGAGCGCGGCCTGCCCGTCCCCGCACGCCTCGGCGACGTCCTCGGGCCGCGGCCCCTCGATCGGGTCGGCGTCGAACTGGCGCAGCTCGAGACCGCGGCGCCGCGCGACGCCGTCGAGCACGTAGCGATCGGTCGGGAAGTTGCCCCTGTCGGTGACGATCGCCTGGCCCTCGCGAGCGCCGTCCGTCGCGGCCCATGCGAGCTTGAAGAGGTTGACCGTCGTGGAGTCGGAGACGATCACCTCGCCGGGTCGCGCGCCGAGGGCGGCCGCGGCGAGCGCGTCGCCCACGCGCGTGGGAAGGTCGATCCACACGTCCCAGGCGGTGATCAGCCGCGTGCCCCACTCGCCGACGAGTTGTTGGACGCGGTCGCGCGTGCTCGTGGGGAGGCGGCCCAGCGAGTTGCCGTCGAGGTAGATCGTCTCGGGGTCGTCGATCACGAAGCGCTCGCGGAAGCGGGCGAGCGGGTCGGCGGCGTCGAGCCTCGCTATTTGGTCCCGCGTCGTCACCGTCGCTCCTCGAGCCACGCCGCCACAGGCGCCCAGGCCCGGCTGTCGGGTTCGAGGTGCTCGTCGTGGCCCAGGCCCTCGAGCACCACCAGCTCGCAGGGGTCGGCGGCCGCCTCCGCCCTCGCCGCGTACCCGCGTGAGATCGAGACCGGCACGACGTCGTCGCGGTCGCCGTGCACGACCAGCTGCGGCACCTCCAGCGGCAGGCGCTCGATCGGGGAGGCGAGGTCGTAGCGCTCGGGGACCTTGTCGGGCGGGCCGCCGAGGAAGCGCCGGGCGACGCCGCGCGAGAGGTTAAGCCGGGCCGCCTCTCGCAGGTCGAGTACGCCGGCCTGCGATACGGCCCCGGCGAGCCGTACGTGCGGCTCCGCCCCTGGCGCGCCGGCCGGCATCCCGGGCCGCGCGGCGGCCCAGAAGGCGAGATGGCCGCCGGCGGAGTGGCCGATCGCATACACGCGCGCGAGGTCGAGCGGCGCGTCGAGCCTTCCGAGGTGGTCGATGCCGGCTGCCACGTCCTCGAGGGTCACGGGCCAGCCGCCGCCGCGCAGGAGGCCGAGCCGCCGGTACTCGAGGTTCCACACTGCCCAGCCGCGCCGCGCGAGGTCCCTTGCGAGCTCGTCCTCGAGCCGTCGGTCATAGCGGGCGCGCCAGAACCCGCCGTGGATGAGCACGGCGACCGGCCACGGCGCCTCGCCGCCGGCGGGCGGCGTCAGCTCACCGACCTGGTCGCGGTGCGACCCGTACGAATGGATCTCCGTGGCGATGCGGGCAGTATCGCTGCCTCATGCCCGCACGCCGACGACGCAGGCCCAGTGGCGCGTGTCGACGCGGGTGTCGAATCCAAGCCGCCTGAGGTCGGCCTCGCAATCCTCGGTGGTGTACGGCTCGTGCAACTCGACCTTGATCGCCTTCACCCGCGACGCCCAGCCGGTTCCGTCCTGGAGCAGCTCCCGCTCGGCGCCCTCCACGTCCATCTTCAGGTAGTCGACGGGGCCGTGCTCGCGCACCAGCGTCGCGAGCGAGAGCGCCGGCACGCGCGGGGCGCCCGGCCGGTCGCCCGCGGACGCGCGGTAGGTGGCCGTGCCGCCCGGCCAAGGGTCGTACCAGACCTCGCCGTCCTCGGGCCAGACCGCGGCGTGGACCACCTGGCAGCGGTCTCCCCACGGCGCCACGTTCCGGCGGGCGAGCGCGACGTTCAGGTCGTCGAGCTCGACGCCGACGACGCGGGCGCGCGGATGGCGCGCCGCGAAGTCGGCCATGGTCAGGCCGATGTTGGCGCCGAGGTCGAGGATCAGCGCCGGCTCGCCAAGCTCCGGCGGAGCGCGGTGGTACCGGCGGGCGAAGGTGCCCCACACGGTGTCGATGTCCGAGGTGCTCGGCCGCACCGCGACCGCGCGCCCGCCGAGCGCCCGCAGCCGCAGATCCACGGGCTGCTCGGCGCGGCCGCGGTGGAACTCGACCGCGCTGAGCCGCGCGTAAGTGCGCAGGCTCGCGAGATCGGAGGTGACGAATGCCCCGACGTAGGCGAGGCGCAGCGCCCGCTGTAGCCCGCCGGGCGCCCGCCTGAGGAGACCGGTGGCTCGCGAACCGGCGGAGGTCACCCCAGGAGCCTAGGAGCGACCGCCGCCAGCCGTCAGGCCCCCCGCCGGCGCCGGCGCGGCGCCCCGATCCCGGCGACCGCGGCCCCACGTGCGCGTCTACACTTGCCCCTCTCCCGGGCGCGTAGCTCAGTGGGAGAGCGCTCGCCTCACACGCGAGAGGTCGCTGGTTCGAACCCAGCCGCGCCCATCAAGGGGCTTGTCATCACAACGCAAGACGCCCGGCTCCCCATGAGCCAGCCACGACCGAGCGATCCGATCGGATCCTGGATGGACCGAACGCACCGGGGGAGTGCTGACCGCTCGGGAATGCCTGACATTCGCCCGGCCGCTGCTGCGGGGGGAGCTCAGCATTCTTGCCGGCCGGCTCGCGATGGTGCTGCGAGTGCACTCGGGACGCCGGAGTTCGATCGATCCGGCGAGCCTGGTGCCCCCCGACTCCCCTCTCGCAAGAGATGCCGAGGTCGCCGCGCAGGACCTCTTGACACCGGCACTCCTCAACCATTCCAGTCGTTCCTACACGTGGGGCGCGGCCATCGCCGCACTTCACGGGATCGCGTTCGACGGTGAGCTCCTGTACCTGGCTGCAATGTTCCACGACACCGGGATTCCGAGCCCGGTGCCCGACGTCGACTTCACGGTTCGCAGCGCCGCGCTGGCGCGCGCGTTCACCGACAGCCACCCGCGTGCCTGTCGATGTCCGCGAGCTCGTTGCCAACGCGATCGCCATGCACCACACTCCCGGCGTTCGCCTCGAGTCGGTGCCGAGGCCTACCTCCTATCTGCCGGCGCATCCGTCGATGTGTTCGGCCTACGTAGCAACGAGATACCCGATGCAGTCCGCCAGACCGTCATCCGGGAGCACCCGCGGTTGGGGTTCAAGCGGGAGTTCGCCGGGTTACTCCGAGCCGAGGCCAGGCAAGTCCCCCGCGGCCGCGCCTGGTACCTGCACCGCTTCGCCGTGAGCGACCTGAGCATTCGGCTCGCGCCCTTCCGCGGTTGATGTGACGGCGGGGGCCCCTGGCCGCCGTTGCCGCTACCGATGCGCGACGATGAAGGCGCTGTTGCCCGGGCCGTCGGGGCCGTCCCACACACACTTGTACTTGTCACCGGCGGACGTGACGTTGCAAGTGTTGCTGTGGTCGCTGCCGTCCCACTTCACGTACGTCGTGATGGAGACGACCACGGGAGCGTCCGCTGCCGGGACCGAGCCGTCGATCCAAGACCATGTGACTGTGTTCGAGCACCCTTCCGCGAACCCGCCGTGCGACTCCCAGGTCGCGATGCTCGCGTTCCCCTGCTTGCCGTAGAGAAGGTCGTTGTTGGGGTCCGAGTCCCAGCTGTCGGTGTCCCAGCTCGAACTCTGCGCGAAGAGGGGAAAGGTCGTTCCGTTGCCGAACTTGCCATGGCAGTGCTGCCCGTCGATCTCGGGCGCGGGCACG
>DASXAA010000004.1:0-23348 GCA_036407035.1 Thermoleophilaceae bacterium | reverse complement strand
CCCGCGCGGCCGGGCAGCCGCCTACGCCGCGGCCGCCACCTTCGCCCGCGATCGCCGCTTGCGGGCCGGCTCCACGATGCCTGAGAGGAACTCGCCGGTGTGCGAGCCCGCGGCCGCGGCGACCTGCTCCGGTGTGCCGTGCGCCACCACCTCGCCTCCCTCCTCGCCGCCCTCCGGGCCGAGGTCGATGATGCGGTCGGCGGTCTTGATCACGTCGAGGTTGTGCTCGATCACGACCACCGTGTTGCCGCCCTGCACGAGCCGGTCCAGCATCTCGAGCAGCCGCTGCACGTCCGCGAAGTGCAGGCCGGTGGTGGGCTCGTCGAGGATGTAGAGGGTGCTGCCGGTCGCCACCTTGCACAGCTCGGACGCCAGCTTCACCCGCTGCGCCTCGCCGCCCGACAGCGTCGTGGCGGGCTGGCCCATCCGGACGTAGTCGAGCCCCACGTCGTGCAGCGCCTGCAGCCGGCGCTTGATCTTCGGGATGTGCGTGAAGAACTCGAGCGCCTCCTCGACGGTCATGTCGAGCACGTCAGCGATCGTCTTGCCCTTGAATCGCACCTGCAGCGTCTCGCGGTTGTACCGCTTGCCGTTGCACTGCTCGCAGGGCACGTACACGTCCGGCAAGAAGTGCATCTCGATCTTGATCTGGCCGTCGCCGCGGCAGACCTCGCACCGCCCGCCCTTGACGTTGAAGCTGAACCGCCCCGGCTTGTACCCCCGCGCCCGCGCTTCCTGCGTGCGCGAGTAGAGGTCGCGGATGTGGTCGAACAGCCCGATGTACGTGGCCGGGTTGGAGCGCGGCGTGCGCCCGATCGGCGACTGGTCGATGTTGATGATCTTGTCGATCGCCTCGAGGCCCCGGACCCGCTTGTGCGCCCCCGGCCGCTGCTTGGCCCGGTGGAGCCGATTGGCCGCCGCCTTGTGGAGGATCTCGTTGACGAGCGTGGACTTGCCCGAGCCCGACACCCCCGTGACGCAGCAGAACACCCCGACCGGCACCTTCACGTCCACGTCCTTCAGGTTGTGCTGGGAGGCCCCCTCGATCTCGATGTAGCTCGCGGGCCGGCGGCGCTTCTTCGGGATCGGGATCTCTCGCTTGCCGGACAGGAACTGCCCGGTGAGCGACTCCGGCACGGCCATCACGTCCGCGGGCCGGCCCTCGGCCACCAGGTGCCCGCCGTGCTCGCCGGCGCCCGGCCCGAGGTCGACGATGTGGTCCGCCGCGCGCATCGTGCCCTCGTCGTGCTCCACGACGATCACGGTGTTGCCGAGGTCGCGCAGCCGCTCGAGCGTGGCGATCAGCCGCGCGTTGTCGCGCTGGTGCAGCCCGATCGACGGCTCGTCGAGGATGTAGAGCACGCCCACCAGCGACGATCCGATCTGGGTCGCGAGCCGGATCCGCTGCGCCTCGCCGCCCGACAGCGTGGCCGCCGCCCGCTCGAGCGACAGGTACCCCACCCCCACGTTGTCGAGGAAGCGCAGCCGCTCGTCGATCTCGCGCAGGATCAGCCGCGCGATCTGGCGCTCGGTCTCCGACAGCTCCAGCCCGCCGAGCCACTCGATCGCCCTCCGCGCCGACATCCGGGTGAACTCGTGGATTCCCAGGCCGCCGATCCTCACCGCCAGCGACTCAGGCCGTAGCCGCGCGCCCTTGCACTCCGGGCACGGCCGCAGCGTCATGTACTCCTCGATCTTCTCGCGCGACCAGTCGGAGTCCGTCTCCCGGTAGCGCCGCTCGAGGTTGGGGACGATGCCCTCGAACGTGGTCATGTACGACCGCTTGCGCCCGTACCGGTTGCGGTACGAGACGTACACGCGCTCCCCGTTCGTGCCCTTCAGGAAGCAGTTGCGCACCCCCTCGGGGAGGTCCTCCCACGCCGTGTCCATGTCGACTTCCCACTTCTCGGCGATCGCCTGCGTGATCTGCTCGTAGTAGTTCGAGGCCGACGTGGACCACGGCAGGATCGCCCCCTCGTTCAGCGACAGCGAGGGGTCCGGCACGATCAGCTCCGGGTCGATCTCCATCTGCGAGCCCAGCCCGGTGCACCGCGGGCAGGCCCCGTGCGGCGAGTTGAACGAGAACATCCGCGGCTCGAGCTCCGGCATCGACGTGCCGCAGTGGAGGCACATGAACTGCTCGGAGTAGGTGGTGACGTCCCCGCTCTCCGCGTTCTCGATGTCGATGATCCCGCCCGCCCGCGCGACCGCCGTCTCGATCGAGTCCGCCAGCCGCTTGCGCAGGTCCGGCCGCATCACGAGCCGGTCGATCACGACCGAGATGTCGTGCTTGAACTTCTTGTCGAGGACGATGTCCTCCTCGAGGCGGCGCAGCTCGCCGTCGACCTTCGCGCGCGTGAATCCCTCCGCGCGCAGCTCGTCGAGCAGGTCCTTGTACTCGCCCTTGCGGCCGCGCACCACCGGCGCCAGCACCATGAACTTGGTGCCCTCCGGCAGGGTCATCACCTGGTCGATGATCTGCTCGGCCGATTGGGCCGCGATCGGGCGGCCGCAGTTGTAGCAGTGCGGATGGCCCACCCTGGCCCACAGCAGGCGCAGGTAGTCGTAGATCTCGGTCACCGTGCCGACGGTGGAGCGCGGGTTCCGCGACGTGGTCTTCTGGTCGATCGAGATGGCCGGCGAGAGGCCCTCGATCGAGTCCACGTCCGGCTTGTCCATCTGGCCGAGGAACTGGCGCGCGTACGCCGACAGCGACTCCACGTAGCGCCGCTGGCCCTCGGCGTAGATCGTGTCGAAGGCGAGGCTCGACTTGCCCGAGCCGGACAGGCCAGTGATGACGATCAGCGAGTCGCGCGGCAGCCTGAGGTGGAGGTCGCGCAGGTTGTGCTCGCGTGCGCCGGAGACGACTATCTGGTCGCTGGGAACCACGGACTCACGAGTCTAGAGGCGGGATCGGCCGGGAAAATTCGAACAGGTGTTCGTGCCTGCAAAGTGCGGGTTTTGGTGAGCGAGAGAACGCTCGCCGCCGCCCTGTAGGGTCGCGGATGCGATGCGGTTCGGGTACACGATCCTCTACGTCCGCGACGTGCCGGCATCGCTCGACTTCTACGAGCGCGCCTTCTCGCAGCGGCGGCGCTTCCTCCACGAGAGCAACGAGTACGCCGAGCTGGAGACCGGGACGACCACGCTCGCGCTGGCCTCGCGCGACCTCGCCGCGCAGAACCTTCCCGGGCTGATCGGGCCGATCGACGTTGGCGCGCCGCCGCCGGCCTTCGAGGTGTGCTTCGTCTCCGACGACGTGCCGCTCGCGTTCGCCCGCGCCGTCGAGGCCGGCGCCGAGGTCGTCAGCGACCCGCAGACGAAGCCGTGGGGGCAGGACGTCGCGTACGTGCGCGACCGCGACGGCAACCTCGTGGAGATCGCCTCGCCGGTGCGGTAGCGCCCGCCGCTATCCCCCGGCGCGCGCGTAGACGTCGTCGAGGATGGTGTCGACGTCGGCGAGGTCGAAGTTCTCGGTGAGATAGCGGGCGGTCTCCTCGCGCGGGGTGCCGCCGAGCGCCATGTTCAGCGCGATCAGACGGGCGCCCTCGGAGCCGGGCTCGCCGGGCTGGGCGGCGACCGGGGCCGGTTCCTCGACCGGCTCCGGCTCGGGATCCTCGGCCGAGACCGGCTCCGGCTCGGGTTCCTCGACCGGTTCCGGCTCCGCTTCTTCGGCCGCGACCGGTTCCGGCTCCTCGGTGACGACCTCGGCCGGTCCGGGCTCCGCCGCGGTTGCCGCGGCCGGCTCCGGCTCGAGCGCCCCTTCCGCAGCAGCGAGCGGCTCGGGCTCCCGCTCCGGGGCCGCTTCCCCGGCCGCAGGCGGCTCCGGCGACGGGCCCCGCGCCTCGGCCTCAGCCGGCTGCGCGGCCGGCGACTCGGCCTCAGCCCCCGGCAGCTCGGCGGCGCCGGCCATGCCGGCCCGCATCTGATCCAGCTCGGCCACGAACTGGCCCAGCTGCCCCTCGATCGCCTCGGCCCGCTCCAGCATCCGCGCGGCCGCCTCCCGGACGCGATCCACGTACACGGCCGCCTCCGCCTGCGCGCGCTCCCTGATCCCGGCCGCGTCGGCGCGCGCGTCCGCCGAAGTGCGGTCGGCGTCGGCGCGCGCGTCCGCCTCGATCCCGGCGGCGCTGTGCTCCGCCGCCTCCACGATCGCGCGCACCTGCTCGGCCGCCGACGACGCCACCGGCGCCGCCCCGCGCTCGAGCTCGCGCCTCAGCTCCTCGACCGCGTCGGCCACCTGGCGCAGGTGGGCGCCGACCTCCTCCGGGTCGTACCCGCGCCGCGCGGCCGCGAAGTCGCCGCGCTCGATCGATCGCCGGTCCAGCTCCACTGAGGGGCGCAGCCTAGCGGCCGGCCGGAGGCTACTTCTTGACCCGGAACGCGCCCCGCATGAACGGGTGGATCCGGCAGAAGTAGTTGTAGGTGCCCGCCGGCAGGCTGCGCGGGGTCCGGTAGCTGAGGCGGCCGACCGCGGGGAGGGTGTCGCCGAGCTGGCCGGAGTCGAAGTCGAACTTGCCGTCGGCCAGCGGATACGCGATCCCGGTGGAGCCGGTGCAGGGCGCGCGGCAGGAGGTGATCGTGTGGTAGATGCCGCGGTCGTTGTCGTTCGCGCTGAGCGTGAACTGGAGCGACTGCCCCGCCTTGATCACCGGCGGCCGGCCGGCCTTGCCGCGCAGGTGCAGATCGCCGTAGCGGTACGTGAAGCTGGAGATGTCGATGCCGGCCGGCGAGAACACGCCGTCCGAGAGCCTGCGCGCGTCCGGCAGGCTCGTCCGTTTGCCGCCGTGGTTGCGGTTCTCCCTCAGATGGCCGTGGGTGATCTTGCCCTTCAGGTCGACCTTGCTGGCGAACGGGTCCTTGCCCGGGCCCTGGTCGGCCATCCAGACGACCATGATCCCCATCGACTCGTACCACGCCCCCCGCTTGCTGTCGTAGGTGGCAGTGGTCGAGAGCACGTCGCCCTTGTGCACGGCAACGCGCCAGTTCGGGCGGGTGGCGGTCATCGAGACGTCCCACGACACCGCGCCGGCGGGCTCGAAGTACTTCGCGTTCGAGCGGAAGAGATGCGCGGTGTTGCCCTTCACCGAGGGCCGCGAGCGGCGACATCGCGTTCTCGCCTTGGCCTCGGACAGGCTGCCGCAGTTCGACCGCCTCGCCGTCGCGCCCTTCCGCTTCAGGTACAGGTCGGTGTGCAGCCCGCCGGGGTGCAGGTGGCCGGCGGTCGCGATCAGCACGCCGTCGCGGTCGACGGTCCACTGGTTCTTCTTCACGCCGCTGGGATAGGCGTTCTTGTCGTCGTTCGGGTAGGTGAAGCGGCCGTTGTGGCCGGAGTGCCGCTTGACGTCGAAGACCGGGTACAGGCTCCCGTTCTGGACGTCGAGCCACAGCGGCCGGGCGGCCTTGATGTTCTTGGCCTCGGGGTCGGTCGCGGGGATGAAGTCGATGTCGTAGGTCATGTAGACCTGGAAGCTCTTCGTCGTCAGGTTGTGGATCATGTGGTTGAGGAGCCACCGGTCCGTCGTCTTGTAGGGATAGCCGTATCCCTTGGGGAGCTGGAGGACCGTCTTCTCCTCGCCGGCTGCGAAGAACCGCTCCGGGAGGCCGGGCACTGTCGCGTCCGAGTGCGAGAGGTTCAGCCACACGCCGTGGTGCAGGTGGAGCACGTCCACGCGCGGCACGGTGCCGTTGGTGAGGATCAGGTCGGGCCTCATGCGCGTGATGTAGCCGTCGACCGCCGGCTTCTGGGTGATCGGCGCGATGGCGATCCTGTTCTGGCCGGGCGTGACCTCGAACGGGCCGGTCTGGTAGTGCAGGTGCTGCACCTCGGCGGAGGCCGCGGGCGCCGCGATGAGCGCGATTGCGAAGACGGTCAGCGCGCAGCCGGCGCGCAAGGAGCGAAGCACGCTCATATCGTAACTATTTGCGGAGAGGATGCAAATAAAGTTCGAGAACGAACAGCGGGCCTCTAGGGAGCGGCCTCCGCTTCGGCCTCCTCGAGCTCCCGCCGCAGCGCCTTGATCTCGTCGCGCAGCTTGGCCGCGTACTCGAAGCGCAGGTCGTCGGCCGCGGCGAGCATCTCCTCCTCCAGCTCGACCATCGTGCGGCGGATCTCCTCGGCCGACATCCCCTGGGTCTCGCGCGCCCGGCGCCTTCGCGAGGCAGCCGGCACCTTCGACTCGATCGCCAGGAAGTCGCTGATGTCGGAGATGCCCTTCTGGATCGTCTCCGGCGTGATCCCGTGCTCCTCGTTGTACGCCAGCTGGATCTCGCGGCGGCGGTCGGTCTCGCCGATCGCGTTGCGCATCGCCTGGGTCTCCTTGTCGGCGTACATGATCACCGTGCCGCGCACGTTGCGGGCGGCGCGGCCGATCGTCTGGATGAGCGAGGTCTCGCCGCGCAGGAAGCCCTCCTTGTCGGCGTCGAGGATCGCCACCAGGGAGACCTCCGGCAGGTCGAGCCCCTCACGGAGCAGGTTCACGCCGACGAGCACGTCGAACTCGCCGAGACGCAGCTCGCGGATGATCTGGATCCGCTCGAGCGTGTCGACCTCGGAGTGGAGGTAGCGCACCCTGAACCCGTACTCGAGCAGGTAGTCGGTCAGGTCCTCGGCCATCTTCTTGGTGAGCGTGGTGACGAGCGTGCGCTCCTCGGCCTCGACGCGCTTGCGGATCTCCTCCATCAGGTCGTCGATCTGGTTGCGCGTCTCGCGCACGTCGACCTCCGGGTCCACGATGCCGGTCGGCCGCACGATCTGCTCGACGATCCGCGACGAGTGCCCCGTCTCGAAGTCGGCCGGCGTGGCCGACACGAACACGATCTGCGGGGTGCGCTGGAGGAACTCGTCGAACGTCTGGGGCCGGTTGTCGAGCGCGCTCGGCAGCCGGAAGCCGTACTCCACGAGCGTCTGCTTGCGGGAGCGGTCGCCCTCGTACATGCCGCCGATCTGCGGCACGGTCTGGTGCGACTCGTCGATGAAGCACACGAAGTCGTCCGGGAAGAAGTCGAGCAGGCAGTAGGGGCGCTCGCCGGGCTTGCGGCCGTCGAGGATGCGCGAGTAGTTCTCGATCCCGTTGCAGAAGCCGAGCTCGCGCAGCATCTCCATGTCGAACTGCGTGCGCTGGCGCAGCCGGTGCGACTCGAGCAGCTTGCCGTCGGCCTCGAGTTCCTTGCAGCGGGCCTCGAGCTCGTCGCGGATCTCGCCGATCGCGCGCTCGATCGTCTGGCGGTCCGTGGCGTAGTGGGTGGCCGGCCAGATGCCAGCGTGCTCGAGCTCGGAGTAGATCTCGCCGGTGAGCGGGTCGAAGTGGTGGATCTGCTCGATCTCGTCCCCGAAGAAGACGGCCCGGAAGGCGCTCTCCGCGTAGGCCGGGAACACCTCGAGCGTCTCCCCCTTGACGCGGAAGGTGCCGCGCCCGAGGGCGGCGTCGTTGCGCGTGTACTGGTTGTCCACCAGCTTGCGCAGCACCTCGTCGCGGTCCACCATCTCGCCGCGCTTCAGGAGCGTGACCTGGGCGTTGTACTTGGACGGCGAGCCGAGGCCGTAGATGCAGGAGACCGAGGCCACCACGATCACGTCACGCCGGGCGAACAGAGCCGAGGTTGCCGAGTGCCGCAGCCGGTCGATCTCCTCGTTGATCGACGAGTCCTTCTCGATGTAGAGGTCCTGGCTCGGGACGTACGCCTCGGGCTGGTAGTAGTCGTAGTAGGAGACGAAGTACTCGACCGAGTTGTCCGGGAAGAACTCGCGGAACTCGTTGCAGAGCTGGGCGGCGAGCGTCTTGTTGTGCGCTATCACGAGCGCGGGCCGCTGGACCTGCTCGATCGTGAACGCCATCGTGGCGGTCTTCCCCGACCCGGTGACCCCCAGGAGCGTCTGAAAGCGCTCGCTCTCGCGGATGCCCTGGGCGAGGCCGTCACGGGCCTGCCGCTGATCGGCGACGGGGGTGTACGCGGGGTTGACTCTGAACTCGGGCAGAGCCCATAGACGATAGAGGGGGTTGCGGACAGCGGGCGGCCTCGCCGTGTCACGGGCAACCACGGACAACGGGCGGCCGCGCCGAGCTCATCGCGTACGACGGGCAACCAGGGAGTGGCTCGGTGCGTGGACGACGCCGCCCTTTTCGGCGCCGCCCTACGCAGCCCCTTTCTTGCCGCCGTTCGCCAGCAGCGCCGCCCGCGCCGCGCGGATGCTCTTCAGCTGCCGGGCCAGCTCCGCCGGGCGCCTCGTAAGGTCGTCCCAGGTGATCCGGATGACCTGGATGCCGTGGGCCGCGAGCACGCGGTCGCGCGTCCGGTCGGCCTGGAACGCGCGCCTCGTGCGGTGCACGGCGCCCCCGTCGATCTCGACCGCCAGCGCGAGGTCCGGCCAGAAGAAGTCGATCTCGTAGCCGGCAATCGTGATGCCGTGCCGCGGCGGGTCCAGCCGGTAGGTGTGGCAGAGCTCGTAGAAGAGCCGCTCGGCCTCGCGGCGCGAGAAGCGTGGCTGCTCGGCGTACGTGGCCAGCACGCGATGCAACCGATGGCGCCCCGTCCTGCCGGGCACCCGCGCCATCGCCGCGTCGAGGGCCCGCAGATCGAAGACCCTTTGAACCTCCGACTCGCGGACCACCTCCGCGAGCCGCCGGTCCGTCAGGGCCTCAGCCATGTCCACGATCGTGCGGGCGACGCTGGTCACCGGGATGCGGTCGATGACGGCCCGGTCGTCCTCGTGCAACAGCCGTGTGCGGTGCACCGTGAAGCCCGCACGCGGATGACGCGACCTCGGTGCGCTTACCTCGACCAGCTTCGGCGACGGCAGCAACGCCCACAGCCCCGCTGCCGACCGATGGCTCAGCACTGCCTCGGGCCCACACGCCAACACGGCGGCCAGCTCGCGTCCGCGTTGTGTCAGCGCCCTGTGGCCCACCGCGTACACCCCGCGATAAAGGGGAAGAAGCCTGCCGGCCGTGATCCTCGCCCTGATCTCGGCCTCCGTCACGGCCAGCCGAAGCAGCTGCGTCTTCGAAGCCACCCCGTGCTGGCGGCCCGCCAGCCACGCGATCGCCCGGTCCACGGAGTGTGGGCGCTCTACGGCATCAGATACGACGTCAAGTGCGCCCACACTCCAAGGGTGGCCGAGCGCGTGTAACGCGTGGGCGCCCCAACGTGACAAACGTGCGACGGCCTACCATCGAAACCGTCATGGCCGTCGTGATCGCAGCCGGGTTGGACAAGGACATCGCGGGCGCCCCGCTGTTCCGCGGCGTGTCGTTCAAGCTCGAGCGGCGCGACCGCATGACGCTCGCCGGCCGCAACGGGGCCGGCAAGACCACCCTGCTCCGGATGCTCGCCTCGGAGACCGGCGTGGACGGCGGCGAGCTCGTCTTCGAGAAGGGTGCCCGGATCGCCCTTCACGACCAGCGTCCGCCGCGCGAGCGCGACCTCACCCTCAGGGACTACGTGCTCTCGGGCTGCGGCGACCTCGTGGAGCTCGAGTCGCAGCTGCGGCGCCTCGAGTCGCAGATGGCCGAGCGTCCCGACGACGCCTCCCTGCTCGAGCGCTACGCCCGCGCCCAGACCCGCCTCGAGCACGCCGGCGGCTGGAACTGGCGCGGCCGCGCGCTCGTGCCGCTGCACGGGCTCGGCTTCGGCGACGCCCAGCTCGACCGCCGGCTGGCCACCTTCTCCGGCGGCGAGCTCACGCGCGCCTCGCTCGCCCGCGCGCTCGCCGGCGACCCCGACCTCCTGCTCCTCGACGAGCCCACCAACCACCTCGACGTGGACTCGCTCGAGTGGCTCGAGGGCTATCTCACCGAGCTCGACGCCGCCGTGATCCTCGTCGCCCACGACCGCTGGTTCCTCGAGGCGGTCGGCACGTCGGTGCTCGAGCTCGAGGCCGGCAAGGCGCGCTTCTTCCCCGGCCCGTGGCACGCCTGGCGCAAGGAGGCCGCGGCGCGCGAGATCGCGCTCGGTAAGGCGATCGACAAGCAGCAGGCCGAGATCGCCCGCATGGAGCGCTTCATCGAGCGCTTCCGCTACAAGGCGACCAAGGCCCGCCAGGCACAGGATCGCGTCAAGAAGCTCGACCGCATGGAGCGCATCGAGCGCGATCCGCGCGACAACCGCTCGCTCGGCTTCAACTTCGGCGCCGCCGACCGCACCGGCCGCGTGGTGGTGGAGGCGGAGGATCTCCGCCTCGACGTACCCGGGCGGACGCTCCTGAGCGACGGCGACTTCTGGCTCGAGCGCGGCGAGCACGTCTCGCTCGTGGGCCCCAACGGCGCGGGCAAGACCACGCTGATCGAGGCGCTGGCGGGCCGGAGCGAGCCCGAGGCCGGCCGCATTCGCCGCGGCCACAACGTCCGGCTCGGCTACCTCTCGCAGCACGCCGAGGAGCTCGGCTCCACGGGCACGGCGCTCGAGGCCGCACAACGCGCGACCGGCCTGACGCCAGGCAAGGCTCGCGCGCTCCTCGGCCGGTTCCTCTTCAGCGGTGAGGAGGCCGAGAAGCCGCTCGCAGGCCTCTCCGGCGGCGAGCGCAGGCGGCTCTCGCTCTCGATCCTCGTCGCGTCCGACTCCAACGTCCTGATCCTGGACGAGCCGACCAACCACCTCGACATAGACGCGCGCGAGGCGCTCGAGGACGCCCTGCTCGCGTTCGAGGGCGCCGTCCTCCTGGTCTCACACGACCGCGCCCTGCTCGACGCCGTCGGTACCCGCACCGTTGCGCTCGAGGACGGCCGTCTCCGCACGTACCAGGGCGGGTGGGCCGAGTACGCCCGGGTGCGGGAGGAGCGGAACGCCTTGCCGGCCCCGCCGCCGCGGCGCGAGCCGAAGGCCGACGGCAACGGCAAGCGCCGCCCCGCGGGCGGCCCCTCGAAGAACAGGCAGGGGCGGATCGCCGACCTGGAGCGCGAGGTCGAGCGCGCCGAGGCGGCGCTGCGCGCGCTCGAGGACGAGCTCGCCGACCCGGCCAAGTGGTCGACGCCGGAGCGCTCGGAGAAATCGAACGCCCGCCACGACGCCGCAAAGCGGGCGGTGGAGAGGGCCTACTCCGAGTGGGAGCAGGCCGCCGCGCCGGGCTAGAGCCCGAGGTCGTCCGCGTAGTGCTCGCGGTACTCCCCGCGGCGCTTCAGGACGTCACTCACGTACGAGCGTGTCTCGGGGAACGGGATGTCGCGCGCGGCGTCGAACTTGTCCGGTCCTCCGGCGCGCGCCACCCATCGGTCCACGTTCCCGTGGCCCGCGTTGTACGCGGCGATCGCGAGCGTCTCGTTGCCGTCGTAGCGGTCGAGGAGGTAGCGCAGGTAGTAGGAGCCGTAGGCGATGTTGATCTGGGGCGTCGCGAGGTCCTTCTGTTCGAAGCGGATGCCGCCCGAGTTGCGGGCGATGAACTCCGCCGTGTCCGGCGTGATCTGCATCAGCCCGCGCGCCCCCGCGCGCGAGGTCTGGTCGCGGAACTTCGACTCCTCGTAGATGACCGCCGCGATCAGCGCCGGGTCGAGGTCCTTCTCCTTGGCCTGCTGGCGGATGATGTCGTCGTGGCGGAGCGGCAGCGTGAGCTCGCGCAACTGCTCATCCAGCGGCCCTACCGCCACCACGAGCGCGGCGACGCCCGCGCCGACCACCGCGGCCAGGGCTATGGCCGCGATTCGACGGCGGCGGCGTGCGACCGCGCGGGAGGGTCCGCGGCGCGACCGCGCTGCTCGGGAGCGGGCGGCAGTGGAGCTCACGACCCTTCGAGTTTCGCAAGTATTCGGGACAGCGTCAGCTTCAACTCGCCGATCGTCCCGTCGTTGCGCACGACGAAGTCCGCACGCTGCGCCTTCTCCTCCTGCGACAGCTGGCGTCCGGCACGCGAGGCGACCGCCGTGTGACCCCGCGCCCCGGCGCGCTCCTCGCGCAGCGCCTCGTCCGCGACGACCGCGATCGTGGCGTCGAACGCGGCCTCCATGCCGGACTCGAACAGGAGCGGCACCTCCACCACGGCCGCCCGCGGCGGATCGGCCGCGCCGTCCAGGCCGGCGCGCCACTCGGCCACCCGGGCGCCGACGCGCGGCCACAGCAGCCCCTCGAGCCAGCCGCGGCGCTCGTCGTCGCCGAACACCTGCTCGGCGATCAGCGAGCGGTCGAGCCGGCCGTCCGGGGCCACCTCCGGCCCGAGCCGCTCGACCACGAGGTCGCGCAGCTCATCTGTGGACAGCAGCTCGTGGACGACGGCGTCGGTCGAGAGCGTCGCCGCGCCCAGCTCCCCCAGCGCTCGCAGCGCCTCCGACTTTCCCGCGCCCAGCCCGCCGGTGAGCCCCACGAAGGGGACCCGGCCCGGCACTAAGCAGACTCTTCTGGCTCGTCCTCGGGAGCCTCGGGCGCCGGCTCATCCTCGGCCGAAGCCTCGGCAGCAGCCGCCTCATCCTCGGCCGAAGCCTCGGGAGCAGCCGCCTCTTCCTCGGCCGAAGCCTCGGGAGCAGCCGCCTCTTCCTCGGGCGGCGGCTCGGGGGCCGCCTCTTCCTCGGGCGGCGGCTCGGCGGCCACCTCCTCCTCCTCAGCGGCGGACTCCTGCTCGGCCAGCTGCGCGTCGTGCGCCTCCTGGACGGCGGCGCGCAGGTCGCCGGCACCCTCGATGCTCACCTCGGCGCCGGCGAACACGTCCTCGGAGAGACCGAGGTCGCGCACGTCGCTCAGGTCGTCGGGACCCTGGCCCTCCGGCGCGGCCGCCGCGGTGGCGTCGCGGATGTGCGCCAGCTGCTCCTGCACCCGCTTGACGCTCAGCGACAGCCGGCGGCGCTCGGAGTCGATCTCGAGGATCTTCACGCGCACGTCCTGGCCCGGCTCGACGATCTCACGCGGGTTCTCCACGTGGTGATGGGCGAGCTCGGAGATGTGCACGAGCCCCTCGACGCCCTCCATGATCTCCACGAACGCGCCGAACGTGACGACCTTGGTCACCTTGCCCTCGAGCTCGTCGCCGACCCGGTAGGTGTCGATCACCCGCTGCCACGGGTCCTCCTGGGTCTGCTTGAGGCCGAGCGAGATGCGCTGGCGGTCGCGGTCGATGTCGAGCACCTTCACCGGCACCACGTCGCCGATCGAGAGGATCTCGCTCGGGTGGTTCACATGGCTCCAGGAGAGCTCGGAGATGTGGATCAGGCCGTCGATGCCGTCGAGGTCCACGAACGCGCCGAAGTCGACGATGTTGGAGATCGCGCCCTCCACGACCATCCCCGGCTGGAGCCGGTCGAGGATCTGCTGGCGCACCTCCTTGCGCTCCTCCTCGAGCACCGCGCGGCGCGACAGCACCACGTTGTTGCGCGAGCGGTTCAGCTCGATGACCTTGCACTCGATCTTCTGGCCCAGGAACTCGTCCAGGTTCTGGACGCGCCGGATGTCGACCAGCGATGCCGGCAGGAAGCCGCGCACCCCGAGGTCGATGATGAGGCCGCCCTTGACGACCTCGATGACCGTCCCCTCGACCGGCTCGCCGGACTCGGCCGCGGCCTCGATCTTGCGCCACGCCTTCTCGAAGCGGGCGCGCTTCTTCGAGAGCAGCAGCCGCCCGTCCTGGTCCTCCTTGGTGAGGACGAGCGCGTCGACCTCCTCGCCGAGCTCGACCTCGTCGTGCGGGTCGACCGACTTGCGGATCGACAGCTCGCCGAGCGGGATGACGCCCTCGCTCTTGTAGCCGATGTCGACCAGGACCTCGTCCTGGTCGATGCGCACGACCTTGCCCGTCACGACATCCCCCTCGTCAAAGGGGACGAGCGTTGCGTCGTAGTTCGGAACTATCTGGCCGTCGACCTCGAGCAGAAGGCCGTCGGAGCCTTCGACGGGACGGGGTGGGGTAGACGTCTCTGAATCCAGCACGTGAGGCGCCTAGGGTAGCTACTCTGCCCGCATGCCGACGCGTCGTACCAAGCGCGGCCCGGCCCGGACCACGCTTTCCGGCGACTGGGACGTCCTCGTCTGCGGCGCCAGCTTCGCCGGTCTGGCGGTGGCTCGCGAGTTGGCGGGCAGCGGCGCGCGCGTGCTGATGGTGGACCGCTACGAGGTCGGGGAGCGGCAGACCTCGGCCTGCGGCATCCCCACCGAGTGGCTGCGCGTGATGGGGCTGATGGGCGCGCACCGGCAGGCCTTCGACTCGCTCGTGGTGCACACGCCCCACGGCACCTCGAGGCTGCGGCTGCCCTGGACGTTCTCGACGTTCGACTACCCCGAGCTCTGCCGCGAGCTGTTCGACCAGTCCGACTGCGCGTTCGAGACCGCGACGGTCGATGGGCGCACCGGCGACGTGGTGCACACCGACCGCGGCGACCTCACCGCGCCGCTGATCGTCGACGCGCTGGGCTGGCGCCGGGTCCTCGGCGGCGGCTACCAGCCGCCGGACGCGCCGCTCTCGCGCGGGCTCGAGGTGCACCCTTGGGGGGCGGGCGACGAGATGGAGATCTGGATCGACCGCTCCTATGTCCCGGCGGGCTACGGCTGGAGCTTCCCGGCAGCGGACGAGCTGCGGATCGGCGTCGGCTCGTTCGACCCGCGCTTCCACGTGAAGGACAACACCGTGAGGCTGGCGCGGGATGTCGGCCAGGAGGCGGTGCGCTACCAGGGCAACTGGATCCCCCACAAGCTGCGCGACGCGACCGAGGACGGGATCTTCTTCGCCGGCGACTCGGCGGGCCACTGCCTGCCGCTCACCGCCGAGGGGATCAGGACCGCGTTCTACTTCGGAATCGCCTGCGGGCGCGAGCTGCGGGGCGTGATCGAGGGACGGCAGACCACCGCGCACGCGCTGGTGCGCTACCACGACTTCTCGGCCGCGCACGAGTGGAAGTTCCGCTGGATGCTGGAGGCGCAGCGGACCGTCCCGCGCGTGCCGCCGCGCGCGCTGAACGCGGCGATCCGGGCGATGCAGTGGCGGCGGTTCGTGGACTGGTCGTTCGGCCATTACCTGCAGATCGCGCCGCCGGAGTTCGCGGCCGCGGGCCCGCCGCCGCGGCGGCGGCGTGGCCGCCCGGCCGAGGCCGTCGCGGCCTAGGCCAACCCGCGCCGCGCCACGAACGCGCGCAGCTCGTCCAGCATCGCGGCGATCGCCGGGCGCGCGAGCGTGCCCGCCCGCACCGCCGCGTACACACGCCGGTGCAGGCGCGGCCGGAAGCGCTTGAACGACACGCCGGCCGGGGCGAGGTCCTGGGCGATCGCCGGCGCCAGCGACACGCCGAGCCCCTCGCCCACCAGCGCCAGGACCACCGCGTAGTCGTTCGAGCTGCCCACGATCGTCGGCTCGTAGCCCTGCGCCCGGCACGCGTGGAAGAGCACCATGTGACAGCTCGTGCCGGGATGGCCGCCGATGAACGGCACGCCCTCGAGCCGCCCGAAGTCGGCCGGCGCGTCCTCGTGCCCCGGCCCCACCGCGAGGTCGAGCGGGTCCTCGAACAGGTCCACGCACTCGAAGCCGGACAGATCGCGCGGCGGCACGAACGGGAACTGCTCGGACAGCACGAGGTCGAGCTCCCCCAGACGCAGCTGGGCGAGTCCCTCGGCCGGCTCGGCGTCCGAGCAGTGCACGACGAGGTCGGGGTGCCGCGCGGCCAGCGCGCCGGCCGCGCCGGGGAGCACGGCGCGCGCCGCGCTCGGGAAGCTCGCGATGCGCACCGTGCCGCGCACGTCGCGGCGGCCGGCCTCGAGCTCCGCCTCGGCGCGCTCGAGGGCCGCCAGCACCTCGTCGGCGCGCGCCACCAGGGCATGGCCCGCGTCGGTGAGGCGAACGCGCCGGCCGCGGCGCTCGAGCAGCTCGGCGCCCGCCTCGCGCTCGAGCGCGGAGAGCTGCTGCGAGACCGCCGACGGCGTGTACGAGAGGGCGTCGGCGGTCGCGGCGATCGTGCCCCGCGCGGAGAGCTCCCGCAGGAGCCTGAGACGGCGGACGTCGAGGGCCATTCTTAAGGCCAGCTTACGCTAGCCGTCAAGATGTTCACTGGACGTGACGTATCGGCGCACGCCATCATGGGCCCCCATGCCGCGCCGCCACGTCCTGCTCGCGATCGCCGTCGCAGCCGCCTGGGGCTTCAACTTCGTCGTGATCGAATGGGGCCTCGGCGAGACTCCCCCGCTCTTCCTGTGCGCGCTCCGCTTCTGCCTCGCCGCGCTCGCGGTCGCGTTCGTTCCGCGGCCGCAGCTGCCGTGGCGGCTGATCGCGGCCGTCGGCGTCACGCTCGGGGTGGTCAAGTTCGGCCTGCTGTTCACTGGCATGGACGTGGGCGTCACGGCAGGGCTCGCGTCGCTCGTGCTCCAGTGCCAGGTCCCGTTCACGGTGATCCTCGCGGCGATCGTCCTCGGCGAGCGGATCGGACCGCGCGGGATCGCCGGGCTGGCGGCCGCGGCCGGCGGCTTCGCGGTGATCGGCGTGTCGCGGGGCGGCGGCGTGACGGTGACCGGGCTCGTGCTGGTCGTCGCCGCGGGCGCCGCCTGGGCCGTGGCGAACATGATGATGAAGCGCGCAAGCGGAGCAGACCCGATCGCCTTCATCGCCTGGATGTCGCTGGTGCCGATCGTGCCGCTGCTGGCGCTTTCGATCGCGACGGAGCACCCCTCGCTCGCCGACCTGAGCGGGCGCGCGCTGCCCGCGGCCGCCTACATCGCCTTCGTGTCCACGCTCGGGGGCTTCGCCGCGTGGTCCTGGCTGATGCGCGTGCACGACGCCGGCAGGGTCGCCTCGTTCGCCCTGCTCGTGCCGATCTTCGGCATGACCTTCGGGGCGCTCCTGCTCGGCGAGCGGATCACCGCCGCGCACGTGGCCGGCGCGGGGCTCGTGCTTGCCGGCCTCGCGCTGGTGCTGGCGCCGCGCAGGCGCGCCGCCGTGCGGGCGGAGCCGGTACCGGCGCCTACTTAACCCGGCGCCTCGCGCGGCGGCCCTACCGGCTGCCCGGCCTTCTGCTGACCGTCGCCCGGCGGGCCGCTGCCGGCGGCGGGCGCCTCGCCGGGCGGCCCCTTGCCGGCCGCCGCGGCCATCGCCTCCGCGCGCGCCTGCGCGGGCGTTCGCTTCAGCGCGCCCAGCAGCGGCAGCACGGAGAGCACCAGGATCGCCGCCTGCCGGAACGACCACGCGAACCCCTCGCGCGCCGCGCCGGCCGTCTCGCGGATGATGTCCTCGTCGAACCCGCCCTGCGGCTCGAAGCGATTCTCGGTCCCACCGAAGTAGTCGTGCAGCGTCCCCTGGATCACCCCGGACGCCATCGAGTGCGGGATCTCGAAGTCGTCGACGATGTCGTCGATGTCGTCCTTTGCGAACAGGGCGAGGTCCGCCTGGGTCGCTCCGCCGAACGTCGCGATCAGGATCGCCACGCCCACGGCGGCGCCGAGCTGGCGCGCCGTGTTGAGGATCCCGGAGGCGAGCCCGAGCTCCTGCCCCGCGACCGCCCCCATCGCGCCCACGTTCAGCGCCGGGAACCCGATCCCCATCCCCACGCCGATCATCGCGAGGCCGGGCAGGATGCGGATGTAGGTCCAGGCGTCCGACGCCGTGGACGGCAGGAACGAGACCCACAGCATCCCCAGCGCCATGATGATCAGCGCCGGCCGGGCGATCTCACCGGGCGCCCGCGTGTCCGCGGTACGGCCTACGAGCGGCCAGACGAGCAGCCCGCACAACGGCACGGGTGTGAGCGCCAGCGCCGACTCGAGCTGCGTGTACCCCCACAGGTTCACGAACACGAGCGACAGCATCAGCAGCGTGCCGAGCGCGCCCGCGCCGAAGAACAGCATGCCGAGGTTGGCGTTGCGGAACTGCTTGTTCGCGATCAGCCCCGGCGTGATCATCGGGGACGGCGCTCTTCGCTCCCACCAGACGAACGCCACCCCGAGCAGGATCGCCGCCTGCAGCAGCGACAGGAAGAGGGCGACGTTGCCCGTGCCCGGGTTCACCTGGACGAGGCTGAACGTGTAACAGAAGACAGCGCCGCCGAGCAGGGCCATGCCCGGCAGGTCGACCTTGGGCGCCGCCGTCAGGTCCCAGGTCTCCGGCCACCAGCGCAGCGCCAGGAAGATCCCGAGGATCCCGAACGGGATGTTGATGAGGAAGATCCAGTGCCAGGTCGCGACCTCCACGAGCACGCCGCCGATCACCGGACCGAGCGCGGACGACACGAGCGCCACGACCGCGATCAGCGCCAGCCCGCGCCCGCGCTGCTCCGGCGGGAAGACGAGCACGGTGATCGCGAAGCCGAGCGGCGCCAGGATCCCGGCGCCGGCGCCCTGGATGACGCGGAAGACGATCAGCCACTCGATCGACCACGACGTCGCGCACAGCGCCGAGCCGATCGTGAAGACGGCGAGGCCGAGGATGAAGAACTTGCGGCGCCCGCGCTGGTCGGCGAGCCGCCCCATCGACACCAGCAGCACCGCGAAGACGATGTTGTAGGCGTTGATGACCCACGTGACGGTCGCGACGTCCGTGCTCATCTCGTCCTGCAGCGTCGGGATCGTGATGTTCACGATCGACACGTCGAGCAGGGACATCGCCCAGCCGATCATCATCACGCCGAAGATCCGCCACTTGTTGGCGTACAGGAACTCGGCGGGCGGGTTGACCCGGCCGTCGCCCGTCATCGCGCCTCGACCTCCTCCGGGTCGGCCTCCTCCTCCTCCGCCTCCCCGAGGGCCTCGTCCGCCTCAGAGTGCTCGGCGCACAGCGTCCGGCCCCCCGCCCTGATCGTCGCGGCCGCGTGGCGGAGCGTCAGCGGCGCCCCGCAGATCGCGCACCTCGCGACCGCCTTCAGGCCGTTGAACTTCTCGTCGCCCGGCTCGTCGTCGTCGTCCGGCTCGTCGTTGTCGACAGCGTCGAAGTCGTTCGGGATGCCGTCGTCGTCGGTGTCGTCGTCGCTGCGCTCGCGCGGCGGCCGCAGCGCTCCCTCCGGCCCGAACTCCGGCAGGTTGCCGCCCGCCGCCACGACCGCAGCGATCGACAGGTCCGTCAGCACGCCGGGCTCGTCGTTGGCGACGTTGTCGTAGCGCTTGATGTCGTCGTCCGCCTCCTCGTCGTCGTCGTAGAGGCGGCGCTCGAGCTCCTGCCCGTCGCGGACCATCAGCCAGCGGTTGTTGCGCACGATCACGCTGGTGCCGATTGCGGTGATCGACGTCGGCCGCGGCGGCAGGTCCCACTGGTCCACGTCGTCGAACAGCGCCGTGAGGTCCTCGCCCTCCATCTTGCCGGGAACGCCGACGCCCATGAAGGACAGCAGCGTCGGCGCGACGTCCTGGGTGGACGCGTACCAGTCGACGTCGTCGCCGGACTTCTCGCCCTCCGGATGGCGGATCAGGTAGGGCACCTCGTACGAGGGCCGGTGCGAGGTGGGGGTCGCCTTGCCGAGGTAGTCGTGCTCGCCGAGCGAGATACCGTGGTCGCCGAGCAGGTAGACGACCGTGTTCCCGGCGAGGTCGAGGTCATGCAGGCGGTCGATCAGGCGACCGACCCAGTCGTCGATCGCCTCGACGTTCTTGCGGTAGCGGTCGCGCACGGCGGCGAGGCCGTCGCCGCCGAAGTTGAGCGACACGAGCCGGCCGTCGGTCGGCCCGACGCCCTCGTCGGCGATCTCGCCCGGCCGCACATACACGCGCGGGACCTCGTAGGCGTCCACCGGGTCGAAGCCGTCGACGCCGAGGAAGAACGGCTGCTGCGTCCTCAGGCGGGCGAGCGCCACGGCGCCGGCGCGCAGCGAGCGCACGGCGGCGTCGCGGGCGCGGTCGATCGCCGGGATCAGGTCGGTCGCGATGCCGGGCTGCGCCGGCGTGTGCGGCAGCGAGACCGTGGGAGCGCCCGGCGTGCGCCTCACGTCGGGGAAGCGCGGACCGGTCAGCAGCGGGTTGTCGGTGATGTACTCGGTCGTCACGCCGTGGCGGCGCAGTGTCTCCGTGAGGAGCGGTTGGTAGTCGTAGATCGGCGTCCAGCCGGGCACGGCCGGCAGGTCCGGCTGGGCGCGCCAGTCGCGGAAGGGGTACGCCCTCATCCCGGTCAGGAGCGCTCGCCGCACGGACACCGCCGGCATCGACTCCGGGATCGCCCGGTCGAAGCGGAGCGAGTCGTGCGTGAGGTCGTCGAGGTTCGGCGTCTTCGAGGGAGAGTCGCCGTCGAAGGCGTTCACGTGCGACGAGCGCACGCACGGCAGCACGATCAGGAGGGCGTTCAGCGGCGCCTGGGCGGCCGCCGGGCGCGGCCGCGCCGCGGCGGCGCCGAGCGCCGTCATGCCCGCCGCGCCGGCGGCGCCGGCGCCGAGCAGGCCGCGGCGTGTGAACCGTTCCCTCATCCGCCGAGCACGCCCTTGCTGCCGAACTGCGGCAGCGTGCCGCCGGCCTCGTCCTCGAGGACGCGCCAGAGCCTGTCCACGATCTCCGGGTGCTGGGCCGAGACGTCGACGTTCTCGCAGGGGTCGTCGCGCTTGTTGTAGAGACGCTTGCGGCGCCCCTCGCTGTCGGCGATCAGGAACCAGTCGTGGTCGCCGGCCAGCACGTAGTCGGCGTAGCAGGCGGTGAAGTAGGGGCGCTCGTGGGTCGGCGGAGTGCCCTCGAACAGCCCGGAGAGGTCCTCGCCGGTCATCATCCCCGGCGCCCGCACGCCCATGAAGCCGAGCAGCGTGCGCGCGACGTCGTGGGTGGAGGCGAAGAAGTCGCTGCGCCGGCCGGCGAGCTTCTTCTCCGGGTGCCGGATCATCGCCGGCACGTGGTAGATGTGCCACTGGGCCCGCGCGGCGTGCTTGCCGATCAGCCCGTGCTCGCCGAGCGTGAGCCCGTGGTCGGACATGTAGTAGATGACGGTCTCGTCGAGCAGGTTCTGGTCCGCGAGCTCATTCAGCAGGCGCCCGAGCCAGTTGTCGACGAAGGTGATGTCCGCCGCGTACAGCTCGCGAACGCGCTCGACGGTCGCGTCGTCCACGTCCACGTGCACCGACCAGCTGTAGGGGGTCTCGAACGGCTGGATCGGCTCGATCCCCTCCTTCTCGATCCCCTTGGGCTCGCTGCCGAAGCGCTGCAGGTAGTAGACGGGCGGGTCGATCGGCTCGTGGGGGTCGAACGTGTCGACGCCGAGGAAGAAGGGCCGCTTCTTCTTCAGGTCGTCGATCAGGCGGATGCCGCTGCGCACGACGCGCGCGGCGGCGTACTGGTTCTCGCGGTGGCGGTAGATGCTGTTCCAGCCGGCCATCGCGCGCAGCCGCCCGACCTCCACGCTGTCGGACAGCTCCGGCAGCAGGTACCGCTCGACCGCGCTGCGCGGCGCGGGCCGCTTGAACGGCTTGTTCAGGAAGCGGTAGGAGCCCTGCGCGAAGCTCGGGCGCACCTCGTCGAGTGTGCGCCGGAAGTTGGCGAACCGCGGGCCGATGAGGAACGGGTTGTCGGTGCAGTAGGCGGTCTCGATCCCCGCCTCCCGCATCACCTCCGTGAAGATCGGATAGTTGTCCGGGATCGGGATCCAGCCCGGCTCGAGCGGCAGGCCCTTGGTCGGCACCCAGTTGCGGTACGGGAACGAGCGCACGCCGCTCAGGAGGCAGCGCCGCGCCGGGCCGGTGGGCATGGCCTCCGGCACGGCGAGGTTGAACATCAGCGATTCCTTCGCCAGCGCGTCGATGTTGGGCGTCTTGTTGCGCGGCGCGGGGTTGTAGGCGCCCACGTAGTCCGCCCGCGTGCTGTCCGTGAACAGCAGGAGAGTGTTCGGCGCGTCCTTGCCGTAATCGGTCTTCGGGTCGAAGTAATCGTCGCCGCATGCGCCCAGCGCGAGGCCCGCGGCGCCGAGCCCGCCCAGCTTGAACGCATTCCTGCGCGTGAGACCTCTAAGCGAGCCCATCGCGGCGCGCAGGCTATAAGACGAATCTGAGGACGTGCTCACGCTTGTATCCTCGCCTGCCCTCGTGACGGCACCGCGTTTCGACCTCCAGTCCCACTCCCTCCACTCGGACGGGGAGCTGCCCCCGGCGGAGGTGGTGGAACGCGCCGCGCGGGCCGGTGTGGAGCTGCTCGCCCTCTCCGACCACGACACGATCGCCGGTGTGGACGAGGCGGTGCGCGCGGGCGCCGAGCACGGCGTGCGGGTGGTCCGCGCCACGGAGATCTCCGCCGTCCATGGCGGCTACGAGGACCTCCACGTGCTCGGCTACGGGATCGACCACGAGGACCCCGTGCTGCGCGGCAGGCTCGAGGAGGCCCGCGCCGACCGCGAGCTGCGCGCCGAGCGGATGGGCGAGAGGCTGCGCGAGCTCGGCTTCGAGATCGACCCGGCGCCGCTGGCGGCGCGGCGGGCGGCCGGCAAGCCGATCGGGCGTCCGCACCTGGCGGCCGCGGTGCTCGGCCACGCCTCGAACGCGACCCGCTTGGAGCTCGAGGGCCACCGCGACGTGTCCTCGTTCATCCCCGCCTACCTGATCCCGGGCGCGCCCGCCTACATGCCGCGCACGCGGCCGGACGTGCCGGAGGCGATCCGCTGGATCCACGACGCGGGCGGGCTGGCGATCTGGGCGCACCCGTTCTGGGACATGGACGACGACGCCGAGGTGCTCGACGCGATCGAGCGCTTCCGCGCCGCCGGGGTGGACGGCGTCGAGGCCTTCTACGCGACGCACAGCGAGGCCCAGACGCGGCTGGTCGCGGGCCGCTGCGCGGAGCTCGGGCTGCTCGCAACGGGCTCGTCGGACTTCCACGGCCCCGGTCACAGGCTGTTCAGCCGCTTCCTCGCGTTCGACCTGCACGGCCTCGAGCCGCGGCTCGGGGCGATCGCCGGGGCCGCTTAGCGGCGCTCGGCGCGCCAGAGCAGGCGCCACTCGTGCGCCAGCCAGAGCACGGCCAGGACGAGGACCACGATCGTCATCTCGACCGCGTCGGCGGGCTCCACCCCACCCACGATCGCGACGACGATGCAGACCAGCACGATCGACCCGCAGAGGCCCCAGAAGACGTGCCGCAGCGCCTCGAGCCGCGGATGGGCATCGTCGTGATGGAGCCGCAGGGGCGGCATGGGGAAATCGTACTGCGGGCTCGGGAGAACTATCCCGCGCGCGCGGCGGCGCCCACCGGCTCGCCGCCGAGGCCGTCGGAGACCGGCACGTTCTCAGGCTCCAGCTCGAGTCCCGCGCCGCGCGCCTCCAGCTCGAGCAGCGCCGCGAAGTCCACGTCGAGGTAGCCGTTACCCATCAGCGAGCGGACGGTCTCGCGGGCGGCCGCCGCCACCGGCATCGGCACGCCCTGGGCGCGCGCGGCCTCGAACCCGAGCTCGAAGTCCTTCAGGAGCAGCTCCGGGGTGAACGTTGGCGTGAAGTCCAGGTTGACGTAGGCGGGCGACTTGTAGCGGGTGAACATCGAGCCCATCACGCTCTGGTTGAGAAACGCGAGGAAGTCCG
>DASXAA010000003.1:0-8957 GCA_036407035.1 Thermoleophilaceae bacterium | reverse complement strand
GTGACCGCGCTCAGGATCGAGGCCTGGACGGCTGCCAGCGCGCCGAACGCAATCGCGTAGCCCGTGAGCAGCTCGAGCCGGCCGAGCGGCGTGGTCATCAGTCGCTCGAGCGTCCCACTGGTGCGCTCGCGCAGCAGCGCGATCGAGGTCACGAGGAAGATCGTGGTCAGCGGGAAGAACGCCAGCAGCGGAGCTCCCGCCTGATCGAACACGGGACGCCGGTTGGCATAGATCAGGCGGAGCAGCGTTTCGAGCAGGCACGGCACGAGGATCAGCAGAGCGATCGTGCGCGGGTCGTGGCGCAGCTGGAGCAGCACCCTGCGGGTCGTGGCGAAGGTCCGCCGGGCGCTCATTGCGGTGTGTCCTCGATCAGTCGCACGAATGCCTCGTCCATATCGTCGGTGCCAGTCCGGGCGCGGAGCTCCGCGGGCGTGAGCTGGGCGACGATCCTCCCATCGCGCAGCAGGATCAGCTCGTCGCAGTGCCGGGCCTCGTCGAGGACGTGGCTCGAGACGAGCAGCGCCCCGCCCTCATCGGCAAGCTCACGGAAGAGCTTCCACAGCTCGCGCCGGAGCAGGGGATCGAGCCCGACGGTGGGCTCGTCGAGCAGGAGCAGCCGCGGCTTCGCCACCAAGGCAGCCGCCAGCGACACACGCGCGCGCTGGCCGCCCGACAGGTTGCGCACGAGCTGGTCGGAATGAGATGAGAGGCCGACCCGCTCGGCGACCTCCCCCACCTCGCCGCCACGGACCGCGGCGAAGTAGCGAAGGTTCTCGTCCACGGTGAGGTCCTCGTACACGGACGGCGACTGTGTCTGGTAGCCGAGCATGCGCCTCGCCCCTGCGCTTCCCGGCCGCTTGCCGAGAACGGTCAGCGATCCCTGGACGCGTGCCTGGACGCCCGCGATCGCGCGCATCAGCGTCGACTTGCCGCTACCGCTCGGGCCGAAGAGCCCGGTGACCCGGCCCGCGTCGACCGAACCCTGGATGTCGCGGAGCGCCAAGCGTCCGCCTCGTTCGACCGACAAGCCGCTGAATTCGATGGCCGGATGTGCGCTTGCCTCATCCCGGGCGTCGTGGTCCCGGCCGGTGGGGCGACGGTGGAGGCCGGCGCGACCCATTTGTGCGCTGGTCAAGGCACGAGCCGGGGACGTGGGTGCGCCCCGAGGCACCGGCCCGCAGACAGGGTTGCGGACCGGGCCTCGACTGCGCGTTCCTGCCGAACGCCGTTCCCTCTGGTTGTTCGAGTTGTCGGGACTCGCGTCGGCATGAAGGCAAGCTACGCCGCGAGGCGCGTCCCCGAATCCGCTTTCTGCACTGCTCTTCCTGCGGACTAGTACGTAGTTCTTTCGGTGTGATGGGCGGATTCCCGGCGTGCACGTGGGGTTTACGTTGTCGCTCCTGTCTCCAGTCAGGAGGACCCATATGAGCGCCACGACAGCCGCGACCGAGACTTCCGTCGTCGTTCGCTTCTTCGACGATCTCCGCAAGGTCGACGTCGACTATGCCGGCGGCAAGGGAGCGAACCTCGGAGAGCTGACGCACGCCGGCGTCCCGGTTCCGCCTGGCTTCGTGGTGGGCGCTCCAGCGTACGCCACCTTCTGCGACGAACACGGCCTCAGGGACCGGATCAGCGCGGCCCTGAGCGAACTCGACAGCGACAACACCGCCGAGCTCGAAGCCGCCGCCGCGGGAGTCCGCGAGATGGTCCGCTCCGAGACCGTGCCGGAGTCCATCAGGACGGCGATCGTGGAGGCGTACGAGCGGCTCGCCGGCGGTGACCCGTCGCTTGCGGTGGCCGTGCGCTCTTCCGCGACCGCGGAGGACACAGAATCCGCGTCGTTCGCCGGAATGAACGAGACGTACCTGAACGTGAAGGGCGCCGATGAGCTGGTCGCCGCGATTCAGCGCTGCTGGGCGTCGCTGTTCGGAGCGCGCACGGTCTTCTATCGCAGCAAGCGCGGCTTTTCACAGGCCGACATGGACATCGCCGTCGTGGTGCAGAAGCAGATCCGTTCGACGCGAGCCGGGGTGATGTTCACCATCGATCCTTCGACGGGTCGTCACGACCGCATCGTGATCGAGGGCGCGTTCGGGCTCGGCGAGAGCGTCGTGTCGGGAAGCGTGTCGCCCGATCGCTACGTGGTCGCCAAGGGGACGCTCGCACTCGTGACCCGCGAGATCAAGCCAAAGGAGCTGACGATCGAGCCTGCTCATGACGGCGGAACGACCACCCGCAAGCTGAGCGGTGACGAAGCGCTCGAACCGGTGCTCGACGATGACGAGGTGCGCGCGTTGGCGGAGCTTGCGGTGCGCATCGAAGGCCACTACACGGCGCCGCAGGACACCGAGTGGGCGTTCGACGAGGACGGAGCTGTCTGGATGCTGCAGTCGCGGCCCGTCACGTCGGCGGGCGGCGCCCCCGCGGACGGCGGGCATCCGCCCGGCGAGCCGCTCGTGCGCGGCCTCGGAGCAGCTCCGGGGAGCGGAAGCGGCCGAGTCCGGGTGCTGCGCTCGCTGGCCGACGCCGGCAACCTGGGCGAGGGCGACGTGCTCGTCACTCACATGACCGCCCCCGACTGGGTTCCGCTCATGCGCCGGGCCGCGGCAATCGTCACGGACTCGGGCGGGATGACCTGCCACGCGGCGATCGTGTCTCGCGAGCTGGGACTGCCGTGTGTCGTCGGGACGGGCGACGCGACCTCCAAGCTGCGGGACGGCGAGCTCGTGACAGTCGACGCCACGCACGGGACCGTGCTGAGCGGAGTGGCGCAAGCCGAGGCCCAGCCGGCGGCCGCGTCGGTAAGCGCAAACGGCGCCGCACCCGTCCGCGCCACGACCGCCACCAAGCTACTGGTGAACCTGTCGGAGCCGTCCCAGGTGGAGCGGGCCGCGGCGCTTGACGTCGAAGGCGTCGGGCTCTTGCGCGCCGAGATGATGGTCATCGAGGCGCTCGAGGGAATGCACCCTCGCCTGCTCATCGAGCAGGGGCGGGGCGAGGAATTCATCGGCCGCATGGCGGACGGGCTGATCGCGTTCGCGTCCGGGTTCGCGCCGCGGCCGGTGACCTACCGCACGATCGATTTCCGCACCAACGAGTTCCGGGGCCTCGAGGGCGGCGAGCGCTTCGAGCCCGAGGAGGCCAACCCGATGATCGGCTTCCGTGGCGCACTCAGATATACGCGCGACGCCGAGGTCTTCCAGCTCGAGCTCGAAGCGATCCGGCGTGTGTGGGAGGCCGGACACACGAACTTTCACGTGATGCTCCCCTTCGTCCGCACGGCGCACGAGCTCGAGCGCTGCCGCCGACTCATGCAGGACTCGGGGCTGCTGGACCAGCCCGCCTTCGAGCTCTGGGTGATGGCAGAGGTGCCCTCGGTGCTCTTCAATCTCGAGCGCTACGCGGCGCTCGGCGTGGCAGGCATCTCGATCGGATCCAACGACCTGACGCAGCTGATGCTCGGGGCCGACCGCGACTCCGAGGTCGTGGCCGAGGTGTTCGACGAGCGCGACCCGGCGGTGGCGGACTACCTGCGCCAGCTGATCCCACGCGCGCGCTCGCTCGGCCTCCAGACGTCGATCTGCGGCCAGGCGCCATCGGTCTATCCCGAGTACGCGGAACTGCTCGTGCGCGCCGGCATCGACGCCATCTCGGTGAACATGGACGTCGTCGACCGCACGCGCCAGCTGGTGGCCGCGGCGGAGCAGCGCGTGCTGCTGGAGGCTGCGCGCACGACATGACCAGCAGCCGAAATGAGGGAGGTCCAATGCAGAGGAGCCAGTCAGTGCTACGCGCCGCACCGGGCGACCGCCTCGTGATCCGAGGACATCACGTCGGCGAGCTCCCCCGCGATGCCGAGGTCCTGGAGGTCCTGGGCGAGGACGGGGCGCCGCCGTTCGTCGTGCGCTGGGAGGACGACGGGCGCGTGAGCCGCTTCTATCCGAGCTCGGACGCCTACGTCGAGCACTTCGAGCACAAGCCGCGGTAGCTCCCCGGGTCATGGGCCTCGGGTTGGCGGTTGCGTTCGCTCTTGCGTTCGCGCTGATGAATGGCTTCCACGATGCCGCGAACGCCATCGCCACGCTCGTTGCCACCCGGGGTGCGCGCCCGAGCCAAGCGATCGTCCTGGCCGCCGTGTTCAACATCATCGGCGCTCTCGTCATCGGGACCGCCGTGGCGAACACCATCGCCGGGATCGTCACCGTCTCCCCGTCGGAGGCGGTCGCGGTGATCGGCTCCGGCCTCTTCGGCGCGGTGGTGTGGAGCATCCTGACGTGGTGGCGCGGGCTGCCGTCGAGCTCGGGTCACGCGCTGGTCGGAGGGCTCGTGGGCGCCGCCGTCGCCACCGCCGGCATACACGCGGTGAATTGGGGCGGGCTGGACGGCTGGCGGCCGGTCGGCGTGTTCGGCGTGCTCATCGCCCTGGCGGTGTCGCCCGTGATCGGCCTTGGGTTCGGCTTCGGCTTCAGGCGCCTCAACCAGCTAATGGTGCGGCGCGCAACCCGCCGCATTCACTCGCCGATTCGGGGTGCCGAATGGGTGATGTCGGCCGGCCTCTCGCTGAGCCACGGTGCCAATGACGCACAGAAGAGCATGGGCGTGATCGCGGCGCTGCTGCTGGCCACCGGGCACATCGAGTCCTTCTCTGTGCCGCTGTGGGTCAAGTTCTCGGCGGGCTTCATGCTGACGCTGGGCACCGCGCTCGGGGGTTGGCGGATCGTGCGTACCATCGGCCGCCGCATCACCCACCTGGCTCCGCTCGACGGGTTCGCGAGCCAGAGCGCGTCGACGGCGGTGATCCTCGGCGCCTCCTTTGCGGGCGCGCCCGTTTCGACCACGCAGGTGGTCGCCTCATCGGTGATCGGTGTCGGCGGCGGGCGGCGGCGGTGGCGCCATGTGCGCTGGGCGGTGGTCCGCGCGATGGCGGTTGCCTGGCTGCTGACGCTGCCCGCCAGCGCTCTTCTCGGGGCGGGTACCGTCCGCATCTGGGTGGGAATCCAATGAGACTTCGCCGCTGGTTCCTGCCGGAGAACCCCGACGTGCTCGGGGTGCTCCAGCAACAGACCGATGTCACCGTCGAGGGCGTCGAGGCTCTCGTGGCGTGGGCCGATGGAGATCCTGGTGCGGCGGATCGCCTGCGTGCCTGCGAGCACCGCGCCGACGCGTGCAAGCGTCAGCTGCGCCAAGCCCTGAGCGTCGCCTTCAGCACTCCCCTCGAGCCCGAGGACCTGTTCGAGCTTTCATCCGGAATCGACGAACTGGTGAACGGCGCCAAGAACGCCGTGCGCGAGGCCGAGGTGATGCAGGCAGGCCCGGACGAGGCCATCGCCGAGATGGCCGCCGAGCTGGCGGAAGGAACGCGGCACATCGCCGCCGCGTTCGGCGCGCTCGCTGCGGGGAGCAGCACCGATGCCACCGAAGCGGCTGACGCCGCGGTGTCGAGTCAGCGACGAATCGAGAAGCTGTACAGAGCCGCGATGTCGGCGCTGGTCGACACGGACGACCTGCGCGAGGTGGCGGCCAAGCGCGAGCTCTACCGGCGGCTCTCGCGCACGAGCGACGAGCTGGTGCGAGTGGCAGAACGCGTCTGGTACGCGGTGCTGAAGCAGAGTTAGCGTCCGAGCGTGGCCACGAGCCGTCGACCCCCCACGCTGTCCTGGTCGGCTAGCGCCGCGCCCGCGGAGGTTCTAGACCGGCTCGGCTCGGCGCCC
This sequence comes from Thermoleophilaceae bacterium, assembly GCA_036407035.1. GTDB lineage: Bacteria > Actinomycetota > Thermoleophilia > Solirubrobacterales > Thermoleophilaceae > JACVRW01. Next base: position 3,246 of record DASXAA010000003.1, on the reverse strand, counting down.
GGCGGGCTCTCGACCGCCGAGGCGCAGTCGCGCCTGGCGGCGGTCGGCCCCAACGCGCTCCGCAGCCACGGCGCCCAGCCGTTCCGGGTCCTGCTGCGTCAGCTGCGTAACCCGTTGTTGATCCTGCTGGTTGCGGCCGCCCTCACCTCGGCGTTCGTCGGGGAGGGCACCGACGCGGCGATCATCCTGGGGATCATCGGGCTCAGCGTCGGGCTCGGGTTCTTCAACGAGTACCGATCGGAGCGCGCCGTCGAGGCGCTGCACTCCCAGTTGCGTCACACCGCCCTCGCGCTTCGCGACAGCGAGGCCGCGCCGGTGGACGTGACGAAGCTCGTTCCCGGTGACGTCGTACGGCTCGGAGTGGGCGATGTCGTGCCCGCCGACCTGCGGCTGCTCGAGGCGAACGGCCTCGAGTGCGACGAGGCGGTCCTGACGGGCGAGTCCCTGCCGGCTGAGAAGACCGCCGACGCGTGCGAAAAGCCCGAGTCGCCTCTCGACCTGAGGTCGTGCGCGTTCATGGGCACGGTCGTCCGCGAGGGCGACGCCACGGGTGTCGTCGTTCAAACCGGCGCCGCCACCGAGTTCGGTGCCATCGCTCTCCGGCTCGGCGACCGCCAGCCCCGCACGTCGTTTCAACGCGGGCTGAGCGATTTCTCCCTGCTGCTCGTCCGGATCACGACCTTGCTCGCGGGCTCGATCCTCGTGCTCAACCTCGCTCTCGGCCACTCGACGCTCGACTCGGTGCTGTTCGCGCTCGCGATCGCCGTCGGGCTCACGCCTCAGCTGCTGCCCGCGATCGTCACCGTCAGCCTCTCGACCGGCGCCAAGCGCCTCGCCGAGCAGTCGGTGGTGGTCAAGCGCCTGGTCAGCATCGAGGACCTCGGCAACATCGAGGTGCTGTTCACCGACAAGACCGGCACGCTGACCGAGGGCCGGATCGTGTTCGACGCCGCCCTCGACGCGGCCGGGAACGCCTCCGACGACGTGCTGCGCGCGGGCCTTCTCTGTAACGACGCCGTGCTCACCGACGGCCGAGTTGTCGGCGGCAACCAGCTCGACCGTGCGCTCTGGCAGGCACCGCGTGCCGGCGAGCTGGGGCTCGACCACCAGACTCGCATCGCCGACCTGCCGTTCGACTATCAACGCCGGCTCGCTTCGGTCCTGGTCGAAGCCGGCGGCCGCCGCCGGGTGATCGTCAAGGGGGCGCCCGAGATCGTGCTCGATCGCTGCCAGGAGGTCGGGGCCTCGGCGCGGGCCGCACTCGACCGTCAATTCGCCGGTGGGAGCCGCGTGATCGCGGTGGCCGAGCGCGAGGTCCCGCGCACGCAAGCCGGGCTCGGGCCGGAGGATGAGCACGACCTCGGGCTGGTGGGCTTCCTCGCCTTCTTCGACAGGCCCAAGGGGGACGCCGCCGACGCGCTCGCCCGCCTGCACCGGCTGGGCGTGGAGGTGAAGGTGATCACCGGCGACAACGATCGCGTCGCGCAGAAGGTGTGCGGCGACCTCGGCCTCGACGTTCTCGGGACCCTCACCGGGAGCGAGCTCGCGGAGCTGACCGACGCCGCCCTGGCCGAGGCCCTGCCGCACACGACGATCTTCGCCCGCGTGACTCCCGACCAGAAATCGCGCGTCATCAAGGCGCAGCGCCAGCTCGGTCAGACGGTGGGGTTCCTGGGCGACGGCGTGAACGACGCGGTCGCGCTGCATGACGCGGACGTCGGCATCTCGGTGGAGAGTGCCACCGACGTGGCCAAGGACGCGGCCGACATCGTCCTGCTCGAGAAGGACCTCGGCATCCTCGCCGGCGGGGTGGTCGAGGGACGGCGGATCTTCGCCAACACGATGAAGTACGTCCTGATGGGGACCTCGTCGAACTTCGGAAACATGTTCAGCGCGGGCGGCGCGTCCCTGTTCCTCAGCTTCCTCCCGATGCTGCCGACGCAGATCCTGCTCAACAACCTGCTCTACGACGTGAGCGAGATGACGATCCCTACCGACAACGTCGACGAGGAGCAGCTGCGGCGCCCGGCCCACTGGGACATCAAGCTCATCCGGCGCTTCATGACGTTCTTCGGGCCGATCAGCTCGATCTTCGACTTCGCGACGTTCGGGATCATGCTCTGGGTCTTCGACGCGCACGCGCCGCTGTTCCGGTCGGGCTGGTTCGTGGAGTCGCTCGCCACCCAGAGCCTGATCATCTTCGCGATCCGCACCCGGCGCGTGCCGTTCTTCCGCAGTCGCCCGAGCGTCCCGCTCACGGTGTCGACCCTGACGGTGGTCGCGGTCGGGACCCTGCTCCCCTACTCCCCGCTCGCCGACACCCTTGGCTTCACGGCACTCCCCGCGACATTCCTGGCAGTGCTCGTGGCGATGATCCTGCTTTACCTCGTGCTCGTCGAGCTCGGCAAGTGCCGTTTCTACGCCGTCTCGACCCGCGGCATGCCGATCGCGCGCCCGCGTCCGCCCCGCCAGCGCCGGATCCACCACCGCGCGTCGCGCTGGAGCACGCGTCACGGGCCGCGGGTACGCGCGATTCAGTAGTCACTACTGACGGCCGTGGTGCGGTTCGCTGATGACCGCCGCGGGCGGGTACGCGACGCTTACCGGGTGTTCGAGGTCCGAATACACGGGCGCGGCGGCCAGGGTGTCGTCACAGCCGCGGAGCTCTTGTCGGTGGCGGCTTTCCTCGATGGCCGGCACGCCCAGGCGTTCCCCAGCTTCGGTTCGGAGCGGACCGGCGCGCCGGTGGTTGCCTTCTGCCGGATCGGCGACCGGGCGATACGCACGCGCGAGCCGATCGCCGAGCCGGACGCCCTGATCGTGCAGGACCCGACGCTGCTCCACCAGGTCGACGTCTTCGGCGGACTCCGCGAAGACGGCTACATCCTGATCAACACTGGCCGTGGCCTCGACGAACTCGGGCTCGGGGAGTTTGCTGCGCGCTTCCGTCCCGAACGGATTCTCACCTTCCCCGCGAGCGAGCTTGCCCGCCGGCACCTGGGGCGTCCGCTACCGAATGCCGCTCTGCTCGGAGGCCTGGCGGCCCAGACGGGCGTCGTCAGCATCCAGTCGGTCGAGCGCGCGATTCGCGAACGCTTCCGGGGAGCCGCCGGAGACGGCAACGCCGCAGCGGCACTCGAGGCCTTCGAGCTCGTGCGCGAGCACGCGGGAGAGCCTGCGCATGCTTGAGCAGATCGAGGGCTCCCGGGCGGTGGCCCGCACCGTCGCGCAGTGCCGGCCCGAGGT
>DASXAA010000002.1:0-4527 GCA_036407035.1 Thermoleophilaceae bacterium | reverse complement strand
TAACCCTCAAGGCCGCCGCACCGGTGGTGCTTGGCGGTCCCCTGCTTCCGCTGGCCGTCCCTCGGCTGACCTAGCCTTGTAGATCGGCTCCTCGCGCGGCTTCCCGCCCTCCCTGACGCCGGGGAGAAAGTGGCTGTACGTCCACATGGTCATCGGGGCGGACGGGTTCACTCAGATCGTCGGTCTGAACTACTGCCTCGGCGGTCCGTCCGGGGGCGGGAACGCGGCGGAGTGCGCCAGCGCGGTCCGGGAGCGGACACCCAGCTTGCGGTAGATGCGGGTGAGGTGGCGTTCGACGGTGTGGACGCTCATGTGGAGTGCCGCCGCGATCTCCTTGTTCGCGAGTCCCTTTGCGGCGAGGGCGGCGAGCTGGGCCTCGGTTGCGGTCAGGTCGCCGGAGGGCGGGCGCCGCCCGCTGATGCGGTCGAGCTCGGCGCGCGCCACCCGCGCCCAGAGTCGCGCGCCGAGGTCGTCGAAGGTTCGGCATGCCTCGTCGAGCGCCTCGCGCGCAGAGCGCTTCTCCCGGTCGCGCCGGCGAATCGAGCCGAGCGCCAGGAGCGTGCGGCCGCGCTCGAACGGGCAGCGCATGCGGTCATGCTGGGCGAGCGCGCGGTCGAGTGCTTGGCGGGCGCCGTCGGAGTCGCCCTCGGCCGCGCAGAGCAGGCCGCGCCCGCGGGCCGCAGTCGCGAGCGCCCACGGGCTCGCCGACCGCTTCGCGAGGCCCTCGTAGCGCTCGAGCCAGATGCGGCCCTCATCGAGGTCGCCGACCGCGATCATCGCCTCGATCGCGTTGCACCAGGCGAAGTCGGTCGGTTCGTTCCAGCCGTGCTCATGCAGCCACACGGGCAGCGGGCGCAGGTGCCGGTCCGCCGCAACGGGGTCCTCGCAGGAGAGGGCGATGAATCCGAGGACGGTCCGGCTCTGCAGTCCGAACAGCGAGTCCGAGAGCGCGTCGGCGATCGCCAGCGCCTCGGTCGCGTCCGCTCGGGCGGCGTCAACGCGGCCGAGGTGCGCGTCGAGCAGCGAACGGGCATACAGCGCGATCCCACGGAACTGCTCGTCGCGCAGCTGGTCGGCGAGCTCGAGCGCCTCCGCCGCCAAGCGGTCGGCGTCGGTCCAGTGCCCGGTGAACCATTCGACCTGGAAGCGATGGAAGAGCACGTGCGCGCGCGAGCCCTCGTCGCCACGCGCCTTCGCGAGCTCCCCCGCGGCGGCGAGAAACGGCCGCGCGGCGTCGAAGTCGGCGAGACACATCAGCCGGCGGGCGAGCGTGACGCGCGCACTCTCGTGGAACTCCAGCGGCCGTGCGAGGCTCTCCTCGATCGCGACGCCGCGCTCGAGCAGGCCCGGCGTGACCTCGAGCGTCCACGTCTCCGCCATCGCCGCACGCGCGATCGCTCGCGCTAGGAGCTCGGCGTCGCGGGCGAGCTCGGCGTGCTCAAGGGCGCCGCGGGCGTGCGCAAGCGCGTCGCGGACGTGGCCCTCGAGCAGGCGCATCCAGCTGAGGAAGACGAGTATTTCGGCCGCGCGCCGGTGGTCGTCGCCCGACTCGGCAAGCGCGTTCTCGCACCACATGGCGATGGTCGGCAGGTCGGCCCGCCGTACGCGGGCGAGCGCGAACAGCACGTCCGCGCGCTCCGGTCCCGGCGGCGCCTCGGCGAGCAACTCGTCGAGGATCGCCGCGGCCCGGTCGCGGTCGCCGGCGAGGCGGTGCGCCTCGGCAGCCGCGAGCCGCCGCCGGCGCCGCGCGGCCGGATCGCCGGGAGGGGTGAGCTGCGCGGCGATCTCGCACAGCTCGGCAGCGGCCGCCGGCGCGCCGCGACCGAGCGCGCGCGGAGCCGCCTCGTCCAGCGCGGCGGCAACGCCCGCGTCGGCGCCGTCGGCGGCCAGCGCTAGGTGCCGGGCTCGTTCCTCGTCGCCGACGACCACGCCGGCCAGGCGGGAGTGCGCATCGCGCCGCCGCCACGGCGGCGCCTCCTCGTAACAGACCGAGGCGAGCAGCGGATGGGCGAAGCGGATCCGCTCCTCGTCGAGCTCCACGACTCCTCCCGTGGCGGCTTGTTCGAGCCCGTCGAGGACGCGCGCGCGGTCGCCGTGCGCGGCGGTCAGGGCTCCAACCGTCGGCCTCCCCAGAGCCGCGGCGAGCAGGAGCACCTCCCGGCTCGGAGTTGGCAGCCTGGCCAGCCGCTCGCCGACCGCCTCACGGACGCTGCCGGGGATGCGCAGCGGCCGGCCGGGGGCGGGCGGCGCGAGCATGAGCTCCCGTCCGATCTCGAGCGCGAAGAACGGATTGCCGCCGGTCATCTCGCACAGCTGCGTCAGCTGCGGGCGGGAGAGCTCCACCCCCAGGCGCTCCTTGAGGACGCCGAACAACGGCCCCACGCCGAGCGGTCCGACCTCCAGGCGCTCCGCGGCCCCGGAGGCGAGCCCGCTCTCGAGCTCGCCCGCGCCGGAGCGGGCCGTGACGAACGCGCCGATGGGTTCGCTGCCCAGTCGCCGGAGCGCGAACAGCAAGGTGCGGGCGGATGCCGTGTCGAGCCAGTGGAAGTCGTCGACGGCGACGACGACCGGCGCCTCCGCCGCGAGCGCCCTGAGGCTGTCGAGCACCGCCAGGCCGACCGCCCGGGGCTCCGGCGCGGCGCGGCCCCCGGCGCCCTCGAGGAGGAGCGCCGCCTCGAGCGCGCCCCGGCGCAGTTCGCCCAGCGACGGAAGCACCTCGGCGACGATGTCGGCGAGCAGCTCGGAGATGCCTGCGAACGAGAGCACGGCCTCGACCTCCACGGCGCGGTGCGAGAGGACCCGGGCGCCGCGCGCCTGCGCCCGATCGAGCCCCGTCTGCCAGAGGGCGGTCTTTCCGATCCCGGGCGCCCCCGACAGGACGAGCACCACCGGGGTAACGGCCGCGCGTGCGAGGAAGTCGTCGATCGACCGAGTCTCCGCCTCACGCCCTCTGAGCTTGCCCGACATGGACGCCGCCCCATTCTGAGCGAACTCAGAGTCAACCGTAGGGATTTCCACCTTTCCGTCGCGACACGCCAGGCGTAGATTCGCGGCGATGACGACCATCGACTCCGTGGCATCGCTAGGAGAGGGGTTCTCGGGCCAGGTGCTCACACCGGGCGACCCGGGCTACGACGCGGCGCGCACGATCCACAACGGCCTCATCGACAAGCGGCCCGCGCTCATCGCGCGCTGCCGGAACACCGCCGATGTCGTCGACGCCGTGAACGCCGCCAGGGACGCCAGCCTCGAGCTCTCAGTGCGCGGCGGTGGGCACAACGTCGCCGGCAAGGCGGTCACCGAAGGCGGGCTGATGATCGACCTTTCACTCATGAAGGGCATCCACGTCGATCCCGAGCGGCGCACGGTCCGCGCTCAGGGCGGCGTCACGGTCGGGGAACTCGACCGCACCACCGGTGTCTTCGGCCTCGCCACGCCGAGCGGCGTCGTCTCGAGCACCGGGATCGCCGGGCTCACCCTGGGGGGCGGGCTTGGCTGGCTGATGAGTCGCTACGGGCTGGCGATCGACAACCTCCACTCCGCCGAGCTCGTCCTCGCATCCGGGGAGGTGACGACAGCCAGTGAGGAGGCCGACCCGGACCTGTTCTGGGCGATCCGCGGCGGCGGCGGCAACTTCGGTGTGATCACGTCGATCGAGCTCCGCGCGCACCTCGTGCCGAACGTGCTCAGCGGACCGGTTCTACACACCGCCGACGCGGCGCCCGAGCTCCTGTCGTTCTATCGCGACTTTTCCTCGGACCTACCCGACGAGCTCGGCACGCAGGCCGCGTTCCTGCACGCGCCGGACGGATCGGGCGCCAAGCTCTGCGGAGTGGCGATCTGCCACTGCGGGCAGGAGCCCGAGCGAGCCGAGGCGGACCTTCGTCCCCTGCGTACCTTCGGCTCCCCGGTCGTCGACATGGTGCAGCGGGTGCCCTACCCGGCGGCGAACACCGGACTGGACTGGCTGTTCAACCCCGGAACGCTCAGCTATTGGAAGTCGGCATTCTTCTCCGAGCTGTCCGAGAAGGCGATCGCCGTGCTGCACCACGCCTTCGAACGAGCTCCGACGGAGCTGTGCGCACTCGCGATCGAGGACTTCCACGGCGCGGTCACGCGCGTCGAGCCGACGGCGACGGCCTACCCGCACCGCGAGCCGGGGCACAACCTGCTGCTCATCTCGCAGTGGACCGACCCCGCCGACACCGATCGAGGCATCGCGTGGGCACGCACGACCTTCGAGGAGCTCGCGCCGCACATGGCCGAGCGCTCCTACACCAACTACCTGCCGGCCGACGACCACGACCGGGTCCGTCAGGCCTACGGCGTCAACTACGACCGTCTGGTCGAACTCAAGCGACGTTACGACCCGGACAACCTGTTCCGCCTCAACCAGAACCTCGTCCTTTCATGAACCGGCCCGGAGCAGCTCCAGCCAAGCCAGGAGGAGACGTTCGGTACCTGCTCGCGGGACAGGCCTCAGAGCTCGAGCGGCTGCGGCTGCAGTCGCTGGTGTGGGAGCCGAGC
>DASXAA010000001.1:0-14520 GCA_036407035.1 Thermoleophilaceae bacterium | reverse complement strand
CGCGGCCGCGGTAGGGGCGCAGCAGCGCCAGCAGCTGGCGCAGCTTGCGCGCCCGGCGCTCCTCGCCGCGGACGAGTCTCAGCATCCGCCTCACAGCCCGGCCACCTCGCGCTCGGGATCCTCGCGCGTGAGGAACACCTGGTCGGGCAGTCCCTTCTCGGCGATCTCCCGGTAGAGCTCGGACTCCCCGAGCAGCTGCTCGTGCGTGCCCCGCGCCACGAGCCGCCCGTCCTCGAGCACCACGACCTCGTCGGCCAGGGCGATCGTCGACAGACGGTGCGCGATCACGAAGGTGGTGCGCCCCTCCATCACGTCGCCGAGCGCCCCCTTGATGCGGCTCTCGGTGGTGGCGTCGACGCTCGAGGTGGCGTCGTCCAGGATCAGGATGCGCGGCTCGGCCAGCAGGGCGCGCGCGATCGCCACCCGCTGTCGCTGGCCGCCGGACAGCGTGAGGCCGCGCTCGCCGATCAACGTGTCGAGCCCGTCGGGCAGGCTGTCCACCACCTCCGCCAGCCCGGCGCGCCCGGCCGCCTCCACGATCTCCTCCTCCCTCGCCTCGGGGCGCGCGTAGGCGATGTTCTCGCCGAGGGTGGCGGAGAAGAGGAACGCGTCGTCCGAGACGACCGCCACCTCGCGCCTCAGCGAGCCGGGGTCGACCTCGCGGACGTCCACGCCGTCGACGAGCACGGCGCCCTCGTCCACGTCGTAGAGACGCGGGATCAGCATCACGAGCGTCGTCTTGCCGGAGCCGGTCGGGCCGACCACCGCCACCGTGCGTCCGCTCTCCACCTCGAGGTCGATCCCACGCAGCACGGGCTCGCCGCCGTCGTAGCCGAAGGTGACGTCGCGCAGCTCAACGCGCCCGCGCCCGGGCGGCAGCGGCGGGGCGTCGGCCGGCGAGGTCAGGCGCGGCTCGCGGTCGAGCAGCTCGAACACGCGCGCGCCCGACGCGACGGCCCGCTGGGCCATCCCGAGCGCGATCCCGAGCATGCGCATCGGGCCGGTCAGCAGCAGCACGTAGCCGTAGAACGCGACGAAGTCGCCGACGGAGATCTGCCCGTCGATCGCCTGGTGGCCGCCCACGAACAGGATGCCCGCGAGGCCGAGCTGGGGGAGGAAGCCGATGAACGGGCTGTAGAAGGCGCGCAGACGCGTGGAGACCATCGACTGCTCGAACACGCGCTTGACCGCCTGGCGGAAGCGCAGCAGCTGGCGCTGCTCCTGCGCGAACGCCTTCACCACACGGACGCCCGAGACGTTCTCCTCGGCCTCGGCGGTCAGCTCCGCGATGCGCTGCTGCACCTCCTGCGTGGCCGGGCGGTTGAGGCGCCCGTAGCGGAAGGCGATCCACAGCACGAACGGCATCGGGGCGAGCGCCACGGCCGCAAGCTCGGCGTTCACGACGAGCATCACGGCGGCCGCGATCACGATCGTCAGCGCTGACTGCAGGATGAAGATGAGGCCGTAGCCGAGGAAGAAGCGGACCGCCTGGAGGTCCACCGTGGCGCGCGACATGAGCTGGCCGGTCTGCTGGCTGTCGAAGAACGAGAGCTCGAGCGACTGCAGGTGCTCGTAGATGCGGTTGCGCATGTCGTACTCCACGCCCAGCGACACGCGCCCCGCGATCAGCCGGCGGTAGACGCTGAACACCAGCCGCAGCACGCCCGCGCCGGCGATGGCCAGCGCCAGCGGCCAGAGGTCGGTGCCCTGGTCGCTCCGGATGTCATCGATCGTCTGGCCGACGAGGGCCGGGATCAGGACGCCCATGCCGAGCGCGACGGCCGCGAGCGCGAACGACGCGATCACCCCGCCGCGGTACGGGCGGAGGAAACCCAGCAGGCGCCAGAACGTCTTCACGCCTCACGACTTTACTTTGTGAAGGATGGGGGTTGACCGGGACTTTGGTCCTACGACCGCGGGACCTCTTGCGCCCCCTTGCCCGTACTTCGTGAGGCGCGGATCATGGTGTGTGCCCTGGCGCGAGCAACCGTCATCGAGCAGGTCGCGGTCGTGGAGGCCCCTGAGCGGCCCGCCCGCCGGCGCGAGCGCGCGTGGGTCAGGGAGGCACAGGCCGGCTCGCAGCAGGCGATGGAGGCGCTGTTCCGCGCGCACTGGCCGTCCGCGCACCGGGCCGCGTACCTGGTCGTCCACGACCCGGTAGCCGCGGAGGACATCGCCCAGGAGGCGTTCCTGTCGGCCATCCGCGCGCTCGACCGCTTCGACCGCCGGCGCCCGTTCGGGCCGTGGCTGCACCGGATCGTCGTGAACAGGGCGATCGACTGGGCGCGCTCGCGCGCGCTGCGCCGCGAGGTGGCCGAGGCGGTGGACAGCGAGGCCCCGGAGGGGCGCGACGGCTGGTCGGACGAGACGCTCGCCGCGCTCGCCGCGCTCGACCCGGACCAGCGCGCCGTGGTCGTGCTGCGGCACCTGCTCGAGTACACGCCCGGCGAGATCGCGCGCATGCTGGAACTGCCGCGCGGCACGGTGAACTCGCGGCTGCGCCGGGCGCTCGACCGGCTCGCGGACGCGCTGGCGGAGGAGGGCGCGCCGTGAGGCGTGCGGACCGTGCGCTCGCCGAGCGCCTCGCCGCGGTCGCACCGCCCGGCGCCGGCGCGGCCGAGGACCGCGCCTGGCGCGTCGTGCGCGCCGCCCACGTCGATCGCGGGCCGGCCGCTGCCTCGCCGGGCCGGCGCGTGCGCCTCGTCGCCGCGCTCGCGGCCGCGGCGCTGCTGCTCGCCGTGCTCGCGTTCACGCCCGCGGGCGCGACGGTGGGCGACTGGATCGAGTCCGTGGTCAAGCCCGGCCGCGACGACGCCCGGCCGGCCCTCACCTCGCTGCCCGAGCCCGGGCGGCTGCTCGTGCAGTCGGGCAGCGGCCCGTGGATCGTGCAGCAGGACGGCGCCGCGCGCCGGCTCGGCGGCTGGCGCGAGGCGTCGTGGTCCCCGAACGGCCTGTACGTGATCGCCGCCCGCCGCCACGAGGTCGCGGCGCTCGACCCCCGCGGTGCGGTGCGCTGGACCCGCCCGCGAGCCGGCGGGCTCGCCGCTCCGCGCTGGTCCCCCGACGGGTTCCGCGTGGCGTACCGGAGCGGCGCAGCGCTGCACGTGGTCGCGGGCGACAACTCCGGCCCGGACCGTGTCGTCGCGCGGCGCACGGCGCAAACCGCCCCCGCCTGGCGCCCCGGCCTCCCGCCGCTCCACCAGGCGATCGCGTACGCCGCCGGCGGCCGCGTGGGCGTGGTCGAGGTGGACACCGGGCGGGCCCTCGGCCGGACGCCGCGCGAGCCGCGGCCCCTCGCGCTCTGGTGGGCGATGGGCGGGCGCCGGCTGGTCGCGGTCGCCCCCGACGCCCTGCGAGTGCACGACGCGCACGGCCGCCTGCTGCGCACGCTGCCGATGCGTCGCGGCCTGCGCGCCGAGGACTCGGCCCTCGCCTACGACGGCACGCGGATCGCGGTCGTCGCGCGCGCCCGCCGCGGCCGGCTGAGCGAGGTGTCCGTCTACCGGGTCGCGGGCGGCCCGCCGCGGCTGCTGTACGCGGACACCGGGACCTTCACGGGCCTCGCGTGGTCGCCCGGCGGGCAGGTGCTCGCTCTCGCCTGGCCGGAGGCCGACCAGTGGCTCTTCCTGCGGCCCGGGCGGCGCACGAGCGCGGTCGCGGGCATCGCGCGCCACTTCGGCGCCGGCGCGCGGCCGGCCGGCTGGTGCTACCCGGAGCCGGCGACGCGGCCCACGTCGTACTCGCCGTGCGCGCCGCCTGCCGGGTAGAGCGCACCCGGGGATCGGACTTCGGCGGCTGCGGCACCGCCGGGCGCCCGGCGGCGGCGCCATCATGCCCGACCATGGTCGGGCTGAGCGAACGCGCGGTGCGGGCGGCCGTCGGCGTCGCCGGCGACCACGGCCTCGCGTGCGAGCTGCCGGAGGTGGTCGCGGACGGCAGCAACGTGCTCGTCCGGCTGGCGCCCGCCCCGGTGCTGGCGCGGGTGGCGACCACCACAGCCGCCGTGCGACCCCGCGGCGGCCGCGATTCGCTCGCCCGCGACGTGGAGCTGGCCGGGTGGCTCGCGGCGCAGGGAGCGGCGGTGGTGCCGCCGAGCGACGAGCTGCCGCCCGGCCCGCACGAGCGCGACCGGCTCTGGCTCACCTTCTGGCGCCACGTGGAGGTGGAGCCGGAGCGACCCTCCCCGGACGAGGCCGGCGCGGCGCTGCGCGACCTCCACGAGGCGATGGCGGACTACCCCGGCGACCTGCCGTGGCTCAACACGCTCGCCGAGGTGCCGCGCGTACTGGACCGGCTTGCCGAGCGGGGCGCGGTGACGCCTCAGGACGAGCGGCGGATCCGCGCCGCGCTGGCGGAAGTGGAGCCGCAGCTCACCGGCGAGGCGCTGCCGCTCCACGGCGACGCCCACCGCAACAATCTCCTGCGCACGCGCGTCGGGTTCCGGTGGACGGACTTCGAGGACACGTGCAGCGGGCCGCTCGCATGGGACCTCGCGAGCATGTCGTGGCGGGACGCGGAGTACGGCGAGGCCGCGCTCGCCGAGTACGGCGCCACGCCCGGCCTGGAACCGTTCATCCGCGCCCGCGCGCTACAGGTGTGCGCCTGGCTGCCGGTGTTCGCGGAGCGGTTCCCGGAGCGCCGCGAGCGCTACATGGCGCGGTTCGCGGACCTTCGGACGCGGTACGCGTAGGCCGGGCCGGCGGCCGGCGGACACGCGCGGCCCGTTGCCCCTGCCGGCTCTCCGGGCACCGTCCTACCTGGGGGCCCTCCTGGGGCACCTATGCAGGACGGTCCGCCGCGCGCCCCCCGCGGAACGCCGCGATCACCTCCCCGAATCGCATCACCGACTCCGCCCCGCCCGGGTCGGAGATGCCCACGATCGCCGTCTGCACGCCCGCCTCGGCGAGCTCGCGGTAGCGGCCGATGTGCTCCTCGACCGTCGCCGCGCCGCGCCCCTCGCGCTCCTCGTCGGGGCCGAGCACGCGCGCCTGCCCCAGGTGCGTGACCTCGATCTCCGCCGGGTCGCGGCGCTCGGCCTCGCAGTGCCCGCGCAGCACGGCAAGCTTCTGCCGCACCCGCTCCGGGCCGCCGACGAGGTTGCACGCGTCCGCGTGCCGGGCGACCAGCCGCAGCGTGCGCTTCTCACCCGACCCGCCGACCAGGATCGGGATGCGCTCCTGCAACGGCCGTGGGTAGCACGTGGCCTCGCTCACGCTGATCGTGCGCCCCTCGAACGAGGGCGAGCCCTTGCCCCACATCAGCGGCAGCAGCTCGAGCGCGTCCTCGAGCCGGGCGAAGCGCTCCCGCAGCGGCGGGAACTCGAAGCCGTAGAGCCGGTGCTCGCGCTCGAACCACGCCGCGCCGATGCCGCACACGGCGCGGCCGCCGGAGAGCACATCGAGGGTGGCCACGATCTTCGCCAGGTGGGCGATGTTGCGGTAGGTGATCCCCGTGACCATCGTCCCGAGCCGGGCCCGCTCGGTCACGCCCGCCAGGTAGCCGAGCGTTGTGTAGCTCTCGAGCATGTCCTCCCACTCCCGCCCCACCTGCGGGATCTGGAGGAAGTGGTCCATCACCCACAGGCTCGTGAAGCCGGCCCCCTCGGCCGCGCGCGCCATCTCGGCGAGCGACGACCGCGTCGAGCCCGGGTGCCCCTCGAACTCGAAGCGCGGGATCTGAAGGCCGAACTCGAGCACGGCGGGATCCTCCTTCTGACGCGAGGCGAAGTCGAGCGCCGCCACGAGCTCGGGCGGCACGAGCGTGACCGGGCCGGGGCGGTGGACGGCGGCGAAGCCCTCGCCCGCGAGCCGCTCGGCGATGCCCTCGCTCTCCCGCAGCTGCGAGGTGACGATCTTGCTCGGCACCGGGGTGTCTCGCGCGCGGTTGCGCTCGCGCACGACGGAGTCGGAAACCTCGAACACCACCGCGTAGGCCGGCACGCCGTGCGCCTCCGCGAGCGCGCGCCACGCCTCGCGCCGCGCGGCCTCGAGCCCGGTCGAGTCGACCACCGTGGTCAGCCCGCGGCGCAGCCGCTTCGACACGATCAGGTCGAGCACCTCGAACGCGTCGCGGCTCGCGCGCTGGTCGCGCTCGCCCGCGCCGACCACCGCCCGCAGGCGGTCGGAGGAGACGACCTGATCCGGATCGAACCACTCGGCCGCCCAGCGCGACTTGCCGGTGGCGGTCGCGCCGACGAGCAGCACCAGGGAGGGGTCGGGAAGCCGCACCACGTCCGGGTCCTACCACAGCGCGTAGGATCGCTCTGTGTCGGTTCAAGAGGCTCCGCTCGTCGAGCGCGAGCGGGAGCTAGAGGCGCTTCGGCGGCTGACGGCGGCCGCGCGCGAGGGCGCGGGGGGCGCGCTCGTCATCGAGGGGGCGCCCGGGATCGGCAAGTCGAGCCTGCTGGCGGCCGCCTGCGACGCGCTCGGGGACCTGAGGGTGGTCGGCGCGCGTGGCGGCCGGCTCGAGCGCGAGCTTCCGTTCGGCATCGTGCGCCAGCTGCTCGAGCCCGTCCTGACCGGCGCAGCCGAGGAGGAGCGCGAGGCGCTGCTGGCGGGCGCGGCGGCGCTCGCCGAGCCCGTGCTGCGCGCGCCGGCCGGCGACGGCGCCGCCGAGCCGGCGTTCTCGGCCCTGCACGGGCTCTACTGGCTGACGGTGAACCTCGCGGGGAGGTGTCCGCTCTGCATCGCCGTCGACGACGTCCAGTGGGCGGACGTCGCCTCACTGCGCTGGCTCGTGTACCTAGTGCGCCGGCTGGAGGGCGTGCCGCTCGCGCTGCTGATGGCGACCAGGCCGGCCGCGGCGGGTGCCGAGCGCGAGCTGCTCGACGAGCTCTGCGCGACGCCCGGCGTCGGGCTGCTCCAGCCGGGCGACCTGAGCGAGGCCGCGGTGACGGCGCTCGTGACCCGGAGCCTGTCCGCCGAGCCCGACCCCGAGTTCGCGGCGGCGTGCCACGCGGCCACCGGCGGCAACCCGTTCCTCTTGCGCGAGCTGCTCGGAGAGCTGGCTCGCGACGGTGTCGCCCCGACCGCTCAGAACGCCGAGCAGGCGAGCCGCGTGAGCTCGCAGGGCGTGGGCAGAGCGGTGCGTCGCAGGCTGAGCGCCCTCGGCCCTGAGAGCACGGCGCTGGTCCAGGCCGTGGCGGTGCTCTGCGACCCCGTGGAGCTGGAGCCGGCGGCGCGGCTGGCGGGGATGGAGGAGGGGGCGGCCTCGCGGATGGCGGATCGTCTCGCCGAGGCGTCGATCCTCGAGCCCGGCCGGCCGCTCGCGTTCGTGCACTCGCTCGTGCGGGCGAGCGTCGAGGCCGAGATGAGCGCCGGCGAGCTCGCCGCGAAGCACGAGGCGGCGGCGGCGATCCTCGGGGAGATGGGCGAGGAGGCGGACTGGGTCGCGCTGCACCTGCTCGAGAGCCCACCGCGCGGGCACGCCGGGACCGTGGCGACGCTCCGTCACGCCGCCGCCGACGCGAGCGGTCGCGGGGCGCCCGAGGTGGCCGTCACGTACCTGCGGCGCGCGGTGGCCGAGCCGCCGCCGGCGGACATGGCGCCTGCGGTCGCGCACGAGCTGGGCGAGGCGGCCCTGCGCGCCAACGACCTGGAGACAGCGATAGAGCGGCTGCGCGAGGCGACGCGCGGCCTCCCCGACGGGGCCCAGCGGGCGCGGGCGGCGGACAGCCTCGGCTCCACGCTCACGCTCGCGCATCGGCCGGACGAGGCCGTCGCCGCGCTGAGCGCGGTCATCGAGCACCTGCCGGAGAGCGCGCGCGAGCCCGGTTTGCGGCTGCAGGCGACGCGCTGGGCCGCCGCACGCGCGAGCGTCACCGCGTGGGGGAAGCTGCGGGAGTCCGGCGACCGCTTCGCGATCGCCGCGTCCGCCGAGCCCACGATCGGCGAGCGGCTGCTGCTCGGCGTGGCCGCCTTCGACGCCAACCGCGAGCGCACCGCGGCCGAGGCGCGCGACCTAGCGCTGGCGGCGCTCGCCGACGGAGCGCTGGTGGACGACCCGGGGCCAGAGGCGGCGAGCTTCTGGTTCGCCCCGATCGCGCTGCTGCGGGCCGAGGCGCTCGCGGACGCGGCGCGCGTCTGCGGCGAGGTGATCGAGGCGGCGAAGCGGCACGGCTCGCTGCCCGGCTTCTCGATGGCCGCGCAGCTGCGCGCCTTCGTCTGGTGGCGCCGCGGCGTCCTCGACGAAGCAGAGGCGGATGCCGCCAGCGCGCTCGAGGAGGCCGTGATGCCGGGGTTCCCGCCGTACGGGCACGCGGCGCTCGCCAACGTCCAGCTCGCACGCGGCAGGGTCGCGGAGGCGGAGGAGACGCTCGCGCGCACGCGCTTCGAGCCGCACAGCAGCTTCGCGCTCTACTACCTCCAGGTGCGGGGCCGGGTGCGGGCGGCCACGGGGCGCACGCAGGAGGCGCTCGAGGACATGCTCGCCTCCGAGACCCTCGAGGCGGACCTCCGGATCGCCACGCCCGCGTTCTCGACCTGGCGAAGCGACGCCGCGCCGCTGCTGTCCGCCCTCGGCAGGCACGACGAGGCGCTGGAGCTCGCGCGCGAGGAGCACGACCGCTGCCGCGCCTTCGGCGCCGCGGGCCCGCTCGGGGCGGCGCTGCGAACGCTGGGCGCGCTCGAGGGAGGAGCCACCGGCATCGCGCTCCTGGAGGAGGCCGTGGCCGTGCTCGAGCGCTCGATGGCACGGCTCGAGCACGGGATTGCCCTGATCGAGCTCGGCGCGGCACTGCGCCGCGACCGCCGCCGCGCCGACGCTCGCCCCCCGCTACGCGAGGGCCTCGACGTCGCCGTCCGCTGCGGCGCCGAGGCGGTCGCGCTGCGGGCGCACGACGAGCTCGTCGCGAGCGGCGCGCGCCCGCGCAGGGACCCGATCGAGAGCCGCGGCAACCTCACGGCCGGCGAGCTGCGCGTGGCGCGGATGGCCGCCGGGGACATGACGAACCGGGAGATCGCACAGGCGCTGTTCCTGACCGAGAACACGATCCAGACGCACCTCCGCAGCGTCTTCCGCAAGCTCGACATCCGCTCCCGCAGCCAGCTCGCGCGAGCCCTGGAGGAGAGCGGCCCGCCGGCCGATCTCACTGGGTTTCTCACTGACGCACGGTGATGCAGCGTCCCGGCCGAGGACCGAGACTCGGCGCATGTTCAACGACGATGCCCCAGACGTCACGGTGCGGATCTCGGTCCCGTCCGACTCGGACGCCGAGGCCATCCGCAGGCTCGCGTCGCTTCAGGGCAGCGCCCCGCCGGACGGGCCTGTCGCGATAGCCGACGTGGACGGCGAACCCGTCGCGGCCCTCGGGCTGGCCGACGGGGACGCCGTGGCCGACCCTCGCCGGGCCGGCCGCCACGTGATGACCCTGCTGCACCTGCATCGCATCGAGTTCCGCGTGCTCGCATCGATCTGGGGCTTCTGAAACGGAGACGAAGATGACCGACCATGGCCTGACAATCCGCGCCGCGACCGATGCCGACGAACTAGCCCTCGGGTGGCTCTCCTCGCTCGACAGCCGCCCGACGCTCCGCCGCCCCGCGCTGATCGCCGAGCGCGACGGCGTGGCGGTCGCCGCGATAGCGCTTACGACCGGCACGATCGTGGCCGACCCGTTCAACCCGACCGCGGAGGCGGCCTCCCTCCTGAGGGAGCGCCGCTACCGGCTCGTGCGCCAGAGCGGCGACGTCGGGCACGCCCGCTGGCTGCTGCGCCGCCTGGCGCCCAACCCGGCGCGATGACCACACACGCCACGTCATACGCCCACGGGCCGAGCGGCTCGCCGCTACTCGGCGAGACGATCGGCGCGACGCTGCGCCGGACGGTCGAGCGCTTCGGCGACTCCGACGCTCTCGTCGTACGCCATCAGGACTACCGGGCGACCTACCGCGAGCTGTGGCGGCAGGTGGACGCGGCCGCCCGCGCGCTCATGGCGCGCGGGGTGCGGAAGGGCGACCGCGTCGGCATCTGGGCGCCGAACCGCCACGAGTGGGTCGTCACGCAGTTCGCCACCGCGCGCGTCGGCGCCATCCTCGTGACGATCAACCCGGCCTACAAGGAGGCCGAGCTCGAGTACGCGCTGCGCAAGGCCGGCGTCAGCCTGCTGGTCATGGCGCGCGGCTTCCGCCAGGCGGACTACGTCGCGATGCTCGCCGCGGTCCGGCCGCGCTGCCCCGAGTTGCGGGAGACGATCGTGCTCGAGGCCGACTGGGAGGCGTTCCTTGCGGACGCCGCGCGCGTCGGCGACGCCGAGCTCGCCGAGCGCGAGGCGTCGCTCCAGTTCGACGACCCGATCAACATCCAGTTCACATCGGGCACGACCGGCTCCCCGAAGGGCGCGACGCTGTCCCACCACAACATCGTCAACAACGCCCGCTTCACGGCCCAGACGATCGCTCTCACCGAGCGCGACCGCGCCTGCGTGCCGGTCCCGTTCTACCACTGCTTCGGCATGGTGCTGGGCAATCTCGCCTCTGTGGTCACCGGGGCGTGCGTCGTCGTCCCGGACGAGTCCTTCGACCCGGTCGCGGTGCTGGAGGCCGTCGAGGCCGAGCGCTGCACCGCCCTCTACGGCGTGCCGACGATGTTCATCGCCGAGCTGGGCGACCCGGACTTCGAGCGCTTCGACCTCTCGAGCCTGCGCACGGGCATGATCGGCGGCGCGCCGTGCCCGATCGAGGTCATGACGCAGGTGCGCTCCCGCATGCACATGGAGGAGGTGACGATTGGCTGCGGGATGACCGAGACCTCGCCCGTCTCGACCCAGACCGCCGTCGATGACCCGGTGGAGAAGCGGGTGGGCACGGTCGGCCGCGTGCACCCGCACGTGGAGGTCAAGATCGTGGACCCGAAGACCGGCGCCACCGTTCCGCGCGGCGTGGCAGGGGAGCAGTGCACGCGCGCGTACAGCGTGATGCTCGGCTACTGGGATGACGAGCGGGCGACCGCCGACGCCATCGACGAGGCCGGCTGGATGCACACCGGCGACCTCGCGGTCATGGACGAGGACGGCTACGTCAGCATCGTGGGCCGCATCAAGGACATGATCATCCGCGGCGGCGAGAACATCTACCCGCGCGAGATCGAGGAGTTCCTCTACGGGCTGCCGGAGATCCGCGAGGCCGAGGTGATCGGGGTGCCGAGCGCCCGCTACGGCGAGGAGGTCATGGCCTGGGTGCAACTCCACGACGGGGCGAGCGCCACGCCGGAGCAGCTGGCCGCGGCGTGCCGCGGCAGGATCGCCGGCTACAAGATCCCCCGCCACTGGCGGATCGTGGACTCGTTCCCGCGCACCGTCACCGGCAAGACGCAGAAGTTCAGGATGCGGGAGATCGCCGTCGAGGAGCTCGGACTCAGCCGCATGGCCGCGTAGCCGCCCGCCGCCCGTCCAGCAGCACCTGCCAGGGCTCCACCGCCGTCACGCTCAGGATCGTGCCCACCCATGGGTCGGCCGCAAGCCGCGCCCGCACCGCGTCCTCGTCGCTCGCCTCGCAGACGAGCAGCACGCGGCGGCCGTTGCCGACCGGCCCGCCGAGCACCACCAAGCCGCTGTCGACGAGCGCATCCATGAACTCGGCGTGCTCGTCCCAGCCCTCCTGCTCGCGACGGGCCCGCCTCGGGTCCCACTCCGGTCCGGACTCTTTCCATACGAGGAACGCGGACCTCGGCTTCTCGCCGCGAACCGCTCTGGAGGCGGGTCTGAGGGCCGAGTACGAGTGGATGGCGGCGCGGATTCGCAGCGGGCGCCTCGCCCGTCGCGCGCTCGATGTGCTGTCCTACGACGGTGCACGAGACGCCGGAGGACATCGCCGACATGCAGGAGGTGCTCGACCGTAGCTACGCGTCGGCGGGCGCCCATCTGCTCCGGATCCACACGCCGGAACGGCGGCTGACGGCCGCGCAGATCTCCGAGCGGCTGCAGGGGATGTGCCTGCTCGCCCTCGCGACCGTGACCGCCGACGGGCGCCCGCTCGTCGGCCCGGTCGACGGGATCCTCCACCGCGGCAGCTTCCACTTCGGCTCATCGCCCGACTCGACCCGCTTCCGCCACATCCGCGCGCGTCCGCAGGTGAGCGCCACGCACCTGCCGGGCGAGGAGCTGTCGGTGACCGTGCACGGCCGTGCCGTCGCAGTCGACCAACGCGAGGACCTCGATTTCAGGCAGACGCTGCTCGACGTCTACACGCCGCGCTACGGCGAGGAGTGGGAGGAGTTCATCGACTCCGGGCCCGTCTACGCCCGCATCGAGGCCGAGCGCATGTTCGGCTTCTCCATGCCGCCCGATTAGTTATGCGGACAGCGACGGTCCTAAACGGCATGTACAAGGCCCCGATCACGTCTACCCAAGACCGCACGAATGAAGAAGACGCCGGCAAGGCGCGTGGCTAGCTTGACCGGCGTACAAGTGAAGGGAACCGAATGACACGTTTTCTAGCCCGGTTGGCCGATCTCGCCTACCGCCGACGCGGCCGGATGCTCCTCGCCTGGATCATCTCCGCCGTCGTGATCATCGGCGTGGGCTCCTCGCTGGCCGGTGAGTTCAACGCCGACTACGACACGCCTGGATCCGAGTCCAAGGCGGCCGGCGACCTGACCAAGCAGCGCTTCGACGGCTACTCCGGACAGGAGATCTACGCCGTCTGGAAGGCGAAGGACGGCGCCGGCGCCGCAGCCGCCAAGCAGCAGGTGAACGCCTTCCTCGCCGACGCCGAGAAGGTCGATCACATCGCCGACCACACGCCGATCCGGATCTCGCGCAACGGACAGATCGGCGCCACCACGCTGCCGATGACCGTCCCGGGCTGGGACGTGAAGAAGGAGGACGGCGAGAAGCTGATCGACGCCGCCGAGAAGCACAGCGGCGACGGCCTCGAGATCAAGCTCGGCGGGGACCCGATCTACGCGGCCCAGGACCAGGCGAGCCCTGAGGGCATCGGCTTCCTCGGCGCCGCAATCGTCCTGCTGCTGGCGTTCGGCTCGGTCGTAGCGGCCGGGCTGCCGCTGATGATCGCGCTCGTCGGGCTCGGAATCACGTCGGGCGGCCTGATCGCCCTGCTCGCGAACGTCATCGACGTGCCCGACTGGACCACGGCGGTGTCCGGCCTGATCGGCATCGGCGTCGGCATCGACTACTCGCTGCTCGTGCTCACCCGCTTCCGCTCGGCGATGCGGCAGGGCAAGGACCGCCACGACGCGGTCGTGGAGGCCGTGACCACCGCCGGCCGCAGCGTCCTGATTGCCGGCAGCACGGTCGTGATCGCGGTGCTCGGGCTCTTCCTCACCGGCCTGCCGTACATGTACGGCGTGGCGATCTCGGCCTCGCTCGCCGTGCTGGTCGTGATGCTCGCGTCGATCAGCCTGTTGCCCGCGATGCTGGCGTACCTCGGCCCCAGGGTCGACCGCCTGCGGATCCCGTTCCTCGGCAGAGCGATGAGGAGCGAGGGCAGCGAGGAGTCGCTCGCGGGCAGGTGGAGCCACGCCGTGCAGCGGCGCCCCTGGACCGCCGCGATCGCCGCCACCGCGGTGCTGCTCGCGCTCGCCGCCCCGGCGCTCGGCATGAGGCTCGGCTTCCCGGACGCCGGCAACGACCCGCCCGACACGATGACCCGCCAGGCCTACGACCTGAACACGGAGGGGTTCGGCCCGGGCTCGAACGGCCCGCTCGTCATCGCGGCCGACCTGCCCGACCAGGACCAGGCCTCGAAGGCGAAGATCGACGCGCTCGCGGACCGGCTCCGCAGCGAGCCCGGCGTGGCGTTCGTCCCGGACCCGCGCATCAACGACGCGGGCGACGCCGCGATCGTCACGGTGATCCCCGACGGCTCGCCGCAGGACAAGGGGACCGAGGACCTCGTGAACCGGCTGCGGAACGAGGTGGTCCCGGAGGAGCTCGGCGACTCGGACATCCGGGCCGAGATCGGCGGCGTGACCGCCGCGCTCGAGGACCAGAGCGAGTACATGAAGGGCCGCATGCCGCTGTTCATCGTCGGCGTGGTCGGCCTCTCGTTCCTGCTCCTGCTGGTGGCGTTCCACTCGCCGCTGATCTCGCTGAAGGCGGCGATCATGAACCTGCTGTCGGTGAGTGCCGCCTACGGCGTGATGACGCTGGTCGCGAAGGGCGGTGCGGTGTCCGAGCTGATCGGCATCGACCACGAGGTGCCGGTCGCGCCGTTCATGCCGGTGATGATGTTCGCGATCCTCTTCGGCCTCTCGATGGACTACGAGGTCTTCCTGGTGTCGCGAATCCGCGAGGAGTACCTGAGGCACGGCGACACCAGCCGTGCGGTGGCCGACGGCCTCGCCAAGACGGCGAGGGTGATCACGGCGGCCGCCGCGATCATGGTGGTCGTCTTCCTCGCCTTCCTGGCGGCGCAGGACGTGTTCCTGAAGCTGTTCGGGATCGGCCTCGCATCGGCGATCCTCCTGGACGCCACGCTCGTCCGCATGGTTCTCGTGCCGGCGGTGATGCAGCTGATGGGCAAGTGGAACTGGTGGATCCCGAAGTGGCTCGAGCGGCGCCTG